>CAZSXS010000001.1:0-96042 GCA_964611385.1 uncultured Defluviitaleaceae bacterium
GCCAATTCATCCCACCACCTTAGAGGTTGGGGACTTCTTGGCAACTCAGGTTAAATCATCAATTTCTTACAAAAACTATCTAAGAATTATTTCGTTCGTGTATGAATAATTAACACGTTAAAAACTTAAAATATAAGGTATGACGAAGCTTGTTCTACCGGCTATTGATGGGCTAATGATAAAAATTCTCATATGCCAAAGCTCAACCCATGCCGAATGCGTGGATTGAAACCCTTATGTGCCTATGTTAAAAATTCTCATATACCAAAGCTCAAACCCATTCCCGGCTTTTTTGAAAGGGAAGGGTGGGGGTTTGGGGAGGGAAGGGAAAACTTTTTTCGCCGTTTGAAAAAAGTTTTCCCTTCCCTCCCCAAAGGTTTTAATACCCCCAGCCGGAGAAAAAAATTTGGTACTTATTCTATATTATTTGAAAGTCGAGGTCAATAGCCAAATGAAGATCAGAATTGTAGGCAACTGGGGCAAGGATCAAGTCATAGAGTTAATTCAAAGATTTTTTGGGGACTCGGGAAAGAAATTTCAGATATTTGACGAGAATAGTAAGGAGTCGAAGGTAGATATTTTGTTAATTATTGATAGTGTTCTGGCAAAAACTTCCATAGACTTAGAGAAGGAAGCCTTTGTCATTTTGAATATGGATGAAAAGTTGGACAGTAAGCTGGTGCTGGACGGCCATGTCAAGCTGATTACTTACGGATTCAATAATAAGGCCAGTATAACGGCATCCAGTGTTTCTGAATCCAAAACGCAGTTTTGTATCCAGCGCTCGATTCCAACTTTTTCCGGGCGTGTGATTGTGGAGCAGGAGTTTTCTATTGAGCTTGGAAGCGAGCTTTATGATATTCGAAATATTTTGGCGGCTGTCACCGTTTCACTGATCAGTGATGTGCTGATTTAAAGTTCTAAAACCTATATACCCCGAATAGAATTTAGAAATTACTAATGTTTGCAAAAAAATGCGGAAGGGGTATTAGAATGCAGCAGGAAGCTATGCCGGTCAACAATTCTATCAGTGTTGTAGGTACTATTATTTCAGATTTTACCTTTAGTCACCAAGTCTTTGGAGAAGGCTTTTATTCGTTCAGCCTCCAAGTCAAAAGGTTAAGTGAAGCCTGCGACATCCTGCCTGTGACAATATCGGAAAGACTTTGCGATAAAAGCTTACTGACTATTGGCACGGTAGTACATATTTTAGGTCAGGTTCGTTCGTACAACAATTTTGTCGAGTCCGACAGAAAAAACAAATTAATTTTAACCGTATTCGCCAGGGAGATTTTCATTAAGGACAGCGTTCAAGGGGAAAACCCCAATGAAGTCATGCTGAACGGCTACATCTGTAAGCCGCCCGTTTATCGAACAACCCCCTTTGGACGGGAGATCTGTGATATTTTAGTTGCAGTCAATCGTTCTTATAACAAATCGGACTACATCCCTTGCATCTCCTGGGGCCGTAACGCCCGCTTTGCCGGAAGCTTAACCGTATCCGACAATCTGAAAATTCTTGGCCGTATGCAAAGCCGTAACTACCAAAAAAAGCTGGAAAACGGTGAAGTATTGGAAAAGGTGGCCTTGGAAATCTCCGTGTCCAAGATTGAGTTAAATGACAGGCAGTACCTTAACGAAGAAGACGACAACGCTGAAGGAGCATTGGATGCTGAGATGGAGAACGAATTAGAGAACGAAATGGAGGATGGATTAGAGTAGAACAAAATAGATATTGACAAGATTTTCCATTAGTGGTACTATCTCCTGAGCACCCGAAAAAATTGTGTTAAAATACTTTTAAGGAGAGAGTTTGCCATGAAGTTGGAGACCTTTGTCGAGTTCGGCGGAAGCAAGCTTGATGTCAAGCACTTTGAAGATCGTGCAAAAGAGGTTTGGAAATCCGACGGAAAGCTGGTTAAAGACATTAAAAAGCTCGCATTATATTTTAAGCCTGAAGAGAAAGCTTGTTATTATGTGTTTAATGAGCAAGAAAGCGGAAGGCTACAATTTTGACAACTACATAAAAAAGACCCTATGGGTTATAAACCCTAGGGTCTTTTTTGTTTTCATTCTTCTGATAAGCCAGACTTGCTTCCTAGCTCCAACTTCATCCGCTTCAAGGCTTTGCCTCTGTGGCTGATTCTATTCTTAAGATCAGATGGCATTTCGGCCGTTGTCATTTTGTACTCGGGTACATAAAAGATGGGATCATAGCCAAAGCCGTTTTTGCCTTTGATCTCATGAGCAATGAAGCCCTCGATTGTGGCCTGAGTCGTGATGACCTTTAGATTTTGCGTGCCCATTTGGCCTTCGTCCCACAGAACAGCAGCAATGACACAAACGAAGCGTGCGCTCCGCTGGTGGTCAGGCACAGCCTTTAACATCTCCAAGATCCGGGCATTCTTAACGGAATAGGGCGTATCCTCTCCCATATACCGAGCCGACAGTACCCCTGGCGCCTTGTTTAGATAATCAATTTCGAGACCGCTATCATCACTGAACACGATATAGGGATCCGGCACCTTGTCTTTGCAGCGCATAAAAATTTCTACGGCCTTTTTGACGGCGTTGGCCTGAAAGGTTTCGCCGTCTTCCACAACCTCCGGATCAATGTCCAACTCCTTGGGCGTTTTGATATCGCAGCCCAGTATTTCTTTAACTTCAACTACCTTTTTGCTGTTGTTTGTCGCAAAAATGATCTGTGGTATGTTCATGGATTCTCCTTTTCCGTTAAATACCCAAATCCTTAAGGATCGTTTTAAGGAAGTCCCTACCACTTGCAATATCCTTGATCTGCTGTTCGCCGCTTATTTCTCTTTCCATAACCAGGGGGCCTGTGTAACCCAGTTCATGTAAGCGCTTGATCAGCACAGGGAAATTTGCTTTGCCTTCACCCAGTGCTACCTCTGGGCCAAGCTCCTTGCCGCAGCTTGGGTACAGGCCGTCTTTGCAGTGGGTATTTCGGACATATTTACCGAAAACATCCAGCGAATCGACACTGCTAGCCTTGCCATACATAATCAGGTTGGCTGTGTCCAGATTAATGCCCAGATTACCTGTACCGATCTCCTCAATCGCACGAAGGAGGGTAACGGGTGTTTCTTGACCTGTTTCGAAGAGGAAGTATTGATTTTTCTTCTTCATATAAGAGGTAAGACTGCGCAAAGCAGTGACAAGGCCCGCAAAATCCGAATTATTTGGATCCTCAGGTATAAAACCCACATGGGTAATCAAATCCGATACGCCCATCCATGCAGCGAAATCCGAAGCGGCAAACAGTTCCTTAAGGCGTGCAAAACGGTAAGCGGGCGGCACTAAGCCCAGCGTTGAAGGTCCCCCATAGAAGTTCCACTCCTTTGGCCCGTCCCAGCCTGCCCAAAGGCCTGTAATTTCTATTCCGGCCTGATCGGCAAGGATGCGAATCTGCTCTGCATTCTCCTTAGTGTAAAGGCTAGTATCCCAACAGCAGAGCTGGCAACAGTTCAGCTCCATGTCTAGTGCTTTTTTAAACTCCTTTTCTAAATCCACGCCTTGATGAAACCCGATTAGTACTCCTATTTTCATAATGTTTCCCCCTTGATTTTTATGGTTGCTTGATTATACAGCAAGTTTAAGCAAGAAACAAACCTTATTTTAAAACCGTGGGGGGAAGGAGAAGAAAACTTTTTTCAAACGGCGAAAAAAAGTTTTCTTCTCCTTCCCCCACCCCCCCATCCTCATCTTTCAAAAAAGCCGGACATGGGGTGAGGTACCAATCCCTCGGAAATTTTGAAGGATCCAGACAAAAACTATTCAATACATCGTGGTTTACCCTTTTCAATCTCTTCCCTTAGATTTTCCATCAGGCGCTCTACATTCATTTCTCCCAAATTACCGTCCTTTCGGCTACGAAGGGCAAAGGTCTTATTCTCTAGCTCTCGATCACCTATGACCAGCATATAATTCACTTTCTCTTGCTCAAAAGCTTTAATCTTGCTTCGCATGTTCTCGTCATTTTCATTCACCGAAACTCGGAAGCCAAGACTCCGTAACTCCTTGGCCAAGGCCTTGGCGTATTCGTTGTGGGCGGGCTGTATGGGTACAATCCCGAATTGTACAGGGGCAAACCAGAAAGGGAAGTCCCCCTTATACTGTTCGATTAAAAGCGCCATGAAACGCTCCAGACTGCCAAAAAGAGCCCTGTGTACCATATAGGGTGTGTGGGGCTTTCCGTCCTTGCCCACGTAGCGCATCTGAAAACGCTGGGGCAGGTTAAAATCAAACTGTATCGTGCTGCATTGCCATTCCCGGCCAAGAGAATCTTGGAGCTTTAAGTCGATCTTTGGTCCATAGAAAGCCCCGCCGCCCTCGTCGATCTTGTAGTCTAATCCAGCAGCCAGCACAGCCTTTTTCAAAACCTCCGTAGCCATCTCCCAAGCCTGGTCGTCTCCGATAAACTTTTCCTTCGGCTTAGTGGAGATATAAGCTTGAAAGCTTTCCAGGCCAAAAGAACGAAGTATATAGAGAGAGAACTTCAAGGCGTTTTCCACCTCAGCGTCGATTTGCTCCGGCGTACATAAGATATGGGCGTCATCCTGCGTAAAGCCTCGGACTCGTGTAAGCCCGCTTAATGCTCCGGACAACTCATAACGATAAACCGTACCATACTCAGCATATTTGATGGGCAAGTCTCGGTACGAGCGAAGCTCACTATTGTAGATATGAATGTGGAAGGGGCAATTCATGGGCTTTAGAAAATACGCCTCACCATCAATTTCAATCGGGCTGTACATGGAATCCTTGTAAAAATCCAGATGTCCAGAAGTTTTCCAAAGCTCCGCTCTTCCGATGTGGGGGGAATAAACCCACTGATAGCCATTCAAAATATGGGCTGTCTGCCCGAACTGCTCTAACAGATAGCGAAGCATTGCGCCCTTTGGGTGCCAAAGGATCAACCCTTGCCCGATTTCATTGGCACTGGAATAGAGTTTCATCTCTTGTCCCAGCACCTTATGGTCGCGAAAGGCGGCATCTGCCATTCGTTCTTTGTATGCCTCCAACTCTGCCTTTGTTTCGAACGCTACTACATAAATGCGCTGTAGCATCCGATTCTTGGCATTTCCACCTTCATAGGCACCGGAAAAATGGCTGAGCTCAAAGGCAGCAGTTCCTAAGGCCTTTTCCGTATTCTTGGCTGCCAAGGCCTTCAACTCCGTCCCTATCTTCGAAAACAACTCTGGATTCAAAGGTGGAAGGTCAAAGTCACAATGCAACCCTTCTTTGCTTTCCTCATACGCAACAAGCGTAGCCCCAACAAAAATATTTTTAACTGCGGACGCAAGTGCATCCACCAGAATTTTTTTATCAAACATTGTACTCAATCTCCTTTTTTAAATATTCAATCATGGGCTACAAACCCAATGGCTGCAACCCAGAAATATCAAAGCCTATGACACATTCTTTCTACGAAATATTTTGTGTCCTTCTGCGGTAAGCCGCTCCTTGGAATCTGTTTGAAGTCTTCCTTTAATCATCGGAGCAATCACCTCCTTTCCTATCCGAAGTCAAAATAAAAAACACCTTGCAGATACAAAAAAGTGTCTGCAAGGTGTTTTTTTCATCCTGCAACCACGACAACAAGGGCTAGCCTTGAAGCCGGTTGCAATGCAACGAGCAAGGCTGCCCTACATGGTTGTGGTGGTAAAGCAATTTTTATCAATACTCAGTAAGATCATAATCATCATCCTGTTCAAGGGTTCATTGTTCATTATCAATGGCTATAGGCCATTGTATGCCTTATGCTTTATGTTTTAACACATCTCCATCAAAAAAGCAAGGGGGGATGAAAGAGATTTACAGGCAGCTATTATACTCAGTCTCTTAAATATTTTCCAGCCACTTTCATTCAACCGGAATCAATTCTATCTTTTGTAGCGGCTTTGCAAAGATAAACCTGACTGAGTACAGGACTGCTAGTCCAAAAAAACTTGCAATTTTTTACACATAAAGCTATAATCACACTATAAAAAATAAACCCCAAAGCAAGCTGCCCCCCACCAAGGTTTTATTATCTTTACTTTGAAAGGATCTGAATAAATGAAAATATTGGGCATCGAAACCTCCGGACAGGTGGCCGGAGTCGCCGTGGCGGAGGATGGAAAACTGCTAGCCGAGATGAACCTGTCTTATAAGAAAGAACATAGTACGACCATCATGCCCATGCTTGATACGCTTTTGAACGCGCTGAATTTGCAGCCCTCGGATATTGACCTCTGCGCCGTAACCAATGGCCCCGGCTCCTTTACTGGCCTGCGGATCGGCGTTGCAACTATTAAGGGATTTTGCTTTCAATCAAAACAAGTCATACCGGTACCTACACTGGATGCTTTGGCATATAATGTCTATGATCAAAAGAATCTTGTGGTGCCCATCATGGATGCAAGACGGAATCAAGTGTATACCGCTGTCTATTATCAGGGCAATAGGCTCACGGAATATGAGGCGCTGCCGCTTCCTGAGCTGCTGCAAAAAGTCACGGAGTACGGAACCAACTATCATACGGGCGTTGTCTTTCTTGGAGATGGCGTCTATGCGTATGGGGAAACCCTCAGAGCCTACACCGACCTTGCCGTTAGTTTTGCCACCGAAAATAACTGCCTCCAGCGGGCAAGTTCTGTGGCGCTTTTGGCCTTCTCGCTTTATGAGCAAGGAAAAGCTTGCAGTGCAGAGGAACTCCCCATTTATTACCTACGAAAATCGCAAGCTGAACGTTTGTCTTCCTCAGATTGACGAGGAAGAGTATATTTATACTCAGTCTCTTAAACATTTACCAAGCCGCCATCATTCAACCAGCTTAAATGCTAATGTCTTGGGCGGCTTTGCAAAGTGGAACGTGACTGAGAGTATACAAGGAGATAAAATGATACAGATAGCATTGATGAAGCCGGAGCATTTGGACTCCGTCATGGAAATTGAGGATGATTCCTTTTCAATCCCTTGGTCCAGGCGAGAGATGGAAAAGGATATGAATAATCCAATCTCTACCTACCTGGTTGTGATAAAGAATGGAAAGGTTTGCGGCTATGCGGGCATGTGGCATGTGATAAACGAAGGACATATCACGAATATCGCCGTGAAAAGTGAGTTCAGGAGGCAAGGGCTGGGGCGTATGCTGATGGAAGCCCTGGAGGCTGTGGCCAAAGAAAAGGAGATGATCGGTATCACCCTGGAAGTGCGTATGAATAATACTCCGGCTCAGCGGCTGTATACAGGCTTTGGGTTTAGACCGGAGGGGATTCGGAAAAACTATTACCAGGACACAAAAGAAGATGCAATTATTATGTGGAAGTATTATGAGGTGAAAGAGAGGTCGTTATGAAAGAACTGAATTATTTGGAGCTGAAGAGATTTTGTACACCTCAGGAGCTAAAATTTAGTACCACAAGGGATTTGGAGCCTTATAACGGCCTAATCGGCCAGAACAGAGCCCAAAGTGCACTGGAATTTGGAATGAAGGTTGCAGCAAAGGGCTATAACATCTATGTATATGGTGAAGCGGGCACCGGCAGAACCTCCTTTGCAAAAGCCTTTGCGGAAAAGGCTGCCGCTGCCAATGCAGCTCTGGGGCAGGAGATTCCGCCGGACTTGTGCTATATCTATAACTTCAAAAATCCCAAATGTCCCAAGGTTCTGTACCTTCCGGCAGGCAAAGGAAAAATTTTTAAAGAGGAAATGGAAGAGTTTATTAATCGTCTTTTAAATGAGTTGCCCAAGGTTTTCAGTACCAAGGAGTTCGAGGGGAATAAAAATAAGATCGTTAAAGAATATCAAGGAAAACGCGACGAGCTGGTACGCCGGGTTACAGAAGAGGCAAAAAGTCAAAATTTCGGAGTCAAGTCTACCAATAACGGAATTTATTTTATGCCCATCATTGAAGGCGAAATGATCAACGAAGAGCAGTACGACGAGCTTAGCCAAGAAATTAAGGATTCAATCTCGAAAAACTCAGAAACCATTCAAAAGCAGGCAGCCGAAATTATGCGTTCTATCAAAAGCTTTGAAAAGGCAACACGCAAAGAGGTTGAAGATTTAGAATATAGTGTCGGTTTGTTTACGGTTGGCCACCATATGAGTAAGCTGTTGGAGGGCTACGCCGATCATCAGAATGTTTTGGACTACTTACTGGAAGTCAAGGAGGATATCCTTGAAAATATCGTTGATTTTTATGAGGAAGAACCCCCAGAAGAAGAACCCTTACAGCAGCTAATTCCATGGTATGTCAAGAAAAATACAGAAGAAATCTTTACCAAATATAAAATCAACTTGCTAACGGATAATGCAGACTTGAGCGGTGCTCCCGTCATTGTAGACTACAACCCTACTTATTCCAATCTGGTAGGAGAGGTTGAATATGATAATGAGTTCGGGAATTTTACAACGGATTTCATGAAAATCAAGCCCGGCCTCTTCCACAAGGCAAACGGTGGCTATTTAATTCTCCAGGCGCATGATGTTTTGTCGAATAATCACTCCTGGGAAGCCATACGGCAGGTGCTTCTAACCGGAGAAATTACCACAGAACCTTTGCGGGAGTTTTCAACGGGCATTGCGGTTTCTGGGATTAAACCGGAGCCAGTGAAGGTCAACGTGAAAGTCATCATGATCGGCAATGACTTTTTCTATAATCTACTTTATAACTATGATGATGAATTTCAAAAGCTGTTTAAAATCCGCGCTGACTTTGATTACGAAATGTCCTATAGTGAGGATAATTTGAGCCTGTTGTATGGCTTTATTAAAAAAGCTATTCTGAAGCATAAGCTTTTGGACTTGGACAGTGAGGCGGTGGCCAGGGTGATTGAATATGGCACAAGGATATCCGAGCGACAGGATCGCTTGACTACCAAACTTAGCCATCTACTGGAAATCCTCCATGAAGCCAACACCATTGCAAAGTATGAAAATGCCAAGTTGCTTACGAAGAAGATCATTGATCAAGCCATCGCCGATCGGGAATATCGCCTGAACATGTACGAGGAAAAGCTCACCCAGTTGATTGAGGACGATGTGATTATGATTGACACCAACGGTAGCAAGGTGGGTGAAATCAATGGGCTGGCTGTTTTGGATGTGGGCGACTACTGCTTTGCAAAGCCTTCCAAGATTACAGCCACCACCTATGTGGGCAAGGCTGGAATCATCAACATTGAGAAGGAAGTCGAAATGAGTGGAAGCATTCACGACAAGGGGGTTCAGGTGCTGACGGGCTTTTTGGGTCAGACTTATGCGCAGGATTTCCCGTTGTCTCTTTCCTGCCGCATTTGCTTTGAGCAAAACTACAATGGCATTGACGGGGACTCGGCTTCCAGTACAGAGCTGTATGCTGTTCTGTCCATGCTGTCGGAGCTGCCCATTACGCAGGAAATTGCCGTTACCGGCAGCATTAACCAGCGTGGGGAAATCCAGCCCATCGGTGGTGTGACCTACAAAGTGGAGGGCTTCTTTGATCTGTGTAAGCGCAGAGGCCTTACAGGTAAGCAAGGCGTTATCATTCCAAAGCAAAACATCAAAGATCTGGTGTGCAAGGACGAAGTCATTGAAGCCGTCAAAGATAAGAAATTCCATATCTATGCCATCGCTCACATTGATGAGGGCATTGAAATCCTCACTGGTGTGGAAGCCGGTAAGAAGAATGCCAAGGGCAAGTACCCGAACAATTCTGTTCACGGACTGGTGTATAAGAAGCTTAGAGAGTTTTACCGAAAGGCAGTCAGTGAATGAGAGGCGAATTAGCGGGGAATAAGCTAGGAATAATAAGTGTGAAGTAAGTACACGAAGGGCTGATGCTCACCGATTTTGAATTCGGTAAGCATCAGCCCTTTTTTGTTTACATAAAGCGCTTTGTTAAATTAAGCAGTGAGCGTAATTGCAGCGTTTGACAAAAGATTTCGATGGTGATACAGTTAATCAAAAAGGAGGATACGGTTTGATTACAGAATACTATCAAAACTACGACGCAGTTTTCAAAGAAGCATTTACCGTGTTCAAGGATAAGACCCTTTCTGTACTGGGGGTTGAAGAAGATACTTGTCTGTTGGAACTGCTTTCAACGGAGAAGAAGGAAGTGTTTGTTGAAACGGAATTTTCTGACTTAAGCTTTAAAACAAACAAGTCCTACGGCATACACATCGAAACAGAGGTAGATGTCAGTCAAAAAGATTTGCTTCGATTTTGCGGTTACGCCATTGACCTGTGGCAACGGCATGGCATGGAGTTTAAAACGTTGATTGTTACAAATAAGGAAGCCCACATCAAATGTTTGGATGGACAAAGCCTCAAGTTCACGCCACTCATCGTGAACATGGCTGAACGAAATGCAGATGAATTATTAAGTGAGTTTAAGTCCAAACTAAGTAAGCAGGAAGCTATAGATGAATTGGCGCTTATTTTTCTTCCTTTGTGCAGTAGTCAGCGCTTGAGTAAGTACGAGTTGTTACTGGAAGGAATTGAATTAGCTTCAAAAATAAAGCAGGCAAGACTGTCACGAGAAAAACTGGTAGCCCTTATGTTGGTGTTGTGTGATAAATTGGTAGAAAAAGAAAAAATTAATCAATTATGGGAGGAGTTTAAAAGTATGGTGAAATTAAAAATATTGGAAGTCGCCGAAGAAAAAGGTATGGAAAAGGGTATGGAGAAGGGTATGGAAAAAGGCAAAGAAGAGCTTATCTTAAACATGTTGGAAAATGGATTGACTTGCGAACAGATTTCAAATTTTACCAATGTACCTATAGAACGAGTTCAACTTGTAGCTTCTATGGCAGCTGCCATATGAAGGTCTTTACCTTTTGCCAGTATAAATCGGGTGAACAGACCCGCAGAACAGAGTTCCTATGAACACCGAATTGTGCCCTAAAATTTACCCACTTACTGTCTAAGGATATCCAAAAACCCGCTAGCCGCCTTTGAAATATCCGGAGCCTTAAAAATCCCGGAGCCAACAACTGCTACAGTAACACCGACATCCAATGCCCTCTGAATATTCTGCAAGTAAAGCCCACCGTCCATTTCGATATCAAGCTGCAAATTCTTCTTGGCAACATACTCGGCCAGTTGGTTTGCCTTATCCAAGGAAGCCTCTATGAACTTTTGACCCCCAAAGCCCGGTTCCACAGACATGAGCAGCACCATGGAAAGCTCATCCAGGTATGGATATACAGTTTCTACAGGGGTTTTGGGCTTGATTGTTACCGCTGGGGTCTTACCGAGAGCCTTAATCTTGCGTATGCAGGCCAAAACATCCTCACAAGCTTCTGTGTGAATGTTGATGATATCCGCACCGGATTGGGCAAAGGCTTCAACATATCGCTCTGGCTGCACGATCATTAGATGCACGTCAAATACCATCTTTGATATTGCCCGGATGGACTCGATTACAGGGATTCCGATGGAGATATTGGGCACAAACAGCCCGTCCATTACATCAATATGCAGATACTGAGATCCGGACTCTTCTACAAGCCGGATATCCTTCTCTAAACATGAAAAATTAGCCGCCAGTAACGAGGGGGCTAATTTTTTTTGTTTATTATGTTGAACTTCTTTCATTATGATTACCTCCAATATTAATGTTCGCTTGGATTCTCACGCATGGTGACAGTCGAAAGCAGCCATTGGCTGTTAAAAAGAGTCCTTGCTTGTCTTTTCCCCATTCAGCAGTCCCAAATAAACCTCATATCTTCTCTGCGGAATTGCCTTTCCCACTTGGGCTTTCACGGCGCAGTCCGGCTCAGCCAAATGTATACAGTCGGTAAAGCGGCAACACGCCAAGTAAGGCTTAAACTCTGGAAACAAGGAATCTAATTTTTCATAGTGCAAGCTTTCAAGAGACAGGGAAGAAAACCCGGGAGAATCAATCACAAATGTGTCCTCTGAAACATTAGAAAGCCTGATTAACTCCGTATGACGGGTCGTATGCTTGCCCCGCTCGATTTTTGCGCTCAGTTCTCCGGTTTTCATGGCTGCCGAATTTCCAGATAGGCAGTTGATCAAGCTCGATTTGCCGACGCCCGAGGGCCCGGCACAAACATTGACCTTCCCCTTTATACGTTCCTTCAAGGCTTCCAGGCCGCTTTCTGCCTTGGTGGAGGTGGTCAAAACGGTATAACCGATCCCTTGATATTCTTCTATAAGTCTGTCTGCATTCTTGCTGCTTAGATCACTTTTATTGATAACGATAAGTATGGAAAAAGAACCTGTTGGAGCGTTTTGTGAGATCACTTCTGCCATCAGAAGAAACTTATCCAACAGAGGGAGGTTAATTTCAGGACTTTTTTTAGACAGGACAAGAATAACTTGGTCAATGTTTGATACATAAGGGCGGATTAATTCATTTTTCCTAGGTTTTACCGTTTCGATGTTCCCGGTCGGCGACTCATTGGCCGAGCCTTGCTCCAATACCCGAATCTCAACCTGATCACCAATCAAAAGAGTCTGGTTTATATTTTTGAAGATCCCTCTTGCGCTGCATTCAAAAACACCCAACGCCGTATCCACAAAATACAGCCCTCCCACACCCTTAATAATCTTGCCGTCTAAATTCATACAAACCTCCATGTACTTGTTTTTCGATTCATTATACACATTGGGAAGAATTTTGCAAGAATCATGCAATAATATTCCTCCTGGTTTGCTTTATGATTTGCCTGATGTTATACTTATAAAAAAGAGTTAGCTTAAAAAATCATCAGAAGGGGGTATTCCTTTGGTTTTAACAGTCACTTTAAATCCCTGCATTGATAGAACGGTCGTGCTGGAGGACTTTCAATATGGCGCCTTAAATCGGGTCAAGGAAAGCCGGGTTGATATCGCAGGAAAGGGAATCAATGTAAGCACGGTCTTGAACAACCTGAATTACCAAACCTATTGCACTGGCTTTTGCTTTAAAAATGATAGTGAGGTCTTCTACAGCTCGCTGCGCAATAAAGGCATCGGAGCGGACTTTGAGTTGATTGAAGGCAACTTAAGAACCAACATCAAGCTTCTGAATCAGGGCGTACTGACGGAGTTGAACGAAAAAGGGGGTCTTGTAACAGAGGAAAGTTTCGAAAGGCTCTTGACGAAAATAACAACGCTAATCCAACAGCTGCGCTGTGAAACTTTGGTGTTAAGCGGCAGTGTTCCTAGAGGCTTAGGGACGGACGTGTACAAAAAAATCATTCAAAGGGTCAAAGAACAAGCCTGTACTATAAAAACGATTGTACTGGATGCGGAAGGAAGTCTTTTGGCAGAGGGTTTGACCGCTGGGCCGACGATCATCAAACCCAATTTGTTCGAGCTGGAGCAGCACTTTCAAACAAGCCTACGAACAAAGGAAGACATGATCCATACGGCCAGAAAGATCATCGAAGGCGGAGTTCCTTACGTTTGCGTTTCTCTAGGAAAGGATGGGGCCATCCTCTTGGATGAAAAGAATGCCTATTTCGGAGCGGCTCCCTCAGTTGAAATCAAGGGCCTGCAAGGCGCCGGAGATTCTATGGTAGCCGGTCTTTGCATCGGCTTACAGCAGCAAGAATCGTCCGAAGAAATGTTAAGGAGAGCCTTGGCTCTGGCAGCTGCTTCTATCAGCCGTAGCGGAACCCTATTGGCTACAAAAATCGAATATGAGCAATACATAAAAGAAGTGAAGGTGGATAAGCTATAGAATAAGATCACAAGGAGCAACTTAATGTAAAATACTGTTGTTTTATCTGTTGTTTATTGATTTTTTTGAGGAAATATGATATATTCAGCCCATCGGGCCTTTCAAAATATCCGTGTACCTATACTGCCCCTCATGTCCGGCTTTTTGAAGACCCGCAAAATTTATCTTGTTGGAGGAATTAACTTGGAAATCGGACAAATTTTGAAGGACTTTATTGCAGCCTTAGGGGTTGTCATTAATGGCCTGCCGCAAGGGATCTTGGCCTTGTCCTTCAGCTTTGCTTCAATCCCAACAGCTCTTGCCTTTATGGTTGGGGCCGTCGGTAACGGAATTGTGGGTTCAGTAGCCCCTATTTCCTTCCAGGCAGAAACAATTACCCTTGCTGGTACCATGGGCAAAAACATGCGAGAAAGGCTCACCATGATTTTCTTGGGTGCTTTCGGTATGGCCTTGATTGGCGCTTTTGGCTTGATGAGTGGCATCGTTGGATTCATCGGTGATGATATTACTTCTGCTATGATGGCTGGAGTTGGCATCATGCTTGTTAAAGTTTCTGTAGACATGTTCAGAAAGAGTAGCTTAATTGGGGCTACTTCGTTGGCAGCAGCTATTCTCACCTACATATTTACTAAGGATTTAGTTTACACCATCATCATTTCTGTTGTCTTATCCAGCCTTGTTGCCGCTTTCAGTAAAAACACCAAGGATACGATCAAAGTCGAGGAAAGCAGAAAGTTTACACTGACCAAATTCACCTTGAACGCCGGTGTGATTCGAGGTGCGCTAGCCATGATCTGTCTGAATATTGGTGCTAATATTTCCTTTGGTATGATAACGGGCAGCATGGCCGGTGGAGAGACAAACCCAGCGAACATTGATCATCTTTCTGTCATCAGTTCTCTGGCAGATATGGCCTCTTCCGCATTCGGCGGGGGGCCTGTTGAGGCGATTATTTCTGCGACTGGTAGCGCACCACACCCTGTTTGGTCCGGCGTGATCATGATGGTGATTATGGCAGCGATCCTGATCAGTGGCTTACTGCCTAAGATTGCAAAGTTCGTTCCAAGCGAATCCATAGCAGGATTTTTGTTTGTGCTGGGGTGCTTTGTGACTGTACCCATCAATGCTTCTGCAGCCTTGGCAGCCAGTCCTATGACGGGCGGTGTCACAATGACTGTAACCGCTTTGTTTGATCCCTTTGTTGGGATGATTTCCGGTATTATTATCAAAATGATTCTGCCTCTGATTGGAGTGACTCTATAATGGCTGACACCTATGAATTAAAAGTAGCCGGGCTGACTCGACAGCTTCCCATCATCCAGATCAATGAAAAACTAAAAATAGCCAGCTTTGTGATCCTAGGGGAAACAGAACTTGTGATTGCCTGTGCCTCTGAACTGGTCAAAAAGCTTCCTAAAGCTGATCTCTTAATTACAGCGGAAGCTAAGGGCATCCCTCTCGTTTTTGAGCTTTCAAGGTTACTCAAAATGAAGAAGTACTATGTAGCGAGAAAAAGCATTAAGCCCTACATGGATGAGCCCTTGGTGGATGAAGTTGTATCCATAACCTCTCAAAAAAAGCAGCTCTTGTGCCTGGACAAGCAGGACAGTGAAGAAATAAAAGGAAAAAGAGTCATCATCGTGGACGATGTAATCAGCACCGGCAAATCCCTAGAAGCCATTGAGCGACTGGTTCAAAAAGCTGGAGGCCACATTGTTTGTCGTGCAGCGATCTTGGCTGAAGGAGAAGCTGCTGCTCGCGAAGATATCCTTTTCTTGGAAAAGCTCCCCTTGTTTGCGACTGAATGATACCGTAAGACTAAAAAGTTCCCCTAGAGACCGTATGTAAAATAGAACCTATTGAATGGACTGTAATAAAGGTCGTTCAAATAGGTTCTATTTTTATGCAACAACATAAAAAAGCTGACTCCTGTTCAATCCAGAAGCCAGCTAGTTTCATCATTTTGTATATTGCTAAATTCTATTGCCTTGGGCGGCGGCTTTGCAAAGCTAAACGGTACTGAGTATAAGATCCTATTTATCCTTCTCCCTTAACTCAACTCGCCGTATCTTTCCGCTGATGGTCTTGGGCAGATTGTCTACAAATTCTACAATTCTGGGATATTTGTAAGGAGCCGTATGCTTTTTGACGTAGTTTTGAATGCTTAACTTTAGCTCCTCTGCTTGCTGCTCGTCAGCGGGCTTTTTGTCGTTGACCAAAACGACAGTGGCCTTGACGACTTGACCTCGAACGGGGTCATCTACACCTGTGACGGCGCATTCCAACACATAGGGCAGCTCCATAATGACACTTTCAACCTCAAAGGGCCCGATCCTGTAACCGCTGGATTTGATCAGATCGTCGGTTCGACCTACATACCAGTAGTAGCCCTCTTCGTCACGCCATGCCATGTCCCCAGTGTGGTAGTATCCATCGTGCCATACCTTTTCCGTCAGCTCCTTGTCAATGCAACCAGAAGGGTTATAGTACCCGTCGAACAGTCCGCAGGGTTTCTCAGCGGTATTGATTACGATTTCTCCCACTTGTCCGACCTTGGCTTCCTGTCCTTCCGGTGTCAACAAGGTCACCTTATATTGTGGGCTGGGCTTGCCCATTGAGCCAGGCTTTGGCTCTGTGCCGGAAAGGTTGGCCAGGGTCAAAGTAGTTTCCGTCTGTCCAAAGCCTTCCATAGGCTTTAGGCCGGTTGCATTGTAAAACTGTTGAAACACCTCGGGATTGAGGGCCTCACCGGCAATGGAGGCGTGCTTGCAACTGGACAGATCATAGTTGGCAAGGTTTTCCTTGATGAAGAAGCGATACATGGTGGGCGGGGCACAGAAAGAAGTAATCTTATGCTTTGCGAACAGGGGCAGAATGTCTGTAGCCTCAAATTTATCAAAGTCATAGGTAAAGACTGCTGCCTCACAGAACCATTGTCCGTACAGCTTGCCCCATACCGCCTTACCCCAACCTGTATCAGAGATGGTAAAGTGTATGCCATCAGGCGACACATTCTGCCACCACCTTGCTGTCACGATATGACCAACAGGATAGGTGAAGTTATGTACCGCAATCTTCGGATACCCTGTGGTGCCAGAGGTAAAGTACATTAGCATGGGATCGTTTTTATGCACTTCAACGGGCTCAAAGCTGGCCTCAAAGTCGTTCATCTTCTCAAAGTCAATCCAACCCATGGATTCGTATGGATTTTCTTGAGAATTTCTTGCAGGATTGTTGACCAAAATCTTTACAGCCACAGAGGATGAATCAGGCAAAGCTTGGTTAATGGAATTGATCAAGTCTCCGTCTGTTGTAGCCACAACGGCTTTAACATTGGCGGCATTAAAACGATATACAAAGTCTTTCTTACTGAGGGTATTAGCGGCTGGAAGCGCTATAGCACCAAGCCGATGCAAGGCAATGATGGAAAACCAGAACTGATAATGCCGCTTAACCGAAATCATGACAACATCGCCTTTTTGAATGCCCAAAGATTGGAAAAAGGCGGCCGTTTTTTTGGAGTACTTTTCAATATCAGCAAAGGAAAATTTCCGCTCCTCATGATCCTTGGATACCCAGACCATTGCAGTCTTATCCGGTGTTTTCTTAGCGATTTCATCCACCACATCGACAGCAAAGTTAAAATTCTCCGGAATCTGAAAGCGTATGTCCTTAAGATTATTTTCTTCATCCAAGTCTTCTTCTACAAATTTCTTGTAGACCAGCTGATCATAAATCTCTATGGGCGCAGCCTTTTTGCGCACGGGTTCCTTGGGTTGGACATAGTCGTAAGACTCACCTTTATTGATGACAACAGACAGAAAGACAGCGTCTGTGCCCCCAATGGCCACCATTCCATGGTTTCTGGTTGCATCATAGTAGATACTGTCTCCGGCATGAAGGATTTCGATTTGCCGATCTATTTGAATTTTAATACTGCCACTTAAGACATAATTTAGTTCCTGTCCGCTATGAATGGACTGCTTTATGGGTGCATTTTCTTCCTTTTCAGAGTATTTAGCGGTAACAATGACCGGCTCTGCAAGGCGGTTCTTCATTTCGGGTGCAATATGAAGGTAATCAAAGCCTTGTCTTCGATTGATTTTCATGCCTTGGTCTTTTCTTGTAACATCATACAGGTCAAGCTTAGGCGCCTCACCGGTTAGAATTTCACCCACAGAGACCGAAAGCCTGTCCGCACATTTCATCAAGATCGAAAAGGACAACTCAATGCTTCCCTGCTCAAAATCCTTATATTCCAAAACCGAAATACCCATAGAGCTTGCCATTTCCTCATAGGATACGCCCATCAGCTGCCTTAGGTTTTTTACCCGTAAACACACTTCGCTTTGCATAGATACCTCCGTAAGATTAGTAGAATAAAATTAATTTTGGGTCTTTCTAAAACTACGCCCCCACCCTCATCTTTCAAAAAAAGCCGGACATGGAGAGACATATAGATTCCACGGAAAAATTTTGAAAGACTCCTAATTATTTTTAGTATAGCATATATTTACTGCTTTGCAACTTCTTTATTTCGCAAGTCATTGATGAAACAAGCTTTCAATTGCCGTAAGAATAAGGTATAATACCATTGAAATCATTCATCAAAGGAGGACACTTGCAAATGAATAAAGATGGAATACACGCCATGCTGCCCTACGAAGCCATGAGCCATTCGGCCAAGAAAATGCGAGATTTTTATGCGATGAAACCCAATGCGCCCCTGTATCAAAAGGAGTTTGGCTTTTACTGCATGGAGCGTTGGATCAAGGAAGGGCACTTGAAGCCGGATCATACGTCTCAGGATTTGGCTGAGCTATTCGGTTATGATGTAGGCGGAAAATATTTTTTGGGCGAGCTGGGTTGGTGTGAGGCTGGATTTTTGCCGGTCTTTGAAGAAGTGGTTATTGAGGACAGAGGCGAATATGAGGTAGTGCAGGATTTTGCCGGCCGACATGTCCTTTGCTTTAAAAACAGACGCAGCGGCTTTATGCCCGAGTACCTTGAGCACCCGGTCAAAGATCAAAAGTCTTGGGAAGAAAAATGCAAGTGGAGAATGAACGCTGACAGCCCAGAACGCTATACGAAAATCGCTAAAAAAATAGAATATGCTAAGGCTGCTGCTGGTCGTGGGGATGTGATCTGTCAAAACCTGGTTGGAGGCTATATGTACCTAAGAAGCCTTCTCGGCCCTCTGGAATTGCTCTACGCCTTCTATGACCAGCCGGAATTGATCCACGACTGTATGCAAACTTGGTTCAAGCTGGCAGACAAAATAATTGCCAAGCACCAGGAGCATGTGAGCTTGGATGAAATCTTTATCGCTGAAGATATTTGCTACAATCATGGGCTGTTAATTTCCGGGGATATGGTGCGGGAATTTCTCTTTCCTTATTATCAGCAGTTGCTGAGCAACGCCAAGAATCGGCAGTTGGACCCTAACCGAAAGCTGTATTTCCAAGTGGACACCGACGGCTTCTCCGATGTGGCCATCACCCTGTATCAAGAGCTCGGCATGGATTTTCTCAGCCCCTTTGAGGTGGCAGCAGGCTGTGATGTGCTTCGAACCGCTGGAGAATATCCAGAGCTACTGATCTCCGGTGGCATAGACAAGCGCATCCTTGCCCAAGGAAAGGATGCCATCGACAGGGAACTGGATCGCATTATCCCACCCATGAAAAAAAGAGGCGGCTACATACCTACCTGTGACCATGGTGTGCCCGAAGAAGTGAGTTTTGAGAATTACATGCATTACCGGAAAAGAATGCTTGAGTATAATAGCTAAATCTCCCTCAAACCAAAAAGCGGATGAAATCTAAACTAAATTTAGATTTCATCCGCTTTTTATTAAGATGATTTCGACTCACCCTTATTTTCTTTCCCTTTTTTGGGGTGGATTGTGCTATGAATCAAGTAAGCTTTTTTTCTTTTAACCCAAGAAATCTCTGTGGCACTGAAACGAAAAGGAAGATTAAACTTTTTATTGCATATTTTTGAGGAATAGCTGAGCTTCTGATCTGATAGTGAGAACATAGGGCAATCCGCACAAGGCTGTGTGTTCCCCCAATAGGCCAGATGACATTTGCTACCCACAGAAGGGCTACCCGTAAGGCTGATTGCATGTTTATTTTCATACAAGATCGTGAAGTCTTCTTGATCAATGACATAGGTTATGCAGTCTAAGTTGTCCATGACTGTTTCCAAGGCTTTTCGGTGCTGCTTTTCGAGCTCTGCTCCCCGCTGCTTGACCAAAAAGGTTGCTAGCAGATGACAGATGGTACAGATTTCGTCGATCTCCGCATCAGTAGGGATATGTTCCTTGACGCAATCATCAAAGCCGATAAAGCCAATGAGCCTTCCCTCGTGTATGATCCCAAACTGAAACATGGACTTAATATTCTGAGTTTCCAGTAGAAGCTGCTCATCCCTGGGAAGTTCGCTTAAGTTTTTCAAAATAAACATCCCTGTTTGATAGAAGGACTTCGAAGCAGTAGAAATTAACTGAATGGGTATGTTCTGTAAATTCCGGATCTCTGGTTCAATGCCTTCCGCACTCCACTCAAAGGTGTTGGATGTATATTGATCATCGTCACTGTTTTCAAAAATATAGCCTCTGGAAAAGCCAAAATGTTCTGTAAGCAGCTGCAAGACCGATTTAACAGAAGAAACTTGATTTTCCGAGCCATAAAGCAGCTTGAAAATATATTCGATACGGTTATTCCGAAAGTTTTTTTGAATGCCGCCATGGCTATCAATGGCAGTTCGTGTGGATTGATACGTGTTGACAGTATTGCCGTCAAAAATTGTAAAATTGTTTTTATTGTTGGCCTTGGTGTTATATAAGGCTGTATCGGCGCTTCTGTAGAGCGTATCAAATTCCGTACCATGATCAGGATAGATCGCAATCCCAATGCTTGCCGAAATATTGACCGAAGCCTCGTTTTCGGTATAGGTTTTACGGAATAACCTGCAGATTTCTTTGGCCTTGATTTTCAGCATTTCAAGTGATTTGAAATTTTTCAAAAAGACAAAAAATTCATCACCACCGACTCTGCCAATTACATCATCGGTACGAAAAAGCGGCTTTAGAAAATCGGCAAGCTGCGTGATAACAATGTCACCATACAGATGACCCAGGGTGTCGTTTATTGTTTTGAAATTGTCAACATCTATAATTAACAAAGCATGCTTATCATCATTAAAGCGACGTTTCTTCAGGGTTTCTTTAATCAGGTATTCTGTAGTTGTCTTGTTGTACAACCCGGTCAGTTGATCTCTTTCCGCTTTCTCAGAAAGCTCCTCAATAATGGTACGTTGCTTTGTTATATCCGTCATTTTTCCTACGGCTCGGATTGGCTTTCCCTTATGATCTCGGATAATGTTGTAGTGATATAAATACCAAGCATCTCCATCTTGCGGCAGTTTCAGATGAATCTCCTCTTCAATAACATCACTGGTGTTTTTGTTGAATCTGTTTTCAAACAGGTGCAGACTATCCTCGGCAACAATGTCTTTTTCCAGTATGGACTGGGGATAGTTATAAATGATCTCAGGGATTCCGAAACGATCGGCAAAGTTCTTGGAATAGCGTATGATCTCGGCTTTGATATCACAGTCAAAAAAGGCATCGTCTGTTAGCTGTTCAATCAGATGGTTAAACTCACGTTCCTTTTCAAGTTTCTCGATCAACTCTATATGTTCGTTAATATCAACGATTACAATGTATATAATAGAATAATCCTCCAGCTTGCACAGGCGGCCACTGAAATGAGCCCAGATATAGCCTTTGGTCTTATGCGACAGCTTTGCTTTAATATTAAAGGCTCCCGTTGCCCTGATCTGCTCGCTGGCAGAATTAATTAGTTTATCAGCCTCATCAGGCTGAAAGATTTGACTGCACTGGTCATGAAACAACTGCAAATGCTCTTCTTTCGTATAGCCTACAAGCTCATAATACCCCTGGTTGGCATAGCAAATCTCTAAGCCTTCATTGGCCTCTACTACAAGGATACCGCCAGGTACAGCAGAAACCAGTGTTTCATATTGATCAACAGTGTTTTTCACTAAGGATTGAGTAAATTTGGAGCAGCTTTCCTTTTCCCTGCTCCAGGCATTGCTTTTATCTGTATAGGTGCGTTTGAAATCCACGAAATCAAGTTGACGCTCAATGAGTGCAAGGTACTCTTCCGCTTCAACTTTCGTTATGGGGCTATTTTCCTGCTGATTGGCGTAATAATTAATTTTATTAACAGAAATGGTCTTGCCTGTGCCTGTACCCAAGTTGCAGCCATATTGACAACTCAGAGCATCCAGCACAAGGGGTAAGGGTTCTCCAGCTTTTAAGTCGGCTGCAAAGGTGTTCAGATAAGAAAGTAATGGATTGATCCCTTCCACCGAATGAATCCAAGACTTTTCAAAGAAAAGCTTCATGGTTTCACCCAACCAGCCTGGCCTTGGAAAGTTTCTGCTCAGAAGGCTTTTGGGATTGTCGAAGGAGCTTGTCTTGTATGATGAAAGATCAACCCCCTGGTCTTTTATGTAGGCCATAAGCTTTTCAATCGTTACATTGTAGTGAATGAAGTTGCCTGTGTTTGGGTCGTCGATTTCGTAGGATCTTGCGATGCAGGGAGATAAAAAGGCAATTTGATCGGTGCAGTTTTCATACTTCCTTAAATAAATAGCTGCACAAACAGGCGGACTTTGCACTGGCGCAAGACAAGGAATCAATTCGGGCTTGTATTTCTCAATATAGTGAACAACTACAGGACAGGATGGCGCAATGACAGATTGCAGACCAAATTCCCGAATGGCTTTTATAAGTCCCCAGGCAGATAGATCTGCACCCATAGAAACATCATAAATTAAATTGACACCCATCGCTTTCAAATACCCAAGGAGCTTTTCGTATTCCGAGAAATAGTGTACGATGGAAGGAACGGCGATCACCGATATAGGAAGTCCTCTTTGAAGGTCGATAAAAAAACGCTGAGTATCATCTGAATACGCTCGAGAACCCTGCTCACACAGATCTAAACACTCACCGCATTGAATGCAAAGGTCATTGCGAACACATACAATATTTTTTTCAAATTTAAAGATTGATGTATTCGCGCGTGCGGGGCAAACGATTGCACATTGATTGCAGCCGGTACACCGCTCTTCACAAGTCTTAATTATTTTTGCATCCATTAACTTACCTTCTTTCCTTAAAAATAAAAAAGATTTACATTTGTTTCAAGTAAGCCTTAGCTTCATTTCCTGAAACATATCGCGTACTTCTTGCAGCTTTCTGTATTTTTTATGGCTGAATTCTCCGTTCAGCTTGCAGATGAATAAATAATGATTATAGCATAACTTTAACAAAAGTGTCAATATTTTACTGATTCAACGAACGGCACAAGCCTTTGGTAAAGCGTATAAACTTCGTGTTTATGAGAAACCCTATTTGCAAGAAGGACACAAAAATACGAAGGAGCTGAAATCAATGGAGAATCAAAAAACAAACCTGTCCAGCCTTCCCATGAATGCGCTTTCGGAAATTCCGGAGCCTAAAGCTGATGCCCAAAGTATTGTGGCATTGGTAAAGGAGGGCGGCAAGGTGTCAGGTTATAAGCTTTCGGACGAGCGCATCGTCTCCAAGGACGAAGGCGTGGAGCTAGCGAGGCAGGGTGAAATCAAAGGCGTTGGCATTTCCAGCAGAAAAGGGAATGAATACCTTAAATCGCTGCCGGACGATCAGGAAAATAATAATCTTGGAAATCTCCCATCTGTATCGGTGTAAGCAAGACGCTAATAAACGCAAGCTTTCACATAATACTCAAACAACTCACCGTCTGGAAAGGTTCCGATAAAAAGATAAGCAGGCTGAATGATACTGCTTTCATAATAATAAACGAGCGTACAGCTCTCTAGTATGATTTTTTTTTCGGTATTATGAAATCCGAAGTCTTTTAGGCCTTCCAGTTCCAGGAAGGCTTCTTTTATGCTCTTGACTTTAAAGGTACCCAGCTTCTCGAAAGAACCAAAATAATATTTGACTTCCATGACCTCACCGAACTCGTTTAGGCACACTTGGTTCATGATGGCATAGTTTTTGATATTGTCCAGAGTGGAGATGAAATTAACGACATACAAAATTTCATCTTCCAACTCATAATAATCTACAAACACTTCTTCGAAGCTGAGATACAAAAGTCTTGACTGCATAAAGACAAGAGCCTTCTCAATCAGTTCATTGTAGGTCAAGGCTTCCTCCGGCTCCATGGCAAAGGATAAGCCTCTCTCACCTGATTCAAGGTACCAAGCCTCCTGTTCTCGTTCTGAAACCAAATCCCTACTATACACAAAGCTGTTCACATACTTATCTATCCGCAGTTCCTCATCTTCGTTATAAAAGTAGTAACTCTTATCGTCCTCCCAGCTTTCCGTCATGCCAAAGAGATCGGCATAGCGTAAGGCTGCGTCTATTCCTGTGGGGTAATATTTCAAGCTATAAATGCTGACATTCGAAACCTTATCGCTTAAGGGGAACATTGCCTCAAAGCAATCGTTGTCCTTGGGCATGCCCATAGCTTCGGTAATGTTGGTGACGATTCTTTTGTTATTCAAATACTGTAAGCCCCAGCCTATAACGATTCCCATAACGATAAATAAAAAAACCTTAAACTGTTTTGGCTTCATACTGCCCTCCTGTTCGATTCTTGTTCTAATCGACTATGGTATGAGTATTTACAGATTAAGGCTTTTTTATTACCTATTTAGTACTATGCTTTTTTCTTTCTTGAAAACAAAATTTGAAAATCACTGATTTTTAAGCAACCGGTCAGCAAAATCATACAGAAGTACAAAAGGCCCAGAACCAATACCCCAACGCTCAGCTGGATGGATTTATATAGCTTTGGACTCAGATGAATCCAATCCACATAAGCCAGTCTGCCAAAGATATAACGAGCCACCAAACCCGCTGCGGTAGCAGAGAGGGCCGGTTTTAAGAACCAGTTGGAAAAATCGAGCTCAAGCTCAATGGAACTCCTCAGCTTGCCGATTTCCATCATCAAAACGACGATTAGGCTAACAAACCACCCCAGCATAAAGGCATTAATGCCGTTGGTGGGAACCAGAAAATAGATGGCCGCAATGTTGATAGCGGAGGAGATCAAGTTGATCTGGAAGATAAACACCTGATAACCAAGGCCGTTCAAAGCACCGGCCAAGACGACCTGTATGTACATAAAAGGACACATCAACCCTAAAATAAAAAGCATGTTAGATATGTTTTGATTATACAGCAGTAGACCAAGCTCTTTTGAAAAAGCGGTAAACAAAGCAGCTGCACCCATGCCGGTTATAGAAGCAAACAACACTGAACGCGAAATCGTTCGAGTGATGCGCTTGTATTGTTTCAATGCGGAAGCTTCCGATACGGCCGGAACCAAAGAAACAGACAGAGAAGTCAAAAGAGCTGTCGGAAAGAAAATCAAAGGCATGGCCATACCAGAGATCTGGCCGAAAATGCTGATCGCCTCCGACTGGCTCATCCCGAACAGCTGAAGACGCTCGGGGATAAGAATATTTTCTACGGTGGACAGCAAGGAGCCTACGACCCGGTTGCCGGTCAGAGGCAGAGCCATGGATAGAATCAGCAGCAGGCTCGAAGCAGAGGATAGATTAGGGCGTGAATTGAGTTTGTTTTTATTTTTGAAACGGTAATAAGCAAACAGTACAAAGGCTAGGGAAAAGGCTTCCTCAGCTACAGAACCAATCACCGCAACCATACAGGCATATTCCAGTCCTCTTGGGATAAAGCTTCCCGCCAAAAAATAAATCACGACCATTCGAATGGTCTGCTCAAAAACTTGATTCACGGCAGGAACCATCGTTTCCTGTAATCCAAGGAAGTATCCTCTGATACAAGAACCCGCAGCCATGAAAGGGAAAGCTAAGGAAAGGATCCGTAAGGAAGTGATCGTCCGCGGGTCCTTAAAAATATACAGCCCAAAGTAATCTGCCATTAGAAAAAGAAGGATGCTTAAGGCAACCCCCACAGCAGTAGTCACTGCCACAGACTGCTTCAAGATCCGCCCCATGTTGCCGTACTCCCGCTTGGCTCGCTCCTGAGCTGTCAGCTTAGAAACTGTCGTCGAAAACCCAGAGCAGGAGATACTCCAGGCCAAGCTATAGATGGGCATGATCAGTTGATAAAGCCCCATGCCTTCAGCACCCATGATATTGGACATATAGATTCGATAAACAAACCCCAACAGCCTTGTGACGATCCCTGCCGTGGTTAATATTAAGGTTCCTTTAACAATGTTGCTTTTTCTCATACCGGCCTCCTGCGCCAAATGAATTTGTCTATAAACTATATTCAAACAAGCTTTTAAGTATGTTTAACATATTTAACTTAAAAATCACATATGATAAACCAGAACTCCATTAGGTAATGACTCTTGATTCTGTTTACGCAACGGAACAGAGTTGCCTGAAAAAGAGGGAAGATGAGACTGAGTTGATTAAAAATGGAATTCAAAAAATGATGAAGCTACTGGAGCTGCCCAACGAAGTTGTTTTGGATGTGCCGCTTTGTACTTTAGTCGGGAAAGGTCAGTTAAACATAGAGAATTTCAAAAATATCGTAGAATTTACAGACAAGCTAATCCGAATCAACACAACTGTGGGCCTCCTAAAGATCGAGGGCGTCAACCTCTCAGTGAAGCAAATCACCGCTGAGGCGGTATCCATCAAGGGCATTGTGAAGCGGCTAGAGTTTATATAGAAGCGGCAGAGCCGCAGATGGAGGTTTTATGTTGCTTTTTTTGTGGAATTACTTGCGCGGATATGTTATGATAGAAGTATCGGGGACAACGATAGAGCGCTTTATCAATATCAGCGCGCATAAAGGGATTTATCTTTGGGATCTGTACCGATATGAAAACAAGAAGGGCGAAAGCTGTGTGCGCATGAAGGTCAGCATACAGGGCTTCAAAAATCTGCACACGATCTCAAAAAAATCTGGCTGTAAGCTGCGTATCGTTTCAAAGAATGGTTCTCCCTTCGTCCTGTACCGTTACCGAAAGCGGAAGCTTTTTTTGGGTGGCTTTCTTTTTTTCATTGGCATCTTATATTTCTTAACTTCTTTTCTTTGGCTGGTTCGTATTGAAGGTACGAAGCGGATCAACCGGGAAGAATTGCAACGCTTTTGTGCTCAGGAAGGTTTAAAGCCGGGGGTGTATAAGAGTAAAATCGACGCCAAGGATTTGGAAACAAAATTAATGAAGCAATTTCCCGATATTTCTTGGGTAAATGTACATATTAAAGGAACGACCGCAAACATCTCTCTTACTGAAATCATTCCTAGGGCCCCCATCAAGGACACAAAGACACCCAGTAATATTGTTGCCAAAAAGGATGGCTTGATCTATAGTATGGTGACCATCGCCGGGACACCCCTAGTGAAGGAAAAAGACGTGGTCAGGAAGGGAGATCTGCTGGTCAGCGGAGAGCTACTTGTAAAATCTGATGAAACTGGTATAATAACAGAAAGAGTGCGGGCGCAAGCAGAAATATATGCACTTTTATATGAGGAGCTTTCCTTTAAAATTCCCTTTGACTATGTAGAAAAGGAGTATAGTGAGGAGACAAAGAAGCGGTATTATATCAGCATACTGGGGAAAGAGTTTTTCAGGTTTAACTGGAAGATGCCCTTTAAACATTTTGAAATCAAAACCTCTAGAACCCAATTGAAGCTGGGGGAGGATTACCCCTTGCCCATCATTTTGTTTACCCAAACCTATAAGCCCTTTACGCCCCAGCCCAAAAAGCTGGACCTTTATCAAGCGATGGAGCTTGCAGAACGAATGGTAACAGGACGAATTGTGCGGGAATTTGATATCAATACCGACGTACTGGATAAAAAAATAACAACCTCTGTGAGCGATACGCACTTATATGTAAATGCTTCAATCACCACCATAGAACGAATCGACGAAGAAAGTGTACTAGAGTAAATTTTCAGCTTTTGCTAAAAGCAAACTATCTTGTTAAAATGCAACTATTTTGTTAAAAAGCAAACAAAGGATAAATCCGTTAAATGCGAGAGGAGAACGACGAAATGGAACCGAAGCAGGAACAAATAATCGAAACCAAAAGCCTGAGCATTTCAAACGAGTTGATCGGAGCCGTGTTTGGGAAGCTAGATGAAAACGTTAAGAAAATCGAAAAGGAATTGAAGGTAAGAATTGTAAACCGTGCAGACAGTGTTCAAATCATGGGCGAAAAGGCAAATGCGGAAAAATCCTTTGAACTGCTAAAGCACTTGGTACAAATGAGTCAAAAGGGTGAAATTGTTACAGCACAGCGGGTAGACTACATGATCAATATGCTGGCGGAGAAAAGCCAGGATTTTGAGCGCGAGTTAGCCGATGTCAGCAACTTGAGCGAAAGCGTCTTGTGTGTTAGCATATCCGGCCGACCCATTACCCCTAAGACGCTGGGTCAAAAGAATTATATTGATGCCATCAAAAAGAATACCATTGTTTTCGGTGTCGGCCCAGCCGGAACAGGGAAAACCTACCTCGCCATGGCCTTAGCCATCACCGCTTTCAAAAGCAATCTGGTAAATCGGATTATTTTAACCCGCCCTGCTATAGAAGCCGGAGAGAAGCTTGGTTTTTTGCCTGGGGACTTGCAACAAAAAGTGGATCCTTATTTGCGTCCCTTATACGATGCCTTGCATGAAATTATGGGTGCTGAGAGTTTCCAAAAGAATGTTGAAAAGGGACTGATTGAGGTAGCCCCCTTGGCTTATATGCGCGGCAGAACCTTGGATAATGCCTTCATTGTCCTGGACGAAGCGCAAAACACCACTCCGGAACAAATGAAAATGTTTCTGACCCGAATCGGCTATGGCTCAAAGGCCGTAGTAACCGGAGATGTTACCCAAATTGACCTTCCACCGGACAAAACCTCTGGATTGAAGGATGCTATCCGAATTTTAAAAGACATAGACGATATTGCCATCGTAACCTTGACGAACCGCGATGTCGTCCGCCACCCCTTAATTCAAAAAATTATCAAGGCCTATGATAAAGACCACACCACTGATAAAGAACGCAGCTACGATAGAGACAGAACCCATGACAGAGATCGCAATTACGATAGAGACAGAGCCCACGATAGAGACCGATTTCATGACAGAGATAGAGCGCATGATAGAGACCGAGCATATGATAGAGACAGAACCTACGACAAAGATAAAAAACGCTAAGAGGTGAGCGTAGTGAAATCAATAGTAAAAAAGAACCGATTTGTCATTATTCTGGTACTTCTTGCCTTTTTCATCACCATTGCAATTGTCTTAAGCGGAGCCTATATCAGCGAGGGTTACACCGTTTCCATTGATGAGCCCTCCGACAAACTGATTAAATCACCAAGAAAAATTGAGAATAAGATTGCCACAGAGCGAAACAAAGAAGCGGCGGAAGCAGCCGCTCAAAACATGAAACCGCTTCTAAAGCTAGAGCAATCCATCAATGATGTGGTGTTGGAACGAATCAGCGAGTTTGTTGATACCATATTTGAGCTACGGAAAGCGCATGTGGATTTTTTTGTTCCATCTGACGAAGAATCAAGCGAAACTGCAAGCCCCAACGCCAACCCTCTCAGTCTTCCGAAACTGACAGTGGCTCTTACGGATGAACAGGTAACGAAGCTTCTGTCTATGGATACTGCCTCTTTTAATACTTTTAATGAAGACCTGATCAAAATCACAAGTGTAGTTTTAGAAGCCGGCGTGCAAGAGGTGGATACAAAGACCCTCTTGTTTTTGCGCGGTGAGATACAAAAGCTAATTAAGGATGCAGCTTTGGAGGAAATAGCCTATAAAATCATCCCTACTTTTTTAGAGCCTAACTATGTCGTAGATGATGAAGCAACCTTTCGGGCCAGAAAGGAAAGGGCAGAGGACTATGAAATCATATACTATTTAAAGGGCCAAACCATTGTCAACGAGGGAGACATCATCACCAAAGAAGCATATAGCGCTCTGGATTCTTTGGGCCTAATTAGCAAGAGCTTTTATCAAAACTTGGTACCTGTTTTCGGTGTTACCTTTATTGTATTGATTTCTTTTATTCTTGTGTTGAGCTATATTTATTACTTCAACCCCTCTATGGTTGGTAATCGAAAGGAAACGCTTTTATTTTTCACGCTGTACCTTTCCTGTATTGTCATTACTCGATTTTTTGTCGGTTTAAATTATCAGGTGATTCCCATTTTGGTTTTCACACTCCTTACAGCAATCCTTCTGGACGCAAGATTAGCAGTGGTTTTCAATTTGTGCCTTACCTTAATTTGCATGTACATATACCGTGGTGGTTTAGATTTCCTAATCTTTTATTCACTGAGCGGTATCTGTATTTCTATTTTGTCAAAGCATACAACTGAGCGAAACAAAATCCTTTTGGTGGGGATTGTCGTTTCCTTATTTAACTTTGTCATTTCCTTTGGAATCTATCTGCTGTTGGAAAAGGAGTATTCCATCCAAGCTTTATATAATTCCATCCTGTCCGCTTTAAGTGGTATTTTTGTCGTTGTCATTGCCATCGGAAGCCTGCCTTTCTGGGAAGCCACCTTTGGAATAGTCACCATGATCAAGCTCCTGGATTTAATCAATCCCAACAATCCTATCCTGAGGCGCATGACCATTGAGGCCACCGGAACCTACAACCACAGTCTGATTGTTGCAAATCTGGCTGAGACGGCCGCAGCGGATATTGGAGCCAATCCCATCTTGGCCAGAGTTGGGGGGTATTTTCACGATATTGGAAAGCTACGCTATCCCCAGTATTTTTCGGAGAACCAGCTAGGAACCAACCCTCATGATGAAATGGATCCCTTTAGCAGCGCACAAGTGATTCAGAGTCATGTGAGCTATGGATTGGAGCTGGCGGAAACCCATAAGCTCCCCAAGGTTATTAAGGACATTATTGAACAGCATCACGGTAACACCTTGGTACAGTATTTTTTATACAAATACCAGGAAGCCAATCCTGAAATCAAAGTAAACGAAAAAGAATTCCGATACCCCTATTCGATCCCAAATTTTAAGGAAGCGGCCATTATTATGCTGGCAGATACGGTGGAAGCCGCTGTCCGTTCCATCGACCCCGCAAACAAAACCCAGGACGAAATTGAAACCTTTGTGAGTATATTAATAAAGAACAAACTGGATGACGGACAGCTTACAGACAGCTTTTTAACGCTCAAGGATATTAAGACCATTGCAAACTCTTTTATGAGGGTGTTTAAGGGGATGTATCATCACCGGGTTGCCTATCCGACGGCGAAAAAGCCACCGCAAAAAAGCCAGTAATAGGGGGTTAATATGATTATTTTTGAAAATAGCACAGACACAGCACTGACGGAAGCCTTGCAAAACCAGATGGAAAAAGTGATTTTGCTGAGCTTGCAGGATTTTCCAGATAGTGAAGTTTGCGTCAGTTTTGTTTCAGAGAAAGATATTCAAGTTTTAAACAAGGATTATAGAGGAATCGACCGTGTGACAGACGTGCTTTCCTTTCAGCAGTATGTGGGGGAAGAGCTAGACGCGATCAGCAAAACTAAAAGCCAAGAACCTATCTTGTTGGGCGATATCGTCATTTGCCTGGATGTGGCAAAGCGTCAAGCGGAGAATTATGGTCACAGCTTAGAAAGAGAGCTTTGCTTTTTATGTGTTCATGGAACACTTCATCTTTTGGGCTACGACCATGAGGATAACCACGGCGAGGAATCCCAGGAAGAAAATGAAAACTGTGAAATGTTTCAGCTTCAGGAAAGAATTTTGAAAACGGCAGGTGTTAGCAGATGAAAAGATTTTTAAGTAAAGCAGTTCAAATGGGCTTGATTCTGACCCTTATTTTTTCAGTCGGTTGTAAGAAGACACCAACCAGTTCTATTGACCAACCTGTAAATTCAGAAACGGTAAGCGGAACCAGCAAGCCCTCTTCCTCAAAGAACCCTAGCTCTGCAAGTCCTTCGCCTTCTGCAAGCCCCAAAATTACTTCACAGCTTTCAGTTTATACCACAGAGGTGCCGGAGGAAACGGTTCCCAGTCTCTTTACCGGTATTCCGATTTATAAGAGCTTTCTGAACAAAAGGCCTGTTGCCGTGGTCATCAATAACCTGCCGAAAGCCCTGCCCCAAAGTGGAATTTCCCAAGCCGACATCATCTATGAAGTGCTAGTAGAAGGGGACATCACTCGGCTTGTTGCAGTTTTTCAGGACTACAACTCTGGAAAAATCGGACCTGTTCGAAGTACCAGAGAGTATTTTGCTGACTTTGCCTTGGATAACAGTGCCATCCTTGTTCATCATGGGGGCAGCGAAACCGGCAAAGCAGCTATAAAAAATTATAGCGTTAATAATCTGGACGGAATGCAACTGGAGGGAAAGACCTTTTGGCGGGATCCGGAGCGGATGAAACAAAGCGGTATGTATGAACATAGCTCCTACACCGATACTCAGCGCTTGAATGCGGCCATTGCCCAGTACAAGTATGCGGATACGATCAATGAGGAACCGAGGTTTCTGTTTTATGACAAGCTCACGGAGCTAAACAACTCGGAATCAGCCAATACAGTGCGGGTCACTTATTCCGCTTCTCAAAACGGCGTATTTGAATACGATAAAAGCACTGGCCTTTACCTACGATATCAAGGAAAGGGCAGCGATGTGCATGTGGATGAGGAGACTGGAAAGCAGCTTAGTGTTGCCAATGTTATTGTCCAGCTGGTGAGCATGAAAATCGTTGACAATGAGGGGCGGCGCTCCTTGACGCTCGTTAGCGAGGGGAAGGGTTATCTGGCCACTGCCGGTACTGTTGTGCCTATTACTTGGAAAAAAGGTAGCCACAAAGCACCCACCGAGTGGTATTTTGAAGATGGAACCCCCATTACCTTAAACAAGGGAAAAACCTGGATCAATGTTTTTCAAAGCAATGGGAAGGTTAGTTTTGAATAATAAATAGCAGCTATGGCTGTTTGGAGGAAAAATGTCTAACAAAAGTAAATTTTATTCCGGTTTTATATCCATCATCGGGCGGCCCAATGTTGGAAAATCCACGCTTATGAACAGCCTGATTGGAGAAAAGCTGGCCATCGTGTCCGACAAGCCCCAAACCACAAGAAACAAGATTCAATGTATACTGACCACAGAGGATTTTCAGGCTGTTTTCATTGATACGCCGGGGATACACAAGCCCCATTCCAAGCTGGGAAGCTTTATGGTGAATACAGCCTTGGAGGCCCTTAACGAAGTGGATATTATTCTGTATGTAGTAGAGCCGGAAAACAAGGTTTTGGCTATGGATAAGGGAATCATTGAGCGTCTAAGCCAGATCGACACCCCCGTATTTTTGTTGATCAACAAGATCGACAAAACGGACAAGCCAGCCCTTTTAAATGTGATTGAAACCTTCCGCAATGAAACGCCCTTTGAGTATGCCCAAATCATTCCTATTTCCGCTGCAAAGGGGGAGAACATGGAGGCGCTCTTGACGAGCATTAAGACGTATCTGCCAGAGGGTCCTCAGTACTTTCCCGAGGACAGCATTACCGATCAGCCAGAGCGACAGTTGGTTGCAGAGCTGATCCGAGAAAAGGCTTTGCAACTTTTGGATGAAGAACTTCCTCACGGTACAGCAGTGGAGATTTTGTCCATGAAAAAAAGGCCCAACAAGGACCTGGTGGATATTTCAGCGAACATCTATTGCGAAAGGGATTCACATAAGGGCATGATCATCGGCAAGGGCGGTAAACTGCTCAAAGAGCTGGGCACAAGAGCCAGAACCGACATCACTCGACTACTGGGCAGTCCGGTTTACCTGGAGCTTTGGGTAAAGGTCAAGAAAAATTGGCGTGATAATGAGTTTATGTTGAAAAACTTTGGCTATGAAAGAGAATAGATAATAGAGCTCTTTTAATTTCTGTGAAATAATATCTAACCCACGTCCGGCTTTTTTGAAAGATGAGGATGGGGGGTGTGGGGGGAAGGAGAAGAAAACTTTTTCGCCGTTTGAAAAAAGTTTTCTTCTCCTTCCCCCCACGGTCTTTAAATAAAATGCGCTAGACGCAAAGGGAGATTAGAATGAAAACACCAAGAGATTCCCGTTCGGAAACCACCCACCTGGTCATGGCCGGGGATACGAATCAAATGGGAAATTTGCATGGGGGAACCCTGATGCAATGGGTGGATATCATAGGGGCTGTGGCCGCCTCCCGCCATGCGGAAAGTATTGTGACCACAGCCGCCTTAGATAGTATGGATTTTAAAATGCCTGTCGCCCTAGGCGATATTGTGACATTGTATGCCCGGGTTACTTGGACAGGGCGTAGCTCCATGGAAGTGCGGGTTGACGTGTACAAGGAACATCCGATCTGTCACAGAAAATCCTTGACCAACACGGCGTACTTGGTTTTTGTGGCTTTGGACGAAAACCGATTGCCCAAATCTGTCCCACCCTTCTACCCGGAAACGGAAGAGGAAAAAGTGGAATATGAGCAGGCAATCAAAAGACGTGAGATGAGGTTAAAGCGGTGACTTACAAAGCAAAAGGCCTTGTTTTAAAGGAGATTCCGGTGGGTGAAAACGATAAGGCTGTGATTTTGCTGCTGGAGCAGTACGGCAAGGTTTGGGTAAACTGCCGGGGGGCCCGCAAGCAAAACAGCCGCTTTTTGGCCGGAACCCAGGTGTTTACCTTCGGGGAATATGAGATCCACAGCGGAATTACTAAAAATAATTTCGCTTTTTTTTCGTTGAGCCATGTACTGATTTTGGATAGCTTTTATGGGCTTAGGCTGGACTTTGACTGCCTGTACGCTGCCCAGTACTTGCTGGGGCTTGCGGATTTCTATCTGGAGGATGGGGTGGCGGCTGATGGGGTTTTGTCTCTGTTGCTAAAAGCCCTCTCCTGCCTTGCCCGGCTTTATCAGTTTAAAAGCTACAAGGATCATGAACGCTTTACCCGCTTTGTTGATCAGGTGGCTTTGCTGAAGTTGATCCAGTGCTTCGGTTATGCGCCCGAGACAGGGTTTTGTACGGAATGTGGGAAGCCGATTCATGAGCTTCTTGCGGATACAAGCTATGGCCAGAAAAAATTGTTTTTCTTTTCTTCTGGTCTTGTTTGTAGGGAATGCAGGATGAACATGAAGAAGGATACTTTTATTGAGATTGCTGAAAATACGCTTTCTGTGGTAAGACGAATGCTGTATACGGATTTCAGAAGGTTGATTTGTACTTCTGCGGACTCGTTGGAAATGAATGACTATTATATAGAGGCAGATCGGATTCAGGCGATACTGGAGCTTTGTATAAGGCAGAATTTTGGATGGAATTATTTTAGCAAGTTCTATAATCTGCCTGTAAAAGGATCTGAACGTGACTGAGGATAGATTACAAAAACCCACGCATTTTTGAATGCGTGGGTTTTTGTATATATGGATTTTATCAATATGGATTTTATCAATATGGATTCTTTCAATATAGATTCTTTTAACATGGGTCTATCAATGTGGATTTAGCAACTTGGGTTTTATTTAAGTAGAACTTTCATTTACTTGACAAACGCTTTAACATAGACTATTATCAAATGCGTTTGTAAATTAAATAAACAAATTAACTGGAGGTTTGAGTATGGACGCTACTGATTCTTTTTGGAGTGCTTCGGTCAAGGAACTGAAGCAAGGATACTTTTTTAATAAGGGTGTATACACCTGCCTTATTTGTGGTCAGACCTTTGAAAAAGGCATTGTGTATCCCATGAACGAGCAACTGTATACGGCCAAACGAGCCGTGCGTGCTCATATTAGTGAAGCGCACGGGTCCGTGTTTGAGTTTTTTATTCAGATGGGGAAGGTTTACACAGGTTTGACCGAGCATCAGAAAGCTTTGATGCAGATGTTGTATCAGGGCTACAGCGATAAGGAGATCGTAAACAGGACAGAGGCTACCAACACTTCCACCATTAGAAATCAGCGCTTTGTTTTTAAGGAGAAATATAAACAGGCCAAGATTATTGTTGCTATGACGGAGTTACTTGAAGAAAAGAGAAGGGATAGAAAAATGAACATCAACACAGAACAGAACGATACGCTTGTTGACATCCACAGGACAGCCACCATGATAGACCAACGATATGCGATCACCCAAGCAGAAAAGGACGAGGTATTGGACAGATACTTTGACAAGGAGAATCATCTGCTAATTAAGAACTTTCCTGTCAAGGAAAAGAAGAAAATTATTATCTTGCAGCAGATCGTTAAATCCTTTGAGCCTAACCGAACCTATACGGAAAAGGAGGTAAATGCCATTATCGGGAGCTTTTACGAAGATATTCCGACTATACGACGCTATATGATTCAATATGGGTTCTTGGATAGGCAATCTGATGGGAAGGCTTATTGGGTTAAGCAGTAGTGTTTTGCTTCATCCTTTCTTACCTGTTTGCCGATTGAGCATACAACTCTTTTTTCAAATACCCAAAGCCATTCCCCATTTGCTTCCCTTCCAATAAGTATTTCTTTAAATTTCTTTGAAGGGAAGTATGCTCCGGCAATTGCTCAAGGGGTAGGTCTTTATTTTTATAGACCCAAAGCATATACGATTGACTACCGTAGTCCACTTGGGTTATGTTGAAGTCGGTTTGAAATCTCAGAATCTTTGATCCTTCTGGCAGAACTGCTTTTAAGTCGGGGCAAAGGAGCCAGGTATGTAAGCTCCAATCGCAGTCAGCATAATCTGGATAAAATTGATCCACAAATTGCTTTGCGGCTTTGTAGGATTGAAGGCACTTGGACTCGGACAAATCTGCGTCAGAAGGAATGTGCAGCGATATCGCATTTTTACCTTCAACAGAGCGTAATTCGTACTCAATAGAGCCGATACGAAACAATTGAATCGATAACTGCCTTGTAGTCCACCATTCCCGATCAAATCCATAGCTGTGAAAGCTCTCCATGTGCTCGTTGACAAATCTGGAGAAACAGCCCATAGTATCAAAGAACACTTGTTCTGGGATACCCAGTGCCTTGTATTTTTCGTAGGTACGGCAGGCGGTTAGCAGGCATAGACAAAGTTTACGAAGACCCCTTGGATCCTCGGAGGCAAAGTCGTGAATAGCCTCCAGTGCAGCCTTACTTTGTTGGGAATTCCAAAGACCCTCTATAATAGACTTGATGAGCTCTGGGTTTACTGGTTCCGCAATGCGTAGTACTTCTGCGCTTACTTCCCCAGGCATATTAATTTTGTTACAAAGTTCACTTACTGTCACCATGATACTCAAATCTCCTTTTATTAAATTAATTAAGTTAAGCAAGTCCCGTCTTTATTATACGCCATTATAAGGGGCTATACAACGCGCATCTTTTTAAAGCATATCCTGAGACAAAGGCAGAATATGCTTTAAAGAAAGCAACCCAGGTGTTCTGTTTCTTGATGAACGTTGAGAGCGCTTGACGCAAAGTACATCCACTCTCCATTCTTAAATCGGTGGTTTACAACACGTTCTACCTGAGTCGAAATTCAAAACCGTCAAGAACTGTAAGTGTACATTTTGGGAAATTTGGTAAACAGAATAAAAACGGAGGTTTTTATGAACTTGAATCTGGAAAAATTTTGGGAAGAGGATGAAATCGCACATCAAGAAAACTGCTTTTGCGAAAAAGCAAATCAGGTCGCTTTGGGTATACGAATGAGTGATGAATGTGTCTTTGCGGAGTTGGGCGTCGAAGGAAAGCCTTGGGGACACACAGAACGTGAGGAAAGGATAAGGCTGAATAAGAAATACAACGATTTGGCCCAGGAAATTGTGGGGATACGCCTGCTAGAGGAGGACCTTCCGACGCTTGAGCAGCTCTTCCCAGAACACAAGCAAATAGGCGAGATTTTCGGAGGCGAGTACATATATGACGGCAACACAACCTGGCTCAAGGGCAACTGCCATACGATTTCCGAGCTGGAAAAGCTGCTTGACCGAGTTGAGCGGATGAACATCCGAGAGTTCATTCTTCCACCCAACTGGGAAAGTGAGAAACGTAGGCTTTATGAACAGTTTGGCTTGAAACCGCAAAGATGGCAGCATGTACGAGGGCCTGTTACCTTGGCCACTTCCATTTTCGGTATTGAAAACCTGATATTTCTGAATTATGATGAGCCTGATTTGTTTAAGCGCTTCTCTCAAACGATTCAAAAGGTAATCCTAGAGTACATCAGTATCTTTAATGAAGAAGCCGGATATTCAGAAGAAAACTTCCCCAGGGGCTTTGCCTTTTCTGATGACGATTGCAACCTGCTGACTCCTGAGATGTATGAAGACTTTGGCTATCCCATCTTAAAAGCGGTCTTTGAGCGTTGCTCCCCAGGGGAAAATGACCTCAGATATCAACACTCAGACTCGGCTATGGCGCATCTACTGCCGATTTTGGGAAGATTGAACCTAACACGCTGCAACTTCGGACCTACCCTGAGCGTGACGGAAATCAGAGCCCATCTGCCCAAGGCCAGAATTGATGGTCAACTTGCGCCCTTTACCTTCATGAGAAACAATGAGGAAGACATCCTCTGGGAGGTAAGACGGGATTGCGAAATGGCAATCAGGGGAGGATTCAGAGGCCTCAACATTACTACCGCAGGCTCCATTAACAACGGAAGCCTACTGACCAGCATGAGAACAGTCATGCAAGGGATACAGTTATACGGAAGATACTAAAAAAACACGGATTGATCAGAGAACCTGATCAATCCGTGTTTTTTTATTTCAGCAAGCCTAATAAGCGCATAGAAACAACTGTATTATCAGCGACGATGAGATGATCCTGCAAGGTGATGTTTATACGGGCAAGATAATTCCTGATGGTTTTCGTCAATTCAATGTCATCATCCGAGGGCACAGTTACACCGCTGGGATGATTGTGAGTCAGAACGACCTTTACGGTGGAGGTATTCGCTACTGCATCCGTAATGTGCCTTAACTCCACATGGGCTTGAGTCGGCGTTCCAAATCCGATTCGACATTCTTTTTTAATCAGGCGGTCACCAGCGTTTAAGCAGAGGATGTACATTACTTCATATTCATCCATTAAATGGATTGTCATGCTGAACTCCTTGAGCTTCTCGATGGTATCTAAAATCGGATACTCGCCCAGCCTTTTGCGAAACAAATAGGGTATAAACATGCTCATCATGGCAAAATGCTGATCTGTCAGATCCGTTAAGCCTGGGATGCTTTTTCTTTCTCTGGAGGATGCCTTGATCATCCGGTGAAGGGTACCAAACCGATTAACCAATTCTTGCGCAATAGGACGAACATCCTTTCTTGGTATGGTATAGTAGAGCATGAGCTCTACCACTTCAACAAGCGGCATTCCCTGCAAGCCATTTTCCATCATGTATTGCCTTAGGTCATTCCGTCTTTCCTTTAAAGTCTGAGTTCTTTTACTTCTCATTTTGCATTCTCCTTTTGGTTATCATATTGTTGAGTGCGTCGAAGGATTCAATAAAATGTCGATTGGCGTTAACTTCCCAAGATTTTTCGTACATTTCGTTGTTAAGTATAACATGTTCCCACATGTTATACAAGATTTTGTCTTCTTTTCTTCGCTTTTTCGACTTTAATTGCCTTTTTACTATTTGTCTGTTTTAATGTAAAGCCGCCAAGCAAATAGATAGAGGCTTTCAGGAATGGATATTGGCAGCTCGGGGGAGCTTGAGGGTCTGTTCAACTCAGATTGAGTATCGTATAAGGAGAACAAATTTGTTGAAATCATTCATTTGCTTGCTTATAATAGTGGTGAGTGCGGCAGTTTGCATTCATAAATAAAAAAAGCGTAATGCCTTTGAATAAGGCATTACGCTCAATATAAGTATTGGCTTTTTTGAAACTGCGTGGGATATTTCCCCTTCTCCCATGGTTTTGCAATGCCCTATGGGTATTAAACTATTGGATTGCTTTTAGAAAATCAAGCATCAGAGTATTGACTTCCTTTGCTTGTTCAGTAGGCATGTGAGGCCGATGGCTACCATTTGGGATTGAGACTATTTGGGCATGTGGACAACGTTTTTGCACATCCTCCAAACGCTTTGGAGAGGCAAAAGGATCCTTTTCGCCCCCCAAGAATAGCAAGGGCATGGTGAGTTTTCGCCAGTCATCATCCGATAACTTTGGATACAAGCGCCAATCTTGAACGCTCTGCCTCATGTGCTGTTTCCAATCTCCACCATGTGCATCAAGGTGCAGCGATTTTATGCGATCAATAAAGTCAAATTGATTTTTTCTGATAAGCGCTTCTGGTTCATATTCATCTGCACCTGTTGGATCAGCCACGCCTGAACAGCCAATAGTTATTATACTTCGCACAATTTCAGGCTGTTTTGCAGCCATATGAAGAGCAACGCCGCCACCCAAGCTATAGCCAATCAGGTGAACTTTTTCTATGCCTAGTGAATCCAAAAAATCGGTCATGTCATCGGCTATGCTTGGCGTATCCCACTCTTTTGAATCGCTGTGCGTTCGCCCATGTCCGCGAAAATCAGGGAGTAAGCAGCGATAGCGATGGAAAAATGGCTGTATCTGTCCAGAAAAAGCAAGAATACCCCGACTGAATCCGCTATGTAGAAAGAGAATCGCTTCACCTATGCCGACATCTTCATAAAAGATAGAGCAATCTCTTACTTGTTGGTACGGCATTCACCTATTCCTCCAAATCCCTTACTTGAAACAAGTGCTTCTGTAGCCCATGGTAATAGTTGCCTTCCTCGGCAGTAAAACGAAGTATGCAGTAGTCTGGGTCTGTAGCGCCAAGAGGGTAATATTGCTTGTCTTCTTCCTGCCAAAAAGCCTGCTTTGTTTCTTTGTCAGTGCATACCTGCATATGTCCTGTCAACATCAATCCATGAAAATCTTTTGGATCAACAAAATAAATACAGGCTTGCGGGCGCTCAAGCCATTGCCCTGTACGTATGGCTGAAACATTGGTTGAAAACCAAAATTCTTTCAGACCATCTTGTTTACGAACCAGCATCGTTTTAGCATTCGGAAACCCCTTATTGTCAATAGAACAAACAGTTGCGTCCCTGCTCCCTTTAACCAAATGAATAATGTCTTGTTTTACTTGCGTGTTCAACGTCAGACCTCCTCGTTTTCTAAGTTTTTTATGATTTTTCTAAGGTGCTGCTCAAAGATAGTAATTTCATCTTCACTAAAATCAAGATAGAACAAGGCATTCATTCGTTCTGACACTGCATCGTACTGTTCACGATACTGCTTCGCCTTTTCTGTGATCGTAACAAAAATTTGTCGCCGATTTTGCTTGTCAGGAATACGCTCAATAAGTCCGCTGGCTTCCATCCGATCCAACATGCTTGTAAGTGTGGTTTTTGCCAAAGAAGTTAGCTGACCGATTTGGGAAATCGTAAGCTTCTCATATTCCCAAAGCACGTAAAGTATTCTGCCCTGTGCGCCGTTAAAGGCTTCAATGTTGCTCTCCTTTAGCATCTTTTCAAAAACCCTGCCTTGAAGCTGCCGTATTTGAGAAATTAAAAATCCACCATATGTTTTCATAGCATCACCTCTCTATGTAGTATAGTACCATATGGTATAATCGTCAAGCACTTTGCCTAAGTTTTTAGTGGATAGGCAAAATAGAATGAAAATAATGAGGTCAATATGAAAGAGCAATCGGTCTTTGTACTGTTTTTCCTCGCTATCCTTTTCATGAACAAAGTAAATACTACAGCCTCAGATTATGTCTATGACTATGAGGCGTATTCCACGCGCTTAGAAGCAATCAACACAATTGCAGACGCAAAAAAAGCCGGATATGAACTGTCAAGTATGACTTTAAAAATTGGGGATTTTGTATTCACTGAAAAAGAGAATGAATGTACGATCTATGCGACAGTAAACAAGCAGTTTGGCAGAGTGGCATTGTTTATTGCAGATGAAACGGATAAGGTGCTGTATAAAACAGAGGATATTGAGTGCAATTATTTCTATAGGGATTCTATCAACCAACCCAATATCAATATTGCCGCAATTGCGATAAGAGATATCAATGATGATGGGCTTCAAGATATCGTCATCATCAGCCGTTGCTTGGTGGATGGGATTCAATTTAAAATCGGTGAGATTTTGTTTCGGGGAGAAGACCGGTTTTACCGCGACTGGCGTATCAGTGACAAGATCAACCGCTTTAGCATGAACAAGGACTTGGACATGATGACGGCCTTTGCACGTGATCAACAATCTGCTGAATTTTTATACCGTGCTTCAACCTTGGAAGAGCTTACTAGGAGCGGTTTCGTTTCACTTGTTGATCAGACATTTGACGCTGATTTTGAGAAGTTTGGTACAGTGAAGGTTGTTCCTGGGACGTATACGATGGGAGGGCATCACATTTTTATGATCTACCTTGTCAACAGCGATGGGCGTGTCATTTGGAATTTCCAATGTATGCGGGACTATGACAATTTCAGTACGATGACTGGGATCTCCTTTAAGGATGTTGACGGAGATGGCTGGGCCGATCTCTCAGTCCTTGCAAAGTATAAATTTCTTGGAGATGACAACCAAACCTATTCTGCCACAGATTTTTCGATTTACTATCAGCGGAATGGATATTTTTTTGAGGACAAGGATTTCCATTCTTCATTCTTTCAGGAACTGACAAGGAAAGAGCTTATGGATGATATCGTGCAGGCAGCACGCAGATATTGGGGGTGGTAGATCAAATGATAAAGGTATTAATTGTTGAAGATGAAAAGCCAATTCGAGACTTAATTGATATTCAGCTATCAAATGCAGGATATTCATGCACGGCCGTTGGTGATGGCATGGAAGCGGCTGATTTGATTGAAGCAAAGAAGTTTGATTTGATTTTGCTGGATATCATGCTTCCGGGGGTGAACGGATATGAGCTGATGGAATATATACGCCCGACGGGTGTTCCTGTTATTTTTTTGACGGCAAAGCACGAGGTGCGTGATCGTGTGAAGGGCTTACGGCTGGGTGCGGATGATTACATTGTTAAGCCTTTTGATATTGTGGAATTATTAGCCAGAGTGGAAACTGTGTTGCGGCGTTATCATAAGTCCGATCACGTTGCGGAAATTGAAGGCATTCAGATCAATTTGGATGCCCATATTGCGTATAAAAACGGGCAAAAAATTGATTTGACCGCTAAGGAGTTTGCCTTGTTAAGTTTGTTTATGCGGAATAAGAACATTGCTCTATACCGTGAAACTTTATATGAAAAAGTGTGGGAGGGGGATTTTTGCGGGGATAGCCGAACCATTGATTTGCATGTGCAGCGCCTACGAAAAAAGCTTGGCTGGGAGCATTGCCTTGTTACCGTATACAAAATCGGATACCGACTAGAGGTGCCTAAATGAAGTTTTCATGGAAGCTGTTTATGTGTACAATTTCAATCGTGGCAATCACCTTGGCATTTGGAGGGAATTATATCGTTAATTCCTTCTTCAGATCGGCCCTATCAAGAGAAACCAAGCAAGCGCTTGATGAAAGCGGCATGATTCGCTTTGCCTTCGAGACTGCAACGCTGAATATTCCTTCGAAATATGAACATCTTCAAGACCAGACCATTGCGCAAATTGGAGCGACCCTAGATACAGGAGCGCAGAATCGATACATCAGAATCAGCGCGGAAAATGCGGATATGCTTTATGAAAGTGATGCATTTTGCGTGGATGATACTATTTTGAGTTCTGCTTCCAGCAAAGAGATCGCCTATAAAATTACAGCTGTAAATGAGAATTATTACATACAAACTGCCCTTAAGGTGAATACAGTCGACCGTGAAATTTATCTTGAAACGCTAAAAAACATAACGACTATATTTGATGAACGTGCAGCCGGTTTTTTGGTCTATAAACAGCTTTGCATCATTGTGCTGTTATGCGAGGGCTTAATCATCTTCTTGCTTTCACGCTGGCTAACGCATCCGGTTCGATTGATTTCAACTGCAACAAGAAATATGGCCAAGGGGGAGTATAGTTATCGGGCTAAAAAGGTCAGTAATGATGAGCTTGGCTGGCTGACAGATAACTTTAATCAAATGGCGGGGGCCTTAGAAGAGCAGGTCGAGAAACTAAAGGAAGCGGCGCGGTCACAAGAGGAATTTGTTGGGGCGTTTGCGCATGAATTAAAGACCCCACTTACTGCAATCATAGGATATGCGGATATGCTTCGTTCTCAAAAACTAGATGAGGAAAAACTCATGCTATCGGCAGATTATATTTACCAAGAAGGCCGAAGGCTTGAAAAATTATCCTTCAATCTACTTGACATTATCGTTTTAAAACATGTCAATAAGCCCTCGTCCATATTCCTTGCCAGTACGCTATTTGAATATATAAAGGATACGTTTTCGAAAAGCAAGATTCGATTGACCTTAGCGTATGAGGAGAGCCCGATTGTTGGGGATTTGGTTCTGATTAAAACGTTATTAACGAATCTAATTGATAATGCCATTAAGGCCTCGAAGCCAGAAGACGCGATCCTGTTAAACGGAGGGACAAGCCACAATCAATATATCTTTACCGTCAAAGATCATGGCTGCGGCATTTCGCCTGAGGATTTGGATAAGGTGACAAAAGCCTTCTACATGGCGGACAAATCGCGCTCTCGAAGCCGCCATGGTGCTGGGCTTGGTCTTACCTTATGCCTTGAAATTGCGCGTTTGCACGGAAGTGAGTTAAAGATCGAAAGCGTAGTGGGTCTTGGAACCAGCATAAGCTTTGCGCTTGACATGGGCTTGCTTGACACAGGCTTTCTTGATATGGGCTCTTTTGATACAGACGGCACAAGGGAGAAGGGAGGACGGCATTGAGTAAACAAATTGCGGCTTTGCTATTGGTCATAACGGTGATCCTGCTGTCTATATTCTTACCGGCAGAATTAGCAAGGGTTTATGACCATTCCATACTTGACACAGTTCAAAAAGAAAATGGCGACAACTCCCCTGAGAGCTTCCGCTATTCCTTAACAAGCCCACAGCGTCTTTACGTTCTATCAATGGCGCTTAATAATCATAATATTTTGCAAAGCGATTACGCTGCCTCCTTACGTGAAAAGGCCATCCGAACCAATCGAAATGATACCGTGGCCTCCTTTGCTTATGTTGAAAACGGATATGGCTTGCTGAAAAATGAATTGGATGCCGAAAAGGCTATGGAAATCTGTACTTCTGAATTGTCTTTCATCTTAAAGGACGGACTTGGAATGGATGACTTTGAAATGGATCGCTTTGAAATCAAAAATCCTTGTCGGCAAACGCTCTACTCTGCCGTGGATATGCTCGAGCCTCAGAAAAGCGTATCAGTATGGCAAATCGAATATGACAGCGTTCTGCCCCCTGATGCTTCTCCCTTTTCTTTGATCGAAGCCCATGTCGATGCGGAAACAGGAAAGCTGTACAGCTTTTCTTTCCGTACAGATACCCTTATCAAGACCCTTACCGATTTTGATGCCGACAAACTTGCAAAAGCGTGGTTAAGCCGCCTTAACATTACAGCGTTCAGCGATATAACCGAAAACAGCCCTCTTGCCGAAACAGCCAAGCAGTATAAGAAGTTTGCAACAGAGGGAATGAATACTGAAAAGACGGTCTTTACAGTGGGCTTTTACGAAGGGATAAATGAGGTTTTTGTTCGGATAACCAATTAGCATAGAATTCAGATAACCAATTAACATGATAAAAAAGGGCAACAAGCTGGAAACCAAAAAAAGAGTAGCGCAGAGGAATGCACTACTCTTTTTTTAGTTTCTTTATAAAGACAACCGATAGCATGGAGGTTATACTCAGTCTCTTAAGCACTTACCAAACCGCCATCATTCGACCTGCTTAAATTATATTTTTTTGTGTGGCGGCTTTGCAAAGCTGAACGTGACTGAGGTTAAATAGAATGAAACTGTGCTTACTAAACATACAAAAAATACGATTTGTGCATAGGCCAGAAATCCTTCGGCGTTATTGTTATACGCTCTATTGAGCAGGGGGATGCCCAGCCCAATCAGTAAATACCAAAACAGAACGGGTATGAGCTTAAAGCCAGAGCGAAACCCTTTGTTCGTTATTCCACTTCCCGCAAAGATTTTGGTGATATAGTTCACAATTTTATAAATCAAGCATAAGCATACAAAATAAACGGAAGTTCCGATGAGGGTGTGAAGCCTTTCAGGGCTAAGCAACTGGCTGTAAACGGCTGTTTGTTGAAAATAAGTCGGAAGATAAACCTCAAGATAAATTGGAAGGTAGATCGAAAGCACAATTCTAAAGCCATTGACAAAAATAGTAGCCAGAAACGAAAGCCCAATACTGAATATCGTCCAATAAATTCGCTTTGCCATTGTCCCCATCCGATGGACAAACGAGTAAAGCAGCGTTGCAAAGGTAATGAGCATAAATTGAACGCCCGAGCAGGATGTTGCAAGTATAAACCGAAAGGAATGGTTGACATATCCGATGTGGGTTTCCTTTTCAAAGCCTATGCCGCTTATGATTTTGACCCACCATGCTGTGGGAGCCAAAATCCATTCAAGATCCTCACTGCTGGCATTGCTGCATTGATATTTTATTCCAAACAGGAGGATAAAGCCAAGCAGATAGAATACCCAATTTTGCTTGAGGAATGACTGAACTTTAAGCAATTTTCTTTTTCCTCCTCAACAGCATACCCGCCATAATCATTGCCAAAACAGGAACGATCCTTCTAGGCTCAGAGCCTGTCTTATAGCTGCCACCGACGGCAAGGTTTGACACATTGGAGGGTAAGGGCAACGCTTGCTTAACGTCTGTGCTGCTTTTATCTTCATTTCGAATGGTTTCAGACACAGCGATAAAGGAGGTATAGGGTGTTATCATGCTGTATTTGAGTCCAATAGCGGTGACTTGTATCTTTGTTGCATCCGCATCATTCGGATTATTATGTAACCCATAATCCGTAAGTCTTTCTACGCTTGTTCTTGCCCAAAGATACTGAATCGACGAATTTTCCTCCGAAGGCGTAACATCAGAAAACTGGAAACTTTGGTTATACGCTTGATCCCCTTGCTTTCCAGATACCTCTATGGAGCCAGTAGGCTCACCACGCCACTTTCCATATACAAGGATTGGTTTTTGCGCAAAAAGAGTAGGCACATTTGAAGGCACTACATCGTACACTTGCAAACCATTATACTTTACTTTGATATCTGTCAAAACCGGATACTGTATGTATGTGCGGAACCGTTCAGCCGTGCTTGCTGCCTCTTCCGAATCTATTACCACAAAGGACTCACCCATCCCAGCTTTCGCAATCCCTTCAACAAGATAACGGTTTACCGACGAGCCTATGCCGAATGAAAAGAAATTGGTTATGCCAAGGTTATTATTGATTAGTTCAAATATTTCTTTTTCGGCGCTAATATAGCCGTCGGTTATCACAATTATGCTCCGAGAAATGCCCTCTTTACTTGGTATATTGATGGCTCTTTTAAGGGCAGGCGCAAGCTCTGTTCCACCGCCTCCGGGCTCTTCGTTGATCAAATTGATCGCTGCTTGTATGTTTTCCTTTGTCGCCGGTACGGATAGAGGCGACATTTGTTGTGCTGCCCCCGAAAAGAGGATTAAATTAAAGCTGTCTGTTTCCCTGAGCTTTGAAACGAGATTTGTTATCAGTTCTTTGGCCGTGTCAAGCGGGTAGCCATACATAGAACCTGACACATCTAAGACAAAGATATATTCCCGATCGGGTACATCTTCCGTCCGGACCTGCTCCGGCGGCTGAACCATCAGCATAAAGAAGTTTTCCTTCGCCCCCTTGTTCAGCATAAGCCCGCTGCTCACTTCTTGCCCTGTCAATTTATACCTGAGTATAAAATCGCGGTTGCCAGCAAATTCTTCGGGATTGGAAAGCGTGACCTGGGCTGTTGATTCGCTGTTTCTATGTACCTCAACTTGATGGGATTTGCAACTCAAATCCCTTATAGGAACAGCGGTTGAGAGATTGACCGTAATAGTGTAGCTTCCCGAAGGTGTCTTTCCATCTTTCAGATAAGCACTTTCCACCCATTGATTCGATTCGTTTTTTGCCGCCTGACCGGCATAACGAGGCCCGACTACCGTTGGAAAAACAAATTCATATAGACCATCCGTTTGAGTAATCAACTCCGTGTAGTGTAATTCAATACGAACAGTGTCCCCCGGCATAATATTGGACACGTTCATCGTGAACACATTCGGTCTTTCTTGTTCAAGCAATGAGGCGCTCTTTCCGTCCTTTTTGGCTTGTTCAAAGGTCTTCTTTGCTTCCTTACGCTCTTCGATTTGGGCGGTGATTACTTCATTTCCGATTTCCATTTTCATTCCATGAACGGAAACTTTTGTTGAAGCCGGAAAAACATAGCTGGCATTGATGGGATCTTTTCCTTCATTTGCATAGGTTTGAGTAACATAGGTTTCTGCAATGACACCGTTTATGTTTGTCGAAACCTTTGTATCCTTTAAAGGAAAGCTGTCAAGCGAAGTGTTTTTTCCCTCAACAAAAAAATAGGGTGATAGGGTGGAATCTTCGGCACTACTGTTCATTTCCTTGCCATAAATGGTTGCAGATGATACAAGCAAGATCATCACGGTTAAAAGCACACATAACCATTTCTTATTTCTTTTCATAGGAAAACCCCCTGTTTTATTTTTTTACACTATACAAAGGGAATTCATCAAAATGGTATCTAAGATGTATCAAATTTGTATCAGAACTTATTTTTTTGCAAATTTCTCAGATACTTGAAAAAATCCGCCAAATAGTATATAAATAGTTTGTCGTACCGAAAGTTCAACAAGCAAGTGGATGAACTCAAAAGGATGGTGAACTCATGAAGAGGCATCAACGAGATAACTACTCAGTATGGTTGAGAAACCTACCGCAGGCTATACTGAGTAAAATGCACTAAATTGCGGACAGTCTCAACCGTACTTTTCAATACCCCTACCAATAATGATGAAAAGGAGTACGGTTATGAAACATTTGCAAAAGGTCGCAGAAAAGTATAAGGCCCTTATCACCGTTTATCTCATGATGGGATTGACCCAAACTTTCCTGCAAAGTTTTAACGCGAATTATTTTCAAAAGGTCGTTGACAATTTTACAGAGGGTGTCTTGACAGCAGGAAACATTATGATATATGGCTCAGTGATGCTGCTGCTTATCATCGTTTGTTATTTGATTGAATATCCACAACGCAAACTGGAAAATGGCATGAGATTAAGTCTAAAAATGTCCGCCTTGCAGAAGGTAGCAGTAATGGACTATCTATCCTATGTGAGGCTTGGTACAGGCTCGCTGATACAACGAATTGAAAACGGCGCATCTGCGGGCGAGAATATACTTTTCGGATATTGCTTACGGCTTGTGTGTGAATTGCTACCGGCAATGCTGTTCAGTATCTTTTTTGTCTTCCTCATTAGTCGCACTGTAACGATAGCTATTCTGTCGGGCTATATTGTCGTGTTTATCATCACGAAGCTTTTGTTAAAAGTCTTGTATAAGGTCAAGGAGAACATTCTTGTCAACGAGGAAAAATTCAACCATCTTCTTGTACGAGGCTTTATGGAAATGGTAGTTTTTCGCGTGAATCGACGTTTCGGATCTGAACTAAAAAAAGTTGAGGAAGCTTCCGATGAAATTATCTCATCAAAGGTTAGGATGAAGTTAATCCACGAAGCCTTTTTTACCATTTTTGCGGTGCTTATTGGCTTTGTAAAAATCGGAATCGTCGTATATGGCTGGAAAACAAGAACACTAAGCATAGGCCAGATTGTTGCGCTTGTCGCGCTTGTGGACAACGCATATTATCCAATAGCCATCTTCAATGTCATATACGTCGATTTCAAATTAGATAAGATCGCTTTCGCTCGCTATACGGAGTTTTTGGATGCAGAAGAAGATACTCGACTTACGCATGGAGAGCTTATTTCAGAATTAAGTGGGAATATATCGTTTACCAAAACAGGATTCCGCTATAATGAGCGAGAGATATTCAACGACTTTTCTGTTGATATTGAGCAAGGCAAAGCCACAGCCTTTGTTGGAGAAAGCGGCTCGGGCAAATCAACGGCCGTCAAACTCATAGCCGGGCTGTTGCACCCACACAGCGGATATATAAAAGTAGGGAACCATGACTTAAGTAAAATTAACTTGAACAGTTACTACGAGAACATCGCATATCTTCCACAAGAGCCGTCTGTATTTGATGGAACCCTGCGTGAAAACCTAGTCTTTGATGAACCCGTGGAGGATGCTGCGTTGATTGAGGCGATCAGGAATGTGGGGCTCGAAAGCCTGTACGCCAAGCTTGAAAGCGGCTTGGATACGCCGCTTGGCGAAAGAGGAGTCAGTCTATCCGGAGGAGAACGTCAACAGCTTGCACTAGCCCGGCTTTGGTTTACCAATGCAAAAATTATCATTTTAGATGAAGCCACGTCAGCAATTGATAATCTTACAGAGGAAGCCGTAATGAAAAACGTAATGGCGCTGCTTGCCAATAGGACCGTTATTGCCATCGCGCATCGTCTTGATTCTATTAGGCCATTCGATATCATCATGGTCTTTAAGGATGGAAACATTGTGGAGAAAGGTACGTTTGATGAGCTGATTGAAAAGCACCTGTATTTTCAGGAACTGTACAATAGAGCTTCGGTATAAATCGAAATAACAAAAGACGGGGCTGCTTGCTTTTTAGCAAGACAGCCCCGATTTTTTATCCATTTTTAACTTATGTTGCTACACCCAATCCCCAATCCGCTTCACATCCAGCTCCAGGGCCAAGAATGTAAAAGGATTATGCACAGAGATACCGTCTGTAGAAACGCCGATGTAGTCTTTGCCAAACATATCATACATATTGGAGCTGATAGAAAGCTGCGGGAGTCTTCCGTATAGTTGATCTCCATCAAAGAGATATGCCGATTGCACAGGAGAGGCAAATTCTCCCTGGGAGGTGAAGTCCCCGCCGCTCGCAAATTCCACCAAGATCGCCTTCCGTCCCCCTAAGAGTTGCCGTATGGTTTTTCCGGAGGTCTTGAAATCAATGCCTCGGGCGCTGACATCGGGCACGGAATCGTATTCCCCTCCGGCTGAACCGCTTTCAGCAAACTGAAATTGCTTTGCGATCCGTTTTGAGGTAAAGGGAGACTTTAACACGCCGTTCTCGATCAGCATAAAGCGATCGTCGACAAGGATCGTGCCCTCATTGTCAAAGAAGCAACCATATGTGCTTGGAACATCTCTGTCTACAAGCAAGCTAAAATCCTCGCTAAAGAGCTTTTGTCCGATTTTGCCTGCAAAAATAGAAGCCTTTGTTCCCATGCTTTTGCCGTTTAAGTCGCTGTAAAACTTGTTCAGCAACGCACTTCTGTCTGACAGAAAGACAACAGGCATTTTCCCGTCTGGTATTTCTACCTTCTCCTCATAAAAGGGCAGCAGCAGAGAGACTGTTTTCAAGGCATCCTCATAGTCGTATAGGCGTGAAAGATTTAAGCCAAAGCCGTCCATGATGTTTTTGGAGTGTTTGTATTTGACCAGCAGTTCTACCGAAACATGCTGATCCCGGTTCAGCAGATCCGTCCCCAGATCATTATTTAGGCTGACTTCCGTCTCAGTCAGGATAATCTTGTGGCTAAAGGCAAACTGAGGAAAGCGCTGTGTCAAGGTTTCAAGCAGGTGTTTTGAGGTTTCGATAAACCCTTCCTCATTCAGCTTGAGGGTTTTGGATAAATCAACTGTTCGTATGCTGTTTTCTGCGGGCTTACAGTCGTAGGGGATTTTAAAGCCAAGCATGTGCTTTGCGCCTGAAATCAGGTCGTTTTCGTCATAGCTGCCGATTGCGCCGGATATGCCAATACAGCCCTGATCATATAGCCTCAGTCCGGTTTGAGTTATATTGGATTTCAACACAGCATTGATTTTATTGTTTACTATGGAAAGGGAAGTGATTTTCTTTTTTTCGCTATAGATTTCTTTAATCATCTCAAAGCTCCTTCTTTGGAAGTTCATGACTGAGTATAGCACGCATTCACTCACTGAACATTCATATTCTTTACACGGATATAAGGGCCACCAAAGCCTACAGGCAACGGAAATTGATCCATCTTGCCGCAGCCGCCTGTAACAAAGGATGATAATTCCAGCTTGTCTGAAATGCCATCAATATCAGCCAAGGCTTGAAATACATTGCCCGAGATTACCGACACCCGGACGGGCTTGTCGATTTTACCGTTTTTAATTGAATATGCAAGGGAAGGCGCCAGTGTAAAGGTAGACATGCCGGAACCGTGATAATAGCCCTTCACAAAAATGCCGTCTGCGGTTTCCGAAATCAGTTCCTCAAAAGTTTTTGAGCCTTTGTCAATATAAGTGGTGGTCATGCGGACGATGGGTTCAAAGCGGAAATTGATGGCTCTTCCGTTTCCGCTGACTTCCTCGTCTAAGTCGGCTGCACTACTTGCATGATGCAAGCGACCAGTCAGCAGACCATTTTTAACCAGATAGGTATCCGTAGCCTTGTTCCCCTCATCGTCATAAAGCGTATAGCCATTCCCCATCAGCGCACCAGATTCCCGAATGCTGAGTTCATCGCAGCCCACTCTTTTACCAAGACACCATTCTTTTTTTGTTTCCACATCTCCAACCATAAAGTCCGACTCACTCTTGTGACCGAAACATTCATGGGCAAAAACGCCCGTAGCCATAGGTGATAAAATCACCGGATAAATTCCCTTTTCAACCGATTCAGAATGTAGCATAAATTGCTCGCATTCTGTCAAGTAGGTTTCAAGCTCGCTTTCAAAGTCCTTCAAGTCGGAAAAGACTGTTTTTCCCTTTTGATAGGATTCTCTGAACTGCCGTTCACCCTCCGAAAGGATAAAGCCAAACTGAAAGCCTGATCGTTGGAAATCGTGCTTTAATTCGGCACCCTTGCTGTTATAGAATTCCTTTACCTTATACTCGTCCACATAGAGAAGTTGCCACAACTTGACATAGGGGCTTTTTTCTGCGTAAGGTATAATGGATTGCAGTAATTCAATTTTGTCGTTCAGCCCTACCTTGCTGACTTCCTGCCCAGCGAAGGCCAGAAGCTCATCCTGATGAGACGCCAGCTTCGAATAAAGCTTGGTCTTTTCAATCTGCTCGTTTTTCTCTGCCAACTGCGCCAGACTGTCGATTTCAGATTGTATTGAGGCTAAATCAGAGGTGCTGGCATAGTACCAGATCTGACCATCATACAATCGAATAAATGCTGCGCTGTATCTTTTTTCTTTGCATTCGTCCAGATTGCGCATGGTGTATTTGACATTGGTCGAAAACACATGCTCAATACGAACGTCGGTGTAAAAACCCTTTGGAAAGATATACTTCACTTTACGCCTCCTTCATGTTGTCCTTTTATCGTGACGCTTTGAAGTATAACATAGCCAAAAAGTCAAGTCAAATAGAGGACTCATTAGGAAAATTGACGAAGGATAAAAAGGCAAGAGATATTTTCACGCCCTTTTGCTTGCAATCTCGATTACTAACTGTTACAATAAGTGGAAGAATGGAGGTTTCGAATGGATACAGATATCATTCTTTTTATAGTCAGTTTTGTTTTTCTTCTTATTTTTCTTTCTTCAACAATTTATATGCTGTATACCCAACGCTTAAGTCAGGAATATCGAAACGTACAGGATGAAGAAACAAAGGTTTTTGATGCCTATACAGCAAGCGCAAAGCTTATTCCAACTGGCAAGAGTAGCCTGCAAGCGAAAGCGTTACCTACGTTTAGGAACGCACTGGAAAAGATACTGGAAGGCAAATATGTGTTGGAAAGCGAAATCCCAGGCAGTGGTATGAGTCGGGTTTTCGTGGCCAGAAGTATCAAGCTTGGGAATCAATGGCTAATCAAATGCATTCCAAAGGGAGATCGTGATCTAATCAAGGAGGCGGATATACTCAAGCGCTTAAATCATCCGAATCTACCCAGGATTGTTGATATCCTTTCGGATGAAAAGGGAACCTATCTTATTGAGACCTTTATAGAGGGCTTGCCCTTATCAAAGGTACTGGAATCCGGACGGCGTATCAACCAGCCTATGCTTTTAGATTTTGCTGAGCAGCTCTGTGAAGTACTATGTTATCTTCATGAGTTGCAGCCAAAACCCGTTTATCATCTGGATTTAAAGCCTTCCAATATCATGGTAACACATGGAAATAAGCTGGTGCTGATCGACTTTGGTATCTCCAAAATGGAAGGGGAGGTCGAGTGTTCTCAGAACGCTGCCACCTATCGCTACGCAGCCCCAGAACAAATCAAAGGAGAGTTGCACGAATCATTGAAGTCCTTGATAGAAGCTCGGTTTCAGAATTTGCCCTATGAGCGCTTTATGTGGGAGCTGGATGCAAGGACGGATATTTACTGTTTGGGTAGCGTTTTATTTGAGTTAGCAACGGACAGAGCGCATACGGTTAATAATATGGATTTACTGAAGCTGTATGTATCCGAGGACTTGGCGCAGATCATCTGTAAGTGCCTGGAGCTTTACCCCCATAAGCGCTACGGCTCTGCTCGAGAGTTATTGAAGGAGATTCAGAAGTTAAAAGAGCGAAAGTCTCGAGTCATTCACCGTCTGTCTTTGCGAAAAGTAGCAGCCTGGACCCTGGGTTGCAGCCTTCTATTCTCCACAGTTGCCTTTGGAGGGGCAGGGTATGCCTTTATCATTGAACAGAATTCCATTTACGATGTAAACCCTGATGCGGTTACCATCAGTCTTCAACAGACCACGGAGCTTCAAATCCGCAAGTTGGACAGTAAAGGCAATGTGGCAGATATTGATCCCTATTCTGTGCGTTGGATTAGCACGGGTGAAGGCATTGCAAAGATTGACGGGCGCTGGTTGGCCGGTTTAAATATAGGTACAACCACGATTAACGGCACTCGTCGGGGGAAAGCCATCAATGTGGCTGTAAAGGTGGTCGAACCTCTTCATGATACAGTTCCGGTTGTACAGCGCTTTGCCTCGGCTCGTACTGCCAGTGTACTTTTAGGCACCACCTTGCGGGAACATATTTATGGGCAGAGACCTGAATTGGTTTCACCTGAAAGCATGGCGCTGTCAGAGGACGGCAGTATATACTTCTGTGATGCAGGTGTATTGAAGCGAATCCAACAAAGCCAGGTCGAGCCTCTCTCCTTGGGTGCTCCCTATCTAGAGGCAAAAATAGTCCGAACCTTCAAGGATAGCCTTTATGTACTTACCTATGAGTGGGAAAAAGATGGAAGCTTTTATCGAAGCCTTCTTCAAGAGAAGGATGGGCGCTTCGAGACTTTACTTACTGATAGCGCAATTTTTTCTAGTATTGAGGACTTTGTGGTAACAAAGGACTATCTGTATTACATAGAGTACAACATCGCCACAGATAGCACCTACTTAAGCCAACTTACTCTGGAAGATGGAACGATACTCCGTCACGAAATCAAACAAGGCGCTAAGGCCATTACAGCAGATGAGAAGGGGAATATTTACTTTTCAAATACCGAATTGGGAACGATCAGCCGCTTCAAGAACGGAAAGGTCTTTAATCTAGCGGGAATTGAGAAGGAAAAAGCCTTTGTCGATGGGGAGCTGCCAAGATTTTATTCTCCTACCCGCTTGCACTGGGTTCAGGGAGCGATCTATGTATGGGACTTTAATGTGCTTCGAAAATTGAACTTAAACAACGATATTATGCTGTCTGCCGAAACGATCGCTGGAGAGGTTTCGACCGATTTTTCACAAGCACAGATTGGTAGCAGTCCAGCTGAAGACCTGATCTGGCCAAACAGCCTGCTTACAGACTTTATTGTTGAAGAGCATAGTTTTATCGTAAGCGACCCCAAGCACAGTCTGCTTTGGGCGGTACGACCATCTATACCTGGTATCCAATGATTGGAAGTGATGGGATCGGAAATGATGGGATAGAATGGGAAATAATCAGAAATGAATGAATGAATGAATGAACTAGGAGGATTTCCATTGAAAAACAAAATTGCTTTATTTGCAGTTATTTTTGCTGTTCTTGCGCTCTTTACATCCATTTATGCAGCCACTTTGTTGGACAATGCGGCTATACAGCAAAAGATAAACGAATTAAACAGCCTTTCTGGAAAAATAGCAAGCTTGTCCAGAGTGGAGGATTTTTATGCCGCACTGGTTAGCCCCACGGGAAGCAGCGCTTTAAGTGTAGGAAATGTAAGCACAATTGGGATCAGCTCAGAGCTTTCGGCAAACCCGATTTCTGCTCAACAAACCTTGGCTTATCTCCTGGGGTATGACGGAAGCACAAATTATTCCGCTTTTAAACAAGCCACGACGTACATAACCTCCTGCGCTGGGCTCGCCCTTCAAGCCCCTGTAAGTATAAGCTATGATTCTGCCAATCAACAAGCTTCCGTAGCTGCAGCACAGTACTTGAATCAAATGAGCTTTACGAATCCAGCTCCGGCCACCCCCTCAACAGCAGAGCTTACAAGCCTACGGAACCAAGCTACACAGGCCATACAGGCAGCCATTCAGACTTATCAAAGCTTTCTTACAGTGCAGTCCCCGGTGGCGCCCCCTGTAAGTGTTGCACCGACACCACCCCTACCTATACCCGACCCGACACCCGAAGTTACTCCGGAACCCACTCCTGAGCCTACGCCGGAACCCACGCCACAACCTACACTGCAAGCAAAGCCTGTAACGACCCCAACGCCAACATTGTCGTCCACTCCTGCTGTCAGTCCTTCCAAGCCTGCCCCATCGACGCAAGCTTCTGCTCTCCCTAGTGCTTCCAAAGCACCTTCCCCCTCTGCTTCGACTTCCCCTTCCACTCCTGCTTCTTCCCCTGCCTCTAGTTCGGTCTCTTCCGGCGCACCTGCCGCAGCGAATGCCTCGGCTGCACCCAATACTGCAAGCAATCCAAGCTCAAGTACGCAGCCTCCCCAAGCGGTACCATCAGCCTTAACGCTTACAGTAAGCTTATCCAATGAGAAAATGGAAGCTATCCAGTCTGTATCAGATTTCCAATCGGCAAGCAAGGTGCTTACAGAAGAACTGAACAAACTCACACCTGAGAAAAAGGTCTCTAAGGAAGCAGTGGATGAATTTACCCTGTTTGTTGAGGAAGCCTTAGCTAAGGCAAGCACGATTGCCATTGATTCGGGGGATATACGTATTGATGCCTCGCTGCTTGCACCAATGGAAGCGGCTTACAACGATGCTTTGGATGGGGTCATGCAATCGCTATCCGAAAATGGGCTTGAACCCACCCGTGAAATTAGAAAAAAGCTTACCCTAACCTTAAACGAGGGTGACGCCGTAAATATGGTCTTAGATATGCCAGAGTCTGGCGGCGAAAAGGTGAATATTAAGATCGTGGCTCCGGAATTTTCACTTGAGATTCTACCTCAGCCCGTGGGTGGAGAGCCTCTATCCATTAGTGCCAAGATTATTAATACCCTGTCCTACAAGACTTCTAGGCGTCCGACATTTGTAAGCGGAAACTTTCATCCGTCTATAGAAGTCAGCTTGAATCGGGAGCGCTTGGAGGAACCGATCATTCTTTCCTTACCAGCTGTGGAAGGGAATGTAGCCTTTCAGGCGCTCAGCCTGTCTGATGATCCTCTGCCCAGCCGCTATAACCCAATGAGTCATACAATTGATGCAAGAATCGGCACGGGCGGAGTCTACACCGTAAAGGAAAGTCAGCTTGACTTCAAAGATATAGAACACAAATCTGAAGAAATCCAATATGCAATCCGCTACCTAGCCTCCAGGGGTCTTATGCTGGGAACCTATGAAAAAATATTTGAGCCTGATGCGGAGATTACAAGAGCAGAGATTGCAGCGGTTATCCTTCGCTGCATGGGAAAGTTGGATCCCAATGCAGATGGCCACTATAAGGATGTAACCCGCCAGGTTTGGTATTTTGGTTCAGCCGGTTCGGCCAAGCAGCAAGGGCTAATGCTGGGATATGAAGACGACACCTTCAGAGGAGAAGTTGCGGCTTCCAAGGAGCAGATTTTTGCCGTTATGGCAAGAACCCTTCAATTGGAAATGGACTACAAATATCCCTCCAACCCTGACCAGTACATAAGCTTCAATGATGCCTCCAGCATCAGCCCTTGGGCCAAACAAGACCTTGCCTTAGCCTCCAGAGAAAAATTAATCGTGGTCTCCGAAAGCGGTTCCTTCGAAGGAATGAAAGCTATGACCCGAGGTGAGGCGTCCATTGCTTTTGTTCGGATGTTTGAAAAATTATGGTAGTATATCTTATAATTAGTTTGATGAAAAAGATTCACCGTGGTTGAATTAAAAAAACGTGGCCGAATGATGTGATATCATTTTGCCACGTTTTTGTTTTTAAAACATAACTTTAAACACAATATGATTCTTTCCATTCGTTGTTCGATTGAAAGCAAGCACGGAGGCGTTGAAGTCCTCGACTATTCGGCGGAGGCTATAAAGACCCAAGCCCCGGTCGCTGCCTTTTTTTGTGCTGTATCCTTTTTTAAAGAGTCTTTGTAGCACTTCATCTGAAAGCAGGGGGCAGGCGTTGCTCACCTCAATGACCAGAGCTTCATACTGACGATAGATACGCACCAGTACCATCTCTGGCTCTTGATCCTGTGCTCTTTCCTGTACGGCTTCGACAGCATTATCGATCAAGATGCCAAAGATTTCAGACAAGTGATAGTCATCAATATCAGCCGCCAAGCCATAGTCCCCTAGCTCAACCTCTACTCGTATCCCCAGGTTTTCTGCATCCATGACCTTGGAGGCAATAAGTGCGGAAACAAAGGGGCGTTTGATGTCCAAAAAGCGGGAAAGATATTTGTTTTCGCCGGAAACCTTAGTATATTCAGCAATGGCAGCCGACAGGCTTTCGTGGGTATGGAACATATTAGGGAGCATGGATATAGCTTGCGTGCGGTTTTTTTCTTCATGAAGGCGGTTCCGCAGCCGGGCAATGGATTCGTTAAACACCTCCATAAAGCGGGCGTCTCCCGTACTTTTTTCCTTGCTTGAAAGCGAACTTGATTCATAAAGCAGGCCATTCAATAGGTTTAGTAAAATCAGAAAGGGAAGAAGGGCAAAAATGAGATAAGAGGGAAGCAAGGCTCCCATGCGATGACTAAGGATAAGCAAAAAAAGGAAGATGAAAAGGTTAAAGAGAATTCGCTTTGTAAGCAGGGGTTTTTTCGTCATGAGCCCAAAAAGCCGATCCAGAGGTAAGCCAAGTAGTAGTACTCCTACCAAGCCGGTACAGATCCCCCTTAGCAGCAGTTCCCGTTGAAATACCTCCATGTCTTCCAGGGGGAGCAGAAAATGAAGGGCAAAAAAACGAAGCCCCAGCCAAAGAGCGCCCACAATGCAAACAGAAACGAGGCACACATGAAAGGCATCCGTCCACTTGAGCTTGAACAGCCCCTTTAGGCTGAGGAGCAGAATGAGTAGGTAAACCATCTCATCAATGGTTGTTTCTGTTCGTACACAAAGTGTATAAAGCAAGGTGGCCATCAGTACAGAGCCTAAAAGCTTCACTACTCGTGCTACTGAGGGCCTTTGTAGGCTGTAGCCTGTCATTTTGGCAGCCACAAGCACGGGCAACAGAACGTCAAAGAAATTGCCAGCATAGGATTGTAAAAGGATATACATTATTTTCCACCTGTCAGATTGGGCTTGAAGGCTCGGCCAATGGGTAGATTTTTATGCGGCTTTCGTAATAAGAGCTCTGAACCCGAGGCATCCACCTTGATGACATAATTCATGTTAACGATGTAACTTTTGTGGCATTGCACAAAGGGTTCACTTAGCTTTTGCAGGAGTTGTTTTAAGGAATAATTTTTGATCACAAGCACATCGTCTGCCAGCCACACCGTTATATCATGGGACATGCATTCGATGTACACGATATCCTCCTTAATCAGCCGATATCGCTTCCCTCCGGCTTCAAGCTCCAGAATGCTTCCCTTTTTCACCGACTTGTTGGCAAAGATCGTCTTTAGGGCTTCCACCAGGTCTTGTTTTCGGAAGGGTTTTTCCAAAAATTGATAACAGTGGGTTTCGTTGATCGCCTCAAAGACGGTTCCGGGATTGGCGGTTATGTAAATAATGGGGGCATCAGCATAACGGGGATGATGCAGTGCATATTTTCCCACCTCTATACCAGCCTTATTATTTTTCGGAATGGCAATATCCAGCAAAAACAGGTCAATATACCCCTTGTCAATATGCTCTATGGCTTCCCGTACCGTTCCGGCGTTATAAATATGCACTACCCGCCCCAGCTCGGCAAAGGCGTCGGTGACAATCTGCCCCACCCCCTTTTGGATAATCAGGTCATCCTCAAATATCAGAACACTAAACATTTCGTCCTCCTTATTGTATGAAAGCTGCTCGCAAGCTGTTTCGGGTGGTATCCCGTCTGTTGCTTTCATCGGATCGTTTTATGCAACTTGTGTCCGCTCATAGTATAGACGGCTAACAGGACAAGAACGAGATACCACAAGCGTATCACTGACCAACCAACGAAGGGCTGCATTCGGTAGCTGTCGGCAGTAAACTTCAAGCAATCTGATACCATAGATACGATGGGTCTTTCATAGCTATGCCACAGGGATTCATGCGATTTTAAATAAACCGGCTTCCCAGGTAGCAGGTGTTCCAGTTGTAGCTTGGTATAGAGAGCAAGGGTAGCGCTTAGACTGATCTTTTGATTCTGGGTGTTATACAGCATCAGGATCGGAAAGGAAAATTTGCTGCCAAACCCCAGACTTTGCGTATCTGTGCGGCAGTCAATCAAAATCAACATGTCCACTACTTTATAATTTGTAAGGCTTTGTAGCAGGGGGATCGCTTGCATTTCCACCGCAACCAATCCCAGAGTCTTTTGCTCAGCAAAGACAGCTTGGAGTGGCGTGAGATTCGTATCATAGGCAACATAAACACTAAAGCCTTGCTGATAGTAAGAACGCAGCAGGGCTTTTCCCATTTCGTTCTCTTTGTCCGGCACCAGCAGTAGGATCGCGCGCTCCCCGTTTTTATAATAACTAAAGGTTTCAGTAGCAAGCGTGGGTCTAAAGGGAAGCATGCCCAGGATGTAAAGTCCTAACCATATCAATAGAAGCACCAGGCCTATAAGCCAGGATGTTTTAACTTTTTTAATAAGACATTCCCCTTTCCTGTTATCCACCACCAAATATACCGGCAGTAGTATAGCAAACCCAGTGTTTCTGTGTCAATCTTGCACTTTTTTTCTCGCCTTTTCTCCATTTGACTGTATACCGTTCAAAAGTTTTCAGTTGTTCGTGCTGTATATGGGTTGTTTGTGCAGCGCGTCTTGAAGGATGAGCTTTGATGGCGTATTGTTGTTTCAAAGGAAATGACAACAATAAGGGGAGGGAAAAGAATGAAGAAAAATTGGAAGAAAAAAATAATGTGGGTGGCTGGGGTCTGCTCGGCTTTAGCATTGGCTTTCTTTCTGTATAACTACCTAAAACCCGCCGCTGTGGAAACGGTAGCCGGATTAGAGTTTGAAAACGCTACCCTGGGTATCTTGCCGGGAATTGATTTGGATGCCAGACAGAAAGAACTGCAAGAGATCCTGGATAAAAGCATGATTGCCTTTTCCATCAATACCAACCCAACCTTTGCCGACGGAGAGGCTCTGGGCAATCTGATGATTGAAAACCCGGAGAACAATGCAAAGCTTTTGGTGGTTGAGGTCTACTTGGATCTCACGAAGGAACTGGTCTACAAATCTAAAGCCATTAAACCGGGCTACTTCATTGAGGAAGTCAAGTTGGACACAAAGCTTTCTGAGGGCACCTATCCTGCAACCGCTTTCTTTAAGGGTTATACAGAGGATACCCAGGAATTTATCGGGCAGGCCGGTATGGAAATACTATTGCACATTATGAGTTAAACGCTCTTGAAACCGGCTTGTGGCAGTGTTAGGCCAAGTTCAAGAGAGAGGAAAAAAGAACAAGGAGGATTCAGTATGAAAAGAAAGATTATTGCTGTTTTGGCTGCACTATCACTCAGCAGTGGCTTGGTGTATGCCTCGAACTACAACAGTGTGGATGTTACGGTGGGAGAGGGGCGGGAGATGACCATGATCGGTTCTGTCCTTCCTTCTATAGTCTCTGTAACCATCCCCACCACCGTTCCCTTTGATATGAGTAAGAATTTGAGCGGCGAAAACAAAGCCGTGTCCCCGGTTGTTCCCTTCCGGAACAATTCAGCCTCTACCCTGTATGTTTCCATTCGGCAAACTACCATTGATATCAGCAAGTTTCCTGGAACGGCCTGGAGTGACGATGGCGTTGTGTATGAAAATGATAACAGTATCGCCGTGGGCTTTATGCGAGTGACCTCTGATTCAGCCTTGCGTCCCACAGACATTGAAGACAACAAGACCACTTGGCTGATTAAAGGCGCCTTTAGCCAAGGCTTGGTGGAAATTCCCAAGAACTCATCCAAATTTACTTATGTAGTCGGTAAAATCGGTAAGTCAGTACCCGAAACCGGCGGTACAAACTTTACCGTTGTTCCAACCTTTGTGGTAACCACAACGACAGCAGGGCTTAGCTATAAAGAGTAAGCTTGCTATATTACAAACGAGCATTAGTATCACAGCACGTGCCAAAAGAGCCATTACGGTACAATCTCCTTGAACCTTAATTGGATACCAAAAAACAGCCAAACTCGAAAGCGAGACTCGCTTCGTGTTTGGCTGTTTTTTGTGGTGTAGCTTTCAACTCGCTGTTGTATAAGCTACCTAATGACTATGTACATGATGCAAATCCGGCGTATGAGGATGAGCATGGCAGACTTCCTCATGCGTGTGCATATGGCTATGTTCTATTATAGAAGATGTACGCCTTTTCGCATGAGTAAGGTTTTGTTTGGCCGTATGATGGAGACGATCCTCCTTTTGCGTTTGGTTAAAATCATCATGCTTATGTGTATGATGCAAATCATCATGCCTGTGCTTATGCTCGTGTTTCATTCTTTCGTGGGTGTGCTCGTGGTCATGGGTTTCTACGGTGCCAAAATAAGTGCCAATCAGCATAAGGCCAAAAGCAACTCCAAAGGACAGTGAAGGTTGCGCCTTAAAGAGCAAAAAGGAAATCAACACACCGATAAAGGGTGCAACAGCGTAATACGCACTGGTTCTGGCGGCCCCCAGTTCCCGTTGTGCGAGTATGTAGAAATAAATGCTCAACCCATAAGCGACGAAGCCAAGCAGCAGGGCAGCAAGTATATGCAGAGCCGTAGCCTGGTATTCTTTCAAAAAAACAGCGATCAACAATGCACCAAAGCCTGAGCCAAAACCCTTGATAACCACAATTTGCATAGGATCCTTTAAGGACAGCATTCTTGTACAATTGTTTTCAAATCCCCAGCACAAGCAAGCTAAAAGAACGAAAACAGAGCCCATGGAAAAGCGAATGTTCACAATGGAATCCACTGAGAGAATTGTAGTCGATATGGTGACTAAAGCTATGGCAATCCACATTCGTTTACCGATGGCTTCTTTAAAGATCAGCAGCGCAATCAGCGAAGTAACAACGATTTCGAAGTTGTTCAGCAAAGCGACACTGGCTGGGCTGGATGTGGAAATGCCCAACATTAAAAAGATTGGGGCGGCAATGTCTAAGATTATCATGGACAAAACAAAAGGAAGCTCCTTTTTTGTGATTCGAGCTTCCTTTTGTTCCGGCTGCTCTGCCTTGGACTTGCTTGTCAAAACTTGAATGGCAAGCATACCCAGTCCGACCCCCAAGTAAAGCAGAGCCGCCAAGAGCGTAGGCGATAGACGCTGTAATAAAACCTTAGAGAAGGGTGCGGATATTCCGTAAAAGACTGCGGCCAGTATAGCAGTAACGATCCCTATATTTTTCCCCTTCAAAATCTCATCTCCTTTTAGCCAAAGGCCTTCGGAACAAGCTATCAGAGGCAACCCTCTGAAAATCTAACAAAGGTTGCCTTCAAAAAACTTTTCCAAAGGCCTAATGGCTTAACGTTATATATCGATTTACCCGACGGATATAGTCAGCATACTGCTGTTTAAAGACAGACAACAAATATTTTTCTTCATTTAAGATCTGCCGATGAAAGATCAGCAGGCCACATATAGCAAAGACAAGGTTCAACAGATTGGAGAAGCAAAAAGCTATGCCTACATATAAAAGATCAAAACCCACGAAAGCCGGATTCCTACTGATTTTGTAAATTCCATTCGTTACCAGTTCAGTTTTTTGTGAGCTGTCAATTCCAGCACGCCAATTTGATTTCATTGTGATTGTGGAAACGGTGAAAAAGAGAACGCCGATGAATGCCAGCGCAAGCCCCGTAGGCCGTAAGTAGCGAATCTCAAACAGGAGTGGTACAGTCGGCAATAAAATACTGCCGACCTGCACAACTGCCATGCTATAGGTAAAGAGCAGCGCTATCCGTTCAAAGCGCCTGACCTCTTCTGGCTTTTCACCTTTGCCAAGTCTGTTTGCTTTTATTCCTATGTTCTTTAAGTTCAGTGCTTTTATAAAGTATGTTATATAAAAAAATCCAACGATGAATAAGGCGATCATTTGAAAATAATCCATACAGTTACTCCTTAATGTCAATTGTACTCTTTTTTATATTCATCACTCGCATGGCATTCAAAATCGCAAGCACAGATACGCCCACATCTGCAAAAACAGCCTCCCACATGGAAGCCATCCCACCAGCCCCCAGAACCAGGACAAGCACCTTGATGACCAGTGCAAACCAAATGTTCTGCTTTACAATCCCCAGCGTTCTTTTGGATAGCTTGATGGCCGCTGTCAGCTTGGACGGCTCGTCGGTCATGATCACAATATCAGCAGCCTCAATGGCAGCATCTGAACCTAGACCGCCCATGGCAATCCCGATATCAGCACGGGCAAGCACCGGGGCATCATTAATCCCATCACCCACAAAGGCAAGCTTTCCTTTTTTGGACTTCTCAGTCAAAAGCTTTTCCACCAGGGTCACCTTATCGGTTGGCAAGAGTTCAGTGTACACAGCATCCAGTTCTAGTTCCTTGGCAACCTTGGCCCCAACGCTTTTCGAATCACCAGTCAGCATAACGGTCTTCTGTATGCCCGCATTTTTTAGGCTGCGAATGGCCTCAGCAGCATCTTCCTTGATTTCATCGGATATAACGATATAGCCTGCAAATATTCCATTTATTGCAACATAAACAAGGGTTCCGACTTGCTCTGCATGGGGAAACGGAATGCTCATTGTTTGCATAAGCTTTTGGTTCCCAGCATAGATTGTTTTGCCGTCTATCACGGCCTTGACCCCGTGTCCAGCAATTTCCTCTACTTCTGTGATTCTTGTGCTGTCTATTGTTGCGCCAAAGGCCTTTTTGAGGGAAACAGAGATCGGATGAGTGGAATAGCTTTCTGCCATTGCTGCCAGCTCAAGGAGCTTTTGGGAAGGTAAGGTTTCCGAATGAATTTCTGTGACCTCAAATACACCCTTGGTCAGTGTGCCCGTTTTATCAAACACTACAATCTCAGTAGAAGAAAGCGCCTCCAGATAATTGCTTCCTTTCACCAAAATCCCTTGCCGAGACGCTCCTCCGATTCCGCCGAAAAAGCCAAGAGGAATCGAAATCACCAAAGCACAGGGGCAAGATATGACCAGAAAGGTTAGCGCCCGATAAATCCACTCAGAAAAAGTTGCGCCGCTGATCAGCAGTGGAGGGACCACAGCTAGACAGGCTGCGATAATTACAACAGCAGGGGTATAGTATCTGGCAAACTTGGTAATAAAATTTTCGGAATTTGATTTTCTGGAGCTTGCATTTTCAACCAAGTCAAGGATTTTTGTAACCGTTGATTCGCCATATTCCTTTGTGACTTCCACGGTCAGCAGACCGTTTATATTAATACAGCCGCTTAAAACCTCTGTTCCAGCCGAAACATCACGAGGTAAGGATTCACCGGTTAGGGCGGAGGTGTCAATGACACCATTCCCTTCAAGGACTTTGCCGTCAAGAGGAACCCGTTCGCCGGGCTTGATGAGGATGACCTCGCCGATCCGAACCTCATCAGGGTCTAACTGGATCACTTCACTGCCGCGTTTCACATTTGCATAGTCGGGACGTATGTCCATCAGGCTTGCAATGGACTTTCTGGACTTATTCACGGCATAGTCCTGAAAAAATTCCCCAAGTTGGTAAAACAGCATGACCGCAACCGCTTCGGGATATTCCCCGATCAGGAAAGCTCCAATGGTAGCGATTGTCATCAGAAAATTTTCATCCAGTACATTACCACGGAAAATATTTTGAATCGCACTTACAAGCACATCTCCACCAATAATGAGATATCCCACAAGAAAAATCAAAAGTGGAAGGAAAGCTGAATCCGTTTTCCAAAGCAGCCCAAGGGCAAAAAACAGGCCACCGCCGACAATTTTTGCAACTCTAAGTTTGTTTGTCACACGCCCTCCCCCTTTAAACCTTTTTCAGTACAACTGAAGGAGAAAGCTTTTTCACAACAAGCTCAATCTCCTTTATTAAGCCATCCACTTTTTCTTCACTGGTTTCAAAAGAAAGCTTGGTTGTCATAAAGTTCACCGTCGCTTGCTCAATCCCTTCTATTTTATTAATTGCCCGCTCAATTTTTGCTGCACAGTTTGCACAGTCTAATCCCTCAAGTTTAAAATTCTTTTTCATTGTAAAAATTCCCCCTCAAATGAATGTTATTCTTCTAAATGTTCCAAGCCTTGATTTAGAATGGACTTGATGTGATGATCTGAAAGCGAATAAAACACAACCTTCCCTTCTCGCCTAAATTTAACAAGTCTGTTCGATTTTAGGACTTTGAGCTGATGAGAAATTGCGGATTGACTCATATTCAGTATACTAGCAATATCGCACACGCACATCTCCGATTCAAACAGAACATACAAAATCTTGATGCGAGTCGTGTCGCCAAAAACCTTATAAAGCTCAGCCAGATCATACAGTATCTCATCATCCGGCATCTTCTCGTTTACGCTTCTTACAACATCCTCATGAACACAAAGGCGCTCGCAGGTCGGTAAGCTGCTCTTATCATTTGTTTTGTTCGTTTCGTTTGTTTCGTTCGTTTCGTTTGTTTCGTTTGTTTCGTTCATTTTTATTTTCACCTAACCTTTCTACGAATTTATATATGAGCAATCGTTCATATGAACTATACAGGATTCTCTAGATTCTGTCAAGATCAAAAATTTGGGCCTTATTGGTTTTTCCTCGCCGTCAGATTTCTTGCTATGTAGCGCCTTAATTCTTTCTTGGATATATGCAAACAGCATCTCATCCGCCCGTCATTGACTATATCCGCGCCTTGACTTTTACAAAACTCGTACAGGCTGAGGTCTGCTTGCGCGTACACGGGATTCCGCAAGAGGAATGACAATGTTGCCCCGTCTATATAAAGAGAGGAAAAGTACCTCTCATATATAGGTCACTTTATGGGTGTTTCACAAGGCTGTTTTGAAAAATATTTTTTCATTGCCTTTAATCCCCGGTCAATGCTTTGATTTACCGCACTTTCGCTCACACACTCGGCTTCGGCAATTTCCTTTGCGCTCTTGCCAAGCAGATAATGAGCTTCGACCCTGCGCCCCTGTATTTCGGGCAGGGTGGACACAGTTTTCTTGACAACTATTTAAATCTATGCAATAATATCTAATATGGATAGATTGATAACCATAGGTGAAGCGTCAAAAATATTAGGCGTATCTATATCGACATTGAGAAGATGGGATAGAGAAGGAAGGCTCACACCTGAAAAAACAACGTCAGGACATCGCCGTTATGATATTTCTAAGCTAAAACCTGAAATGTATAAAGAGCAAATAAAAGAGGCACGCAAAACAATAGCGTATGCGAGAGTATCAAGTCACGACCAAAAAGCTGATTTAGAAAGGCAAAAGCAAGTATTAGAACTTTATTGTGCAAAACAGGGTTGGATTTTTGAAATAATAAGTGATTTAGGCTCAGGAATGAATTACCATAAAAAAGGCTTGAAACGCTTATTGAATGACATTTTGGCTGAGAAAGTCGGGCGGCTTGTTATTTCGCATAAAGACAGACTTTTGCGTTTTGGTGCAGAATTGATTTTTGCCATATGTGAAGCAAAGCAAGTCGAGGTTGTTATACTCAACCAAGGCGAAGATACAACTTTTGAAGAAGATTTGGCAAAAGATGTGTTGGAGATTATCACTGTCTTTTCTGCTCGTCTTTATGGTTCAAGGAGTTGTAAGAACCAAAAATTACTTGAAGATGTAAAAAAAGCAGTAGAGGCGGTGAGCGAATGATTTTAGCTCACAAAATACAACTTGACCCGAATAATGTTCAAGCAACCTATTTTGCCAAAGCTTGTGGTGTTGCTCGTTTTGCTTATAACTGGGGACTTGCTGAATGGAAAAGACTTTATGAAGCAGGTGAAAAGGTAAACGAAGGAATATTAAGAAAAAATCTAAACGCTATAAAAGGTGAGGAATTTCCTTGGATGCTTGAAGTCACAAAATGCGCTCCACAGTTGGCAATTAAAGACGGCTTAAACAAAGCGTTCCAAAACTTTTTTCGTGGATTAAAACAGGGTAACCCAGTCGGTTTTCCTAAGTTTCATAAAAAAGGTGTACACGACAGTTTTGCGTTGTCTAACGATCAATTTAGAATAGATGGCTTAAAAATCAAAATCCCTAATCTCGGTTGGGTTAGACTGACAGAAAAATTACGTTTTATCGGGAAAATAATAGGGGCCACAATTAGTCGTAAAGCAGATAGACGGTTCGTATCCGTGCAAGTAGAAATATCTGACCCTACACCAATTCATACAACTGTTAGCGAAAACCAAGCAATAGGTGTTGATTTAGGCGTTAAGGATTTGGCAGTTTTATCAGACGGAACAAAGATAACAGGAACAAAACCACACAAAGCTTTACTATCACGATTACGTCGCCTTAATCAATCTCTTTCAAGAAAACAAGGTGCGAAAAAAGGCGAAAAGAAGTCTAAAAACTTCAAAAAAACACAAATGAAGCTGTCAAGATTACACGCAAGAATAGCAAACATACGAGGCGATGAAACTCACAAGCTAACTACAATGCTAACTGATAATTATAGCCTTGTAGGTATTGAGGATTTGAATGTGTCGGGTATGGCTAAAAATCACAAATTGGCTCGTGCTGTCCTTGATATGAGTTTCTTTGAATTTCGCAGACAATTAGAGTATAAAACAAAAATGAAGGGAGGGCACGTTATCATTGCGGATAGGTTTTATCCGTCCAGCAAAGCCTGCTCTTGTTGCGGTTATAAAAACAATGAATTGACTTTATCTGTACGTGAATGGATGTGTCCTAATTGCAAAACAACGCACGACAGAGACATTAATGCTGCAACAAATTTAAAGAATTACGCCGTGAGTTACACGGTGTCAGCCTGTGGAGAGTTAGTGGAAACAATCACCTCGAAGAAGCAGGAACTCAACATCACTGCCGAATAGCTTTAGTTATCTATAGGTAGATATGAGTAGGTTTGAGATAACGGAGTTCAACGCTTGGCACAGTTGGCAATGCCTTTCCATCACTGCGAATATCGCTTCCGGGTTATCGCCGTGACTGGCGATTGCCGCCATTTCCATATCCGCGTCAATATCAAGCGAATACGCCTTGTTTCTTCTCATGGGGCGGTCGTGCGCCTTGTGATACCGCCTGTCAGCGAAAAGCTCCGCCGCTATCTCGTCGGACACTTCCGCAAACTCGTCATGCGTATACCACGGGTAAAAGTCTCGTAAATTGATAGTTGCCATTAAATAGTTCCTCCATTCGATTTTTGGTGTGGATTGAGTGAATCGAATGGAGGGCGGCGGCGAACGGCAACGTGGTCTGCCGCCGCGACTTCGGGTCAATTTGACCCGAAGTGCGGGAGGCTTGTCCGAAAAAGAGGTACAAAAAAAGCCCGACTGGATAAAATCCAACCGGGCAAACCTCACATCACAGCTAATATGCCGTCATTGACTGTTTTAATCATTGTTATAGATACAATCTATGATTTGCATTATCTGTTTTTTGATAACAGTTTTACCGTATCATTATGCTGTCGATAATCTCGATAATGACGAAACAGCGGAATTATATGTCATTCGCGTCACATTGCTTATACTGCTCCTATTATCAACGCAACATTTTATAAGTTATCTTTTTGTTTTTCATTTTTTTTGAAAAGTTACTATTAGGCTGAACAGTAGCGGTTGCAACGTTATTTCAAGAAGGCTTAATAAAGTATTAACAGGCACATCAGCAGAATTAGATAGGTCAAGATAAATCATTCCTTCGATAGAACCCGAATTGGGTCCGTAAGTGTTTAAGATACCAAGTATTAAAAGAATACCCCATAACTTTAACCAACCCCGCTTTTTACCAATAATGCTATCTTTAATCCACCAAATAACAAATCCGAATAAAAGACCTCTAATTATTTGCCCGAATATAATCGTTGCCGGAGTGATTTCTTCCATAGGTCTAAAACCTATGAGTTCTACAAAATCTCCGTAATCAAATAGATTGTAAGCGATTAGTCCGCAGACAAAGTAAGTAATAACGTGTGATATCGTTACTTTGGTAAAAAACCTTAATTTTTCATTTGATAATAGTTTACGCATCGTTTCCATTCTCCTTTTGTAAGTTTGCAAAATAAATTTGCAATGATGAACCCATAAAAAGTTGTGACTTTTTAGAGATTTCGTCGTTGTCTGCCGCGCTGCTTCCAAACTGCTCATTCATCTCTTGTAGCTTTGCCATATCACCGCCAGTAAGCTCCATAAGCCATTTCCAATATCTCTTTGCAAAATCTTGTCCTTTCTCACTTTCGGGCGGTACACCATCATCGTGCAGTTTAGCCGCCTCAGCAATGAAACCATTGTTAAAATACATTCCAAGTGATGATTTCATAAATAGGATTGCTTTTTCCATTCTTTCATCATGTTTTTTATCCGACGTGCTTTTTGTCGCTTTTTCGGATATTCTTTTCACCAAATTCATGTCGCCGCCTGTCACTTCCATAATCCACTTCCAATATCTTTCTGCAAAATTTCTCCCTTGCTCACTTTCGGGAGATACCCTGTCAAAATGAAGTCTTGCCGCTTCGTTAATAAAACTATTTGTAGCTTCAATCATCTTTTCTGCGTTTTCTTCGTTCCATGCTTCGTTATGTGTTATTAGCGTATCAAGTACATCGTTATCAAGATATTTTACAAGCCAATAGCGCTCATTTTTCATTTGTAAATGTGCGAGAATATCTGCAAATTTTTTGAAGTCAACAGAATCCACTTGTATAATTTCTTCCTTTAACGATTCAAGGGCGTTAAGCGATTCCGTCAAGTGGTCAATCTCCTTACGGATATTAGTTGCGTGTTCCGTAAGAACATTTATAACTTCAAAAGTAGTGTCCATAGCGACAATTCTCTTTTTTATCTCGTTAAGCGTAAACCCCAGTCGCTTCATCATCAAAATTTGTAACAACTTCACCAAATCCTTGTCGGTATAAAGCCGATACCCGCCTTCGCTTTCCGCTGATGGTGTGAGTAAGCCTTCTTTATCGTAATATGACAGAGCACGAACGGTGATACCCCCTTTTTTAGCCATTTCACCGATTCGCATATAGCCCCCCGGTATTGCACGGTATTTTTCCATTTGTTCTGCACCTCCTTGATTATTATTATAAACCAAGACGTATACGTCATGGTCAAGACTTTTATAAAAAAAATTGTAAATTTTTTATGAACGGCATATAACAAGCACAGTAAATCACGCATATAATAGCAACATGCTTTATATAATGTGCTTCTACCACATATCACGACATTCCAAGTACACTATGATATATACAATGTATATGGAGGTGATCCTTCTTATCCTCCCCGGTTTGATTGTTCTTCCTGTTCCTCTGGAAAAATGCAGCCTGTTTATTATGTGAATCATGATGGTATTGTTTATAAACTGTAGCGTTAAAACTAATGACATTTAGCCTCAATTGTTTTCCTAGGGGTACTATACACTTTTATGTTTACTTATTATTTTATAATATTATCAACTATCATGAAGTTTCCTAGTATACAAAAAAGCAGACACCTCAATCTCAGGTGTCTGCTTTTTTGTTTGACGTATTTATCGGTTTTATTACACGGGCATTCACATCAACAGTTCCCTCAACTTTTTCTCGAAGGATTTATCCTGCTCTACTGTTCGCTTGGCGTTTCCTTTCAAACGACCACCATTCATTCGAATTTTCTTGGCCATATGTCGCTGCATAAGCAAACTGTCGATATTGCTTTCATCATAAAGCATACCATTTTGGTTGACCACTACCCCTTGGCGAGCAATGCACATAGCGGCAAGCCCGTAATCCTGAGTTATAATCACATCGCCTTTTTGAACCATGTTCACAAGTACAAAGTCTACACCATCTGCACCCCTAGAAACGGTTATTGTTTCCGCTCCATCCTTTTCAAAAATATGCGAGGTGTCACAAAGAATGATGCACTCTATGCCGTTTTGTTTTGCCAGTCGAACGGCTATATCCACCACGGGACAGCCATCTGCATCAATAAGTATTCTCATGTCAAAGTGCCTTCACATAAAATTTGCGGTTTCTGGGTCCGTCAAATTCGCAGAAATAGATCCCTTGCCATGTGCCGAGTAAGAGCCGCCCATTTTGTACGATGAGTGTCTGGCTTGCACCAACGCAGCTTGATTTAAGATGAGCCGCGGAATTGCCTTCAGCGTGGTGGAATTCTGAACGGTTCGGAAATGCCTTATCTAGACCGATCAGTAAGTCATGAATTACATCAGGGTCTGCATTTTCGTTGATCGTAATTCCAGCTGTGGTGTGAGGGCAGTAAACAATGCAGAGGCCATCTTTTATGCCACTTCGGGTGACAAGTTCCTGAACCTTATTGCTTATGTTATAAAAGCCTTCCTTTTCTGTTTTCAATGTGTATTCTTGTACCATTGATCTCTCTCCCTTTTAAATCCTCTCGAATAAGCCTATAAGTCTCGCGCTTTACTGAGTATATCCAAAATTTTCCGCTGTTTATCTTATCCCAAACGATTCACTCTTTCAAGTAATGAAAGCAAATTTTTCTGAGTCCTTCTAAAATCGTGTGAGGAAGGTCTAATCCCTCGTGAATTTTGAAGTCGCAGTTTTCTAAGGGTTTGTTAAACGAAAAAAGCCCATGAACCAGTCGTGTTCATGAGCATGCATTTTTTCGGCACTTACAAAATTTAAAATGATAAAACTCCAACCCCACGTCCGGCTTTTTTGAAAGGTGGAGGAAGGGGGTGTGGGGGGGAGGAGGAGGAAAACTTTTTTCGCCGTTTGAAAAAAGTTTTCCTCCTCCTCCCCCCACGGTCTTTCTCTCTACAAAATCACCGACTTGTGCCGAACCACATGACAGCAGACGTTCATCGCCACGGGGAAACCGGCAATGTGCGTTGGGAAGGACTCTGCGTGAACTGCCAGCGCTGTGATGCGCCCGCCTAGCCCCATGGGTCCTATGCCGGTTTGGTTGATTTTTCCTAGTAGCTCCTCTTCTAACTGTTGTAGAGAGGATTCGGGGGAGGCTTGTCCTATGGGGCGTAGTAGTGCTTTCTTGGCCATGATGGCGCACTTCTCAAAGTCGCCCCCAAGCCCTATCCCTACTAAAATGGGTGGACAGGGATTCCCGCCTGCTTCCACAATGGCGCTTAGTATGAGTTCTTTGGCAGCCTCTATCCCCTGCGAGGGGGAAAGCATGAAGATGCGGCTCATGTTTTCGCTGCCAAAGCCTTTGGGGGCTACCGTGAGCTTTAGATTGTCGCCCTTGACCAATTCATAGTGGATGATGGCTGGCGTGTTGTCGCCGGTGTTTTTGCGCTCATGAATGCCTTCTACTACAGACTTGCGTAAAAAACCATCCCTATAGCCTTCACGTACGCCCTGGTTGATCAGATCCCCTATGAAGCCGCCTTCTATCCTTAAATCGGAACCGACTTCCGCAAATACAACAGCCATGCCTGTGTCCTGGCAGATGGGGCATTGCTGTTGACGTGCCAGCTCTGCGTTTTGAATCAGGCTTTGTAGAATGTTCTTCCCGATTTCTGATTCCTCCGCAGCCAGCGCCTTGGATAAGGCCTCCTCGCCGTCTGGATTCAAAGCGCAGTTGGCCTCTATGCATAGCCTTTTGACGGCCTGAACGATGAGATCTGCTTTAATTGTTTTCATGTAAGCACCTGCTTTTCTTGATGAAAATATAATTTTTGATGATCTTGTTTTAAAATTGCCCCTTGATGTTACCTATGATGGCAAAAACAATAATGGCAATGCCAATGATACCGTAAAAAACTCTTGCTCCGTTTCTTCCAAAGATACTTACTATTATTTTTGTCTTTCTGTTTTCCATAAACCAGTCAACATTTAATGCTGCACAGGCAATAGAAAATATACCCATTAAGATAACAACCACCATTAATCCTAAACCTTGCATGAGAGCTATTCCCCCTTCTAACTATAGACCTCAGCGCATTCCTTTGCGTAGGCCTCAATTACGCCAAAATCCCAAAGCATCTGCAAAATGGCATAGCGGAAGCGCATTTCCTTGGAATAAAGAATCGCATTGTAAATGTCTTCTTTGCTCAAGCCCAACTGTAGAGGCTTTGTTTCCCCATTCAGCTTTCGGAGGGCTTCTATGACCTTGGAGGACTCGGGAAGGTTTTTTGCCAGCTCTTTGATTTGCTCCCAACACTCTATGGTTTTTTGTAGCCTTTCCAGGGCCGCTGTTGGCTCGTTCTTCTTGTATTCGTTTTCAAGGCGGATTACGTCCTCGGCACCGCTTTTGTAGAGTTCTTTCATCTTCTCTTCCCAGGCAGCCTTATCCCAGGCCTCAATATAGGCCTTTCCTTTTTCAAAGTCCGGAGTGTAGGTCATAAGTTTTTTGTAGATGTCACAGACAATAGCCGTAGCAATGCCAACCTTTGTGCCATGAAGAACGGCTTTTTTGTTGTTCAAAAGAAGCATAAGCTCCCAGAAGTGCGCAATGTGATGCTCGCTGGAGGAGGCTGGGCGGGAGTTGCCTACATAGCTCATGGCGATCCCGGCAAGCACGAGGGCTTCCATAGCTTTGGCCACAGCTCCCGGCTCCCTTTTATAAAGGCCATCCAAATTGACAAGGCAAATCTCTACAGAACGGATGATCAGCTTGGCTACATCTTCGCAATAATATTCTTTGTTTAGGAGCTTGCTGATTTTCCAATCGCAAATACTGGTATACTTTCCGATTAAATCCCCCAGACCGGCTGCCATCATCTCCATGGGAGCCTCCTTGAGAATGTCAATATCTCCGATAATAGCAAGGGGACCCACCGCTTCGTATGCATATTTAAAGCCGTTAAAGACCAGAGGGGCAACCGTGGAAGAGTAACCGTCCATGGAAGGGGCAGTCGCCACTACAAAATAGGGAATCTTCGTCAGAAAGCTTACATACTTGGTTATGTCGTTCAGGGTACCGGAGCCGACGGCGATTAAAAGTCCCGTATCATCGCCGACCTTGGCCTTGATGGTTTCAATGTTCTCTTCAGACGCTATGAGTTCCGGGTCGTCAAAATAACACTCCCGCACACGGAAACCTTCCTTTTTTAATAGGGCTGCAACACGCTCTCCGGCTACCCGCTTAGTATTGAGGTCAAATACAAGTAAGATGCTTTGCTTCGGGTGATTTAATTCAGTATGTACAAGGTTTGGGAGCTGAAAGACGGCTCCGCTTTCAATGATAATGTTTTTGATATCGGTTTTGTGCCTTTGTCCGCAAGCACAGATAAAGTCTAAGTTTGCCAATTCCTGTAAGGTGTAGTTACAAAGATTCATTGTTACCTCCCTCATTTCTTCTTCCAATTTATCTTACAAATCCCGCTGTAGTCGCAATAATCGCAGGCCGACTTGTTGCCCTTCCGAAAAGGCTTAACGGGAATTTTTCCGCTTTTAATATCGCTGCCCAAGGCTTTAATCTTTTCCAACACAGTCTCCCGCAGTTGATTAAAGCTGTCTAAATCCATGGCTTTGGAAACAGCACCCATGTCTCCGTCTTTTTTGAGGCTGACGGGGATAATGGCTGACTTGCCTCCCTTGTCTATGGAGGAATCCAGAGCCAGAAAGACATCCTTGTCTGATAAAGTAAGGCCGCTCATTTTATAGGCCTCCAGGCGCTTTTGTTCAATGTCCAGGTCTTCCTTATAGTGAATGTAAGGGTCTTTGATGTTAAAGTAAAAGACACCCCCAGGAAGTACCCGAACCTGTATGCTGTTCTTGTCATAATAAGCCTGTAAGGACTTGATAAAGGCATCCAGGTACAGAATTAACTGTAACTGCATCCCTAAATAAATATCTTCCAAATCAAATTTTGTATTGCCTGATTTATAATCAATAATCTTGACGTATTTGTCCTGCCCGTCGTCCCAGATATCCACCCGGTCTATCCGTCCGGTCAGGATTAACTTTTGCTCTCCCTCTAAGGCAATGCTAAGGCCGGTTAAGGGTTCTGCCAGATTAAACTGATATTCAGAAGAAATGGGTTCAAAGGTACCGGCCTTTACGTGGGTGACTAAGGTCTCCAAGGAGGCTTTGGCGATTCGTTTGACCCTCTCCAGCAGGTATTGATTAGCGGGGTTTCCAGAAAACACATCAATGTCTGCTGTGCTGCTTACACTTCGGTCTACATATTCATCAATTTCCAAGGCTGTAACCCCTCGCCAACTTTTTTGGGCTTCATTCAATTCCTTAGAAAAACCTTCCAAGATGTAATGAAAAATATTGCCTAAGTCAACGGCTTCCACTTCGTAGATCTTCCGTTTTTTTGCTTTCAAATTATATTGAATAAAGTAGGCAAAGGGGCAGCGGGCATAGTTTTCCAGCATGGAAGCCCCGGTTACCAGCTCCTTGCCGTAAAGGTTGTTGAGCAGGCGGGGAGGTAGGCTGTACTTGCCGGAATCCAAGGCTTCACTACGCCAAGCCAGAGGTTGAGTGGAGCTTGCACTGGTTGAAGACGCTCCCGAACCAAAGTCATATTTCCACGCTACTTGTCCTTTCCTTGCTGCTTGTACTTTGCTTACTTCTTGATTGTTTGAAAGCTCCTCTTCTTGAATTTGCGGAAACAGCTTCTTAATGCGATTGATGATCCAAGAAGGGCGCAGTTGCTTTCCGTCAAAGCTTCCCAGGCTATAGCTGAGAGATAAAAGCTCTGAGGGCTTTGACAAGGCGGAATAGACCTGAAACTGCTCTAAGGAGAGTTTGGTTTTGATGTCTGCTGCAAGGCTTGCACCTGTGGCTCTGAGATGGCTTCTTTCGTCATCGGTAAATAAGTCTGTGGCTTCCTTTTTCTCCGGTAGGATGCCTTCGTTGGCGCCTAATACAAACAGGGCTTTTATTTTTGGGAAGCGAGAGCGGTTAAAGTCTCCCACCAAGACCTGATCCTGAGTCGGAGGTAGAATGCCCAGGTCTATGGATTGAAGCCCTACCTGAACAACGGAAGAAAATTCCGAAATTTGCATTTTAGTGCTTCCCAAAATCTCCACAAGCTTGTCAAAGAGTTCAACTAGTTTGTTCCAAATGAGATTGTTCATGGAGGAAGCTTTTTGCTGGTAGTCCTTTTGTTGAAGAGCCTGTTGATCCAAGGCCTCAATCATATCCATACCCTCCAAGCATTGAAACAGCTTGGTGGAAAGTAAGCGAAGTTCAAATTCTCGAGTGTTGTCCAGCTTGGCACAGAAGGGCTGCACCAAGGCCAGAAAGCGTTCCTTCGTTTCATTCAAAGCATTTAGGTCGTATAGCTTTTCGCCGTAGCGGAAGCGCAGCTTCCATTTGCTGCCTTTGATACCGTAGGCCAAGACATAGTTTTCCAGAATGTCGATTTCGTCCCGGCTGAGTCCGGTCAAGCCGGTCTTTAAAAAGCGGAACACGCTTTCATAGGAAAAGTGATAGGCCACCATGTCAATCAGAGCAGAAACCAGCTCTGTCAGGGGGTGGTAGACGGGCTTAGTCTCGTCAATAAAGACGGGGATACCAGCCATCGCGAAAAGACTGTGGAGGCTTTTGTTGTAAGCTGAGCTGCTTAGGACACCGATATCCCTGTAGCGGTAGCCTTGTCGCAACAGCTGATGAATGCTGTCTGCGGTCTGTTTGATTTCATCGTATTTATTGGCTGCCTGACAAATCTTAATCTTATGCACTGGCTTTGGATAAGACAGGCCGCTGAAATAAGCAGCCGCCAAAAATTCTGTTTCCTGGGACAGATAGCCCTGGGGCTTTGACAGAAAAACAGGATCTTCAATGTTAAGGCCATGACTCCGGCACAGGCTTGTCAAGTGGTTGATTGTTTTTTTCAGTTCAAAAAAAGGGTCTGTCTCGCGTAGCTCCGGGTAAAACAAGTCCTTTTTCAATAGGGGCAGGGTTAGGTTGACCTTTGCGGTTTTGATGAGTTTAAAGAGGATACGCTCCTCCTGGGGGGTGAAGCCGGTAAAAGAATCAATCCAAATTTCCGCATTTTTTAAGTAGCTCCCCTCATCCATCCGGCTAAAGAGTATGTCTAGGCTGTCAAAGTCAAATAAGTATTTATCCTTTACATAAAGCTCATATTCCTTATAAATCAAAGCTATGTCTTTCAGCTTAAGCCGCAGGCTTTCGTTTTTGGTATTGAGAGCTATATTTAAAAGAGCCTCCGGGCTAAGGGCATAGCGGCGAAACTCTGTTAAATTCCCGTTCAGCTTTTCGATGAAGCCTTCTTTTTTAGCGACTCTGCCGTAATAATTTAAAGAGGCAAGGTTGTCGTTGACGACCTTTTTCAGCAGCATATGCTTCCCGGTATCGTCTAAAAAGCTGCCCTTGGATTTACCGATTTCTGAAAACATAAAATACGCCAAGCGCTGAAAGCTCAAAACCAAAACCTTGGTTAAGGACTGACCCTTGGAACGGTTTACCAAGTCATGCTCTGACTGAAGAGAATACTGTTCTGGGATAAGATAAATCAAGTGCCGACCACTTTTGTATCTAGTAAGAATCTCTGTAAAGCAGAGCTGGGTTTTGCCAGTGCCTGCGCCGCCTAAAATATATCGAAGGGACATGGAACACCTCATAATCATTGGTAAGGGTACTGAGTATACGAATAAAAATATCAGAGCATACAAAAATTGAGCATGGGAAAAGGCATTCGGAAAGAAAGGATACCGAATCCCTAACCGCTCACGCTCAAGGTTAAACTGCGTTATCAGCCTATTCACAATTTTCTAAAACATTTTCAAGCCGCTACCTTGCAGTATGGAAGACTTTACAGGGTTTGCATAGCGGCTCTGTAAAGTTGAACGTGACGGAGCAAATTATTTTTTGCTTCGAGAACCGTTTGTGCTGCTGTCATCCGCATCATCGTCAAAGTCGTCGTCTTCAAAATCGTCGTCGTCAAAGTCCTCATCATCGAAGTCCTCGTCATCAAAATCCTCATCGTCGAAATCGTCCTCATCGAGTTCTTCTTCATCGTAGTCCTCATCGTCGAAATCGTCGTCGTCAAAGTCTTCATCGTCATCGTCTTCATCATCTTCATCGTCTACGTCATCTTCGTCGAACTCTTCGTCATCATCAAAATCATCCAGATTTTCATCCAAGTCTTCGAACAGCTCATTAAAAACCTTAAGAACAGCGTCGTATTCCTCATCGCTTTCGATGTTGTCAAGTTCCACATCCTCGTCCTTCTCAGTGTATCTGAAAATAAGCACGTGATCTTCCTGTAAAGGCAGCAGGGCAATATAGCTCCTTGCACCGATTTCGAAATCCACGTCAAAAACGCCAAGAACATTACATTCAAGGTTGTCGTTTCCTTCCACCGAAATGATAACTGTTTCATTTCCTCCGCATCCGCAGCCGTCGTGACTGCATCCGCCGTTGCAACCATCATTGCAATGATCAGCCATGATATTCACCTCATTATAAATTATCGTATGCATCCATTTCCATTCTGTTTTAAGTTACTGATATATCCTTGCATTATACCACAGGAATGAAAAATTGTAATCATTTTTTCAAAATATTTTTTATCGTACAAACCAATAAAAAATTGTTGTCAATAAGCCGATAGCCAGCAGGAGCTTGAATAAAAATCGCATCAAGCCCGGCATGGCCATCAGAAAAACAGAAAAAATACAAATCCCGATAAAAACGCGAATCATAAGAGTTCCGCCGCCAAACCCTTTTCCTTGCAAAGTTTTAAATAAAAGCTGTATTTTAGGTTGGTTGCTTTCAGCTCATAGATACAGCTTTCCACCAGCAAAGGCTCTGTAACATGATCAATCATGTTGTGCAGGCAGTCGATTTCTGACTTTAGACTCTGTAAGCTATTGAGTATGCTCAGGTCTTCTTGTGAAACCGGTATTTTTTTTTTCGTAGTGATTTTCCTGCTTTGTATTAAACTTGTTTCAGTTTTCATACATTCCCTCCCAAAAACGTTTGTACTCAGTCAAGTCTTGCTTGGCAATTATTTAGGAGACTGAGTAATTTTCACTTTGTTCACTTTGTTCGACTCTGCTTATCATGGCCAGCGCGGACAGGATTGTCCAATACTGGAGATTGTCACTTCGGGGATAGTTCATTGTTTGAGGAGCATCCGTTCTCTCATTATAATATAGTCATGAAATTGGTAATTTATACCAACTTTTTAAAAAGGCATTGCAAGTGAAGACTTTTATGCTGTTGGCTTCGTTTAAAATTAAGGAATATTTTAGGTGCTCGCTTAATAAAGTGTTTATGTACTTATCTTGTTTTGTGCGGGGGCTTTGCAACGCTGAACATGACTGAGTATATAAAATAAACCCTGTTGGGTTATAAAATAATATTTTAGGAGATGAAGACGATGCCGAACTACAACCTGAACATTTCATTCGAAGCAGCAGATCTTTCAACGATTATTTCGGCCAATCAGAAGGTCACCTTGGTCAAACAAAATAACCAAGGGATCAACCTTGCTTGGGTTGCATTCCAACCCTTCCAGCACAACACCTTGGAATGGAAAAGCGATTATGCCCTCTATTGCTCAAACAGTGAGCTTCAATCGGGTGTTCAGATTAACAAACTGTCCGATGTAATGGCCACAGCTGCCTTGAAGTACATTTTCAAAAACGCCTGTTTTTCATCCACCAAGGATGCCGGTGAACTCCTTTTGCCCGATTCCTATTATGTGAGAAACGAAATGGATGGCTATGACGCTTTGACCTTTGGTCTTGCTCAAGGGATTTATGTAAACGGCAAGGCCATTCCAAATCGCCCCATCAATGCGGTTATGGTTCCCTTCATGCACAACACTTCCTTTACGCCGTATGAAATTGTGAATGTTTACTTGGAGGCTAACATAAAGGAGTCCATGGTCGTTACCAATGTCAGTACCAATCCCATTACTCTGGTGTTTGGCGGCGGCATTGACACCATTAATATCAAGTACAATAGAGCTTCCGGATCCTTCTATCAAGAGTAAAAGGTGAACTACTCTGGAATCAGAACATAGTGCAAACAGCAAAAAAAATACCCCTCGGTCGTAACCGGGGGGTATTTTTTGCGCTGCGGCAAAAGGAATCCTTTCTACTCCGTCAAGATATCAACCCAACTCTTTGCATGAACACTAAATGGTTGGGGATAGCGGTTCAGTCCAAAATTTGAATCAATAATCACTGCCACCACATCCATCTGGCCATAGGTAGGTGAGGTATAGACAGTATCCTCATAATCTAACAGGATCCATCCGATTCGATGCCTTTGGTCTGTTGGAATACAGTTGAAGCTTAACGGATCCCCTATATAGTTGATTATGGCATCCATAACATAAATTCCCGTGATTCCACAGGTCGCTGTTGCACTGGCAAAGTTAAGAACAATACAGGTGGGCACTAGAGTTTGCTTTCGTTGAAACGCCGCTGTTACTAGGTTTATTTTTTCACTTCGATCCTGTAAGCTCTTAAATTGATCCTGGACATAGAGCAGATTCAATTGGCGATTTTGGGCTGTGTCGATGGCAAAGGAGCCGTTTGTATTTTCTCTCCAACTTATAGGATAGCCGAAGCGAAAGCTGGTATCAATTCGGTTGAGTAAAAAAATACGACCCCGAACATCATCTAGGGTGCTGTTTAAGCCTCCGACAAAAACAGGATAGCCAGTCAATACAGCATTCAAGGCATTTAAAACATTGACTGCATCATTTTCGTAGCTGGACCAATCGTCCATCTTCAAGGTCATGATGAGGCATTCTGTAGGGTTGGTCTGTAAAAAGGTTGCGCAGGTATTCAAAACAGTAAGAAAGGGTTCATACTCGTTGATTCTGATCAAAGAACCAATGCTGCCGTGACAGGTACTGAAGGTGTAAGCGTTTGTGGCAGGATCTACATTGACCCGCAGCCGGATATCCAGGATCCGAATGCCGCTGTTTAATTGTTGAAGGATGCTTGTCTTGTGGCAGGCGTACAAGGAATGTGCCGTTATGGGTAGTAAATCCGAAGGGAAATAATTGGTGCGTATGGCGGCAGCATCATGGGTTCCGGGAATGTTGATATCCCCTATGTAAACATCATCGTTTAGATAACTCATCCAATGTGCCCGGTCTATGGGCGTATAAAAATCCATGCAAATGCTCTTAATCAAAAGCTTGGTATAATCGGATACGTTTATGAGCCTTAAGTGATTTTTATCAGGCCTTACTAAATCCAGGTGAATCGTCAAGGTAATCACAAAGAGCTTCTGAGGCCTACTGCCTTTTACCAGCGCAAGGTTTTCAACTATAGCCAGCTCTTTTTCAAGGGGCTGCTCATTTACAAAAACACTTATTTGATTTTGGACTGCTGCTGTTTCGGAGGGGATGATCACTTCAAAGCTTATGGTAGCTTCCATCCCTTCTGGATAACGAAAATCAAAGTCCAGGGTACTAATATCCTCCGCATTGTTATTCATGGAAAGACATGCAAATGCAGGCTCATAGCTACAGTTGTCAAAGACAAAATCACTGATGCCTTCATCCATTCTTGCCGAAATTTCTGAAAAGTCAATTTTGAGTGTCTCATGTTTACTATCCACTTTTCCCATCTTGATCCACCTTTCTAAGCATTATATTGTGATGACTGCATTTGAAAAATCCAGTTATAAACAGATCTACATATTTTATGAGCGATACTATGGAATATTCTTTGAAAATATGCCCTGTGTTCCGTTGGAATTTTTTTTATCCCTTCGGGAAACCTATATATTCGGCAAAGAGTTTCTCAAATTCTCCGTTCGCTCATGAACAGGAAACTTGCCTCTGCAAGTTTCCATTCGCTCCGGACAATTTGGAAACTCTACTGCCGAATATATATTTAAAAATGTCAACTATTTGAGGTGGAGCATGGAAACGGAATATGACATAAGCAAACGATACGAAAAAAACAGAGCGGCAGTAAAAGCATACCCAAACCTCTACAGCGGCAACTTACCGCCTTTTGAAGCGGTTTCCGAGCGCATTCTTTGGAAGGATGATTACTGTGTGACCTATACATCCCTTTCACAAACAGATGCGCCCTTTGAGAACAAAACGATTTTTCTGGAACGCTTTCATTTGCTCAGCCCATATGGCAAGGTTCTTCTGTTTATCAATGTAATTCACTATAGCGCCCTAGCAGATCTGGAAAAAGCATCAAGAATAGAAAACGACTTACCCAATTGTCTACTTCCCTTTTATTTATATTTCGATGAGCCTGTTTTTCATGTTTTTTTGCAGCTTTATGATTTGGAGACGCTGCTTGATTCTTCTCGGGTTGTTTTCTTGGTAGGAAGGACTCACTTTGAGACGTTTTTCAGTGACTTTGATGCGATTGCTCCAGATTTTCTTTTGGGGGCAGACCTCGAACGGATTAACGGTCTGCTAAAAAAAATCGATGAGCAGAAACAAAATCGATTGGCAGAAGCCCAAGCAGAGGTCATGCGCTACTATGGCCAGAATGCAGACAAGATTCGGGAACGGGTAAAAGAAGGCCGCCCCAGACTTTTATTCATAACTACCCTGTTCAGCACAGCGATCCAGTACCACTGCCAAAATGCATATCAAGCCGCCCTTGCCCTAGGCCTGGAGGCAAGCTTTGTGATTGAAAAGTCTCCTATACACCGGAAGATGTATTATGAAATTGAATTGCAAGCCTATAAACCAGACTTGGTTTTTGTTGTTGACCATCTGCGCTTTGAATACCCCTTATTCTCCCTTCTTGAATCGCTTTATTATATCTGCTGGGTGCAGGATCCCATGCCGCATATTTTTTCCAAGGACAGCCCAGCCAAGTTAGTCCGGCGGGATTTTATTTGCAACCATTACACCAGCTGGCAGGATTTTTTTGAAATCGGCTACCCGCCGGAAAAAGTAATCAAAGCACCCATTCCCGCCAACGAAACGATTTATAGACCCCTGCTTCTTTCCGAAGGGGAGCAGCAGTATGCTTGCGAAGTCTGCCTGCTCTGCCATGACTGCAATTTTGACCGCTATGTCCGGGAGGTATCCGAAACCTTCGCTGCCTACAAAGATGACATAAAAGACCTTTTTAACGAATATGCTACAATAGCGGTTGAGCAAGAGGAATTCAGATGGCCTGGGAAAAGAATCGCCGACTTTATTGCTGCGTTTCTGAATGAAAGAGGGATCGTATTCAGCGAAGAAGTGCTTTCCAAGCTAAATAAAGGCCTTGGGATCAGCGCAGCCCAGAAACTCTACAGACTTTGCTTGGCTCGGTGGCTGATTGAGGCTGGATTTGATGTCAAGCTTTGGGGGAAGGACTGGCTTGAACTGGAAGAATTTAAAGACTATGCCTGCGGGATTGCAGAAAACGGAGAATCCTTATCCAAAATCCTGCAAGCAGCCAAAATTGTTCTGGGCAACAATGTACACATGACAGGAGCCGCCCGAGCCTGGGAAAGTATGCTGAGCGGGGCTTTTTACCTATCCAACCGAATTAAAACGGAACTGGACATGGCAAATCTTTGGGAAATCATAGGGGAAGCAGTGGCTTCCTTTCAAAGCAAAGAGGACTTGATCCCAAAAGTTCACTATTACCTACAAAATGAAGAAGAAAGACTGCGACTAGCCAAGATCGGGCGAGAAGCCGCCCTAAGTAAAATGACCTTTAAGTCCTTCATTGAAAGATTGATTCAAGAGCTAGCGGATAGGGTGTAGCCACCCAGCGGGGCATATTTTAGAAAGATTTTAAAAAGTGAGAGGTTTCTATGTCTGATTTAAGGCTGGATTCACAAAAGCTGATTTACCATCCGGAGGCTGTGGCTGCTTGGCTTTTGGGGAAAGAGATAAGCCCCCTTGAGCTGGAAATCGGCTTAAGCGGGGCTTGTAATCATCGTTGTATTTTTTGTGCGGTGGACTATTGCGGCTACCAGCCTCGGATGCTAGACACGGGTATTTTGCTTAAAAACGTAAAGGCCCTGTCCAAGCGAGGCTTGAAAAGTATCAATTACTCTGGTGAGGGTGAGCCTTTGATTCATAAAGAGGCACCCTATATTTTTAATGAGACCAAGGCTCTTGGGATTGAGATTGGCATGTCCACCAATGGGGTACTCTTTGGGGAGGAACAATGTAAGGCTTGCTTGAAATCCTTCTCTTGGGTGCGGTACAGCATTGGGGGCATACGGGATAGCAGTTATAAAAAGATACACCGCTGCAAGGAAGGGGACTTAAGCAAGGCCTTGGCCAACCTACAGACTGCCGTGGATGAAAAGCACAGGCAACAATTAAAGGTGATCATCGGGGTACAGTTGATTTTATTGGAGGAAAACAAGGCTGAGGTCATTGAGATGGCGCAGACCCTTCGAGGAATCGGAGTTGACTACTTTACGGTAAAGTCCTATTCGTGGCATCCTCAAAGTTTGAATAAGCTGGATATAAGCTATGAGGATTTGCAGGAGATGGAGCAGGAACTCAAAAGCTTGGAGACGGATCGATACAAAATTTATTTTAGAACCAACTCCATGAAAAAAATAAACGGCATAAAGCCATATGATTGCTGTTATGGCCTGCCCTTTATGGTTTACATAGATGCCGCTGGGAATTTGTATCCCTGCATTGTATTTCTGGGCAGAAAAGAGTTTGCCTACGGGAATCTTTATGAAAAGGATTTTACCGAAATTTGGAGCAGTGAGCGAAAGAGAGAAGTAATGGCTCTGTTTCAAAAAGACTTCCTGAATCAAAATTGCCGAGATGCCTGCCGCCTGGATGAAATCAACCGTTATTTGCACCGGCTTCGGCAACCGGAGGAGAATGATAACTTTATTTAAAGGGGTTGCTATGGCGTATTGTAATCAAGTTTCAACGCCCACTAAGGAAGAACCGCTCTACTACACCGAATGCTGCAAGGCCATCCGAAGGAAGATTTTTAAGCTGGGCTATGCAGCAAAGGGGGCGCACCTGGGAGGCTGCTTTTCGGCGGTGGAGATTTTGACTGCGCTGTATCTGGGCGGCGTATTGAAGCTGACGCCGGAGAACCTGAGCAGCCCCGCGCGGAATCGCTTTGTCCTCAGTAAGGGTCATGCGGGGCTTGCTCTTTATGCTGTCTTGCATGAATGCGGACTGATCGGCGAGATCATACAGTCCTATTGTCAAGAAAGCGGCTGCCTTGGGGTTCACCCCAAGCGAAACGAGTTGCCCGGCATTGAGGCCACAACAGGCTCTTTGGGACATGGGCTTTCTTATGCGCTGGGCCTGGCCCTGGGGGCTAGACTTGCCGGGCTTTCCTTCCAGGTATACTGCCTGTTGGGGGACGGGGAATGCCAAGAGGGGAGCGTGTGGGAGGCAGCCTTGTTTGCAGGGCAGCAGCGCATTGGGAATCTGACGGCTATCATTGATTCCAACCGACTGCAAGCCATGGATCGCCTGGAAGCCATAGTGGACATGGAACCTTTCGAAAGCAAGTGGAAGTCCTTTGGCTGGGACTGTCGCCGCGTGGATGGGCACAATGTGCCGGAGTTGGTGGAGGCGCTTACAGACAAAAACCCAGCAAAGCCCACCGTGCTGATTGCCGATACCGTGAAGGGAAAAGGCGTTTCCTTTATGGAAGGCAAGGCCCTGTGGCATTACCGTATGCCGGACGAAAGCGAGCTGGACCTTGTATGCCTGGAGCTTGGGCTGTCCAAAAAGGAGCTTGTGTATCCATGAGAAATGCCTTTATTCAAGCACTCTACGAACTGGCTGCCCTGGATCCCAGGATTTGCGCACTGATTTCCGACAATGGGGCCATTGTGTTTGACCGCTTCAAGGCGGACTTTGGAGATCGGCTGATCAATTTCGGGATCTCTGAGTGCAATATGATCGCTGCCGCTGCGGGGATGGCCTCCTTGGGACTTATTCCCTTTGCCTATACCATTTCGAACTTTCTAAGCATGAGGGCCTTTGAATTTATCCGCAACGATATTTGTATCAACAAAGCCAATGTAAAGCTGGTGGGGATCGGAGCCGGGTTTTCCTACAGTGCGCTGGGCACCACCCATCACGGCACGGAGGATATGGCCATCCTGCGCCCTTTGCCTTCTCTGTACATTGTTTCTCCAGCCTCAGCTGCTGAGACAAAGGCAGCGGTTCAGGCTATGGCTTCCATTGAGGCCCCTGTTTATTTACGGCTGGGAGGGGGCGGGTTAATGGATGCCGACAGTACAATCCTTTCGGATCGCTTTGCGCTTGGAAAGGGTGTCCGAATCAAAAACGGGAAGGACTTAAGCCTTCTTTCTACAGGCTCTATCCTTACAGAAGTCATACAGGCTGCTAAGGACTTGGAGGCCTTGGGGATTGAAGCCGGAGTCGTACATATACACACCGTCAAGCCCATTGACGAAGAACTCATTCTTTCCGTGGCCACGGAATCAGCCGCTCTTGTCACCATAGAGGAACATTCCGTTACCGGGGGACTTGGGGATGCGGTCTTGGAGCTCTGCGCAAGGAAGGGCTGCTTACCCAAGCGCTTTCTCAAAATCGGCCTGGAAGGTTTTGCTGTGGGCTACGGATCCTATGCTTATCTGAAAAAAGCAAACGGACTGGATGCAGAGGGAATCGTAAAGCGAATTTTACGTGTAGGGGGGGCTTTATGAGCGAGAAAATCGAAAAGACCGAAAAAACACTTTGGGATTTTTACGGAGCGATCCAAAAAGAAAAGCCGATTGAACTGGGGCCGTACACCTCGTATCGCTTCCTTAACTCCCCCAGGCAGCTGCTCTTTTCCATTGCCAGATATAAATTTGCCGCCAAGCTCTTTGGGAGTAAGCAAAGAATCCTAGAGCTTGGCGGGGGGGACGGCCTGGGGGCTTACTACCTGTCTGAGTTTGAGCATGAGGTAAGCTGTGTTGACTTTGACGGGACTTCCATCGGCTGGGCAAAGGAGAATCCTGTCCTTTCCCACATTCACTTTATTGAGGATAATTTTTTGGGTCAAAGCTATGGTGTGTTTGACGGCGTGGTTTCCTTTGATGTGCTGGAACATATTTATCCGCGTAACGAAGGTCTCTTCATGCACACGATCAAGAAAAACCTCTCGGAACACGGGGTCTTGATCCTGGGGACACCTTCCCTGGAAAGCCAGCAGTATGCCGGTAAGGACATCGGAGGCGCTCATGTCAATCTCTATACCGGCGAAGGCCTAAGGGAATTGCTCTCCGAGCATTTTCACCATGTTTTCTTGTTTACACAAAACGACGAAATCATCCATACAGGCTTTTTCCCCATGGCCAATTATCTCATTGCCCTTTGCTGCGGGAAAAAGGAATCTACGGACGGAGGTATTCATGAGCCAAGCCCATAAGCCGGAAGCCACACCTTACAGCCGATTAAAAATATTTCACCACGAGGAACTAATCAAAAAGCTGGGAACAGGACAACGCTGTGCGCCTCTTCGTATCCGCATAAAGCCTACCAATCGCTGCAACCATAACTGTACCTTTTGCCACTACCTGAATCCCTACTTAACCTTGGATCACTTCAAGCCCGATGACTTTATTGACCGCGAAAGAATGCTGTCCACGCTGCGGTCGATCCAAAAAGCCGGAACCAAGGCCATTGTCTTTTCCGGCGGCGGCGAACCGCTTCTTTATCCCTATATGGAAGACAGTGTGGAACTCGCCAAGAGCTTGGGTCTTGAATATGCCTTAATCACCAACGGAACCCTGCTGAAAGGGCGGCTGGCGGAACTGTTTGCGGAAGCCAAATGGGTAAGGATCTCCATCAATTCTGTCCGAGACGAGGTATACTGCAAAAGCCGGGACATCAAAGCGGGTGAATTTACCAAGCTGTGCAGTGTGATTGAGTCCTTCGGCAAACAGAAAAAATCAGGCTGCGAACTGGGTATCAACTTTGTAATTGGGCCGGAAAACTACGCTGAGATCATTGAAGCCGGACTATTACTAAAATCCCTGGGCGTCAATCACATCAAATTCTCCGCCCAATTCAGCAACACCTTTCAGGAAGACCACGCTCCCTTTAAGGACGAAGCCCTACAACAGCTGGCAGAACTAAAGCAAGAGCAAACAGAAGCCTTCAAAATCATCAACTTATATGAAGGTGACCTGCAAGCCCACGGCACCTGCGCAACCTTCCGGCGCTCCTACTCACACTGTTACGCCAAGGAATTTTCCTGCGTGATCGGTGCAGACTCCAGGGTGTACTTCTGCCACGATAAGGCCTACCTCAAAGACGGCGTAGCCTTCGACCTGAAAGACGGTTCCTTTCACGAGCTTTGGGCAGCCCCCGAAATCCTCCAAAAGTACCAAGCCTTCCAAGCCGATCAGGTCTGCCCCCACCACTGTACATACGATGAATTAAATGCACTCCTTCATGCCTTTTTCGGGATAAAAAAAGAACATATCAATTTTATATAGAAGTTATACTCAGCTTCTTTAACAATTACCAAGCCCGCCATCATTCACCCCAAATGGATTCCACTGTTCTGCGTGGCGGCTTTGTAAAACTGAACGTGATAACTATAACTCCCCACGCCCGGCTTTTTTGAAAGGGATAGGAGGGGTTTGGGGGAGGGAAGGGAAAACTTTTTTCGCCGTTTGAAAAAAGTTTCCCCTTCCCTCCCCCAAGGTCTTGTCCTTATAAAGGAGGTTTTATGCCGCAAATAACCCTTGTCTCACAACTTCATTGCCTAACAGGGCGAAATTATACTGAAAGAGTCGTAAAGTATGATAAGCCCGCCTGTGCGGAGGTGGCTAAACAGTTCGGGAAAGACTATTGGGATGGCGAAAGAAAGTTTGGCTATGGTGGCTATCGCTATGACGGAAGATGGAGTCCAATAGCGGCTGCCCTGAGCGAACGGTATCAGCTCTGCGGCCAAAAGAAAGTCCTGGACGTGGGCTGTGGTAAGGGCTTTTTGCTCTATGAATTGACCCAACATAATCCTCAGCTTTCCGTGACTGGCCTTGACCCTTCTGTCTATGCCCTTGAACATGCCAAGGAGGAAGTTAAACCCTTCCTGCAAGTCGGTCGAGCCGAAGCCCTGCCCTTCCCTGATCATTCCTTTGACTTGGTCATTTCTGTAATGACCTTGCATAACCTCTACCTGTATGACCTCAAAAAAGCAGTCGAAGAAATCATTCGAGTCTCAAAGAAAGACGCCTACATCTGCGTTGAATCCTACCGTAACGAGCGGGAAAAAAATAACCTACTGTGCTGGCAGCTTACTTGTGAGGCTTTTTTTACTCCAGAGGAATGGGAGTGGCTCTTTGCCCAGTGGGGCTATGCGGGTGATTATGAGTTCCTTTATTTTGAATAAGCGGAGGTTTGTATGCTGTCTCTTGTAACTGGGGGCGCTGGCTTTATCGGCTCTCACCTTGTGGATTTGTTGTTGGAAAAAGGCCACCATATCCGAGTGCTGGATAACTTGTGCTGCGGTAGACCCTCAAATATTCCCCAACATCCATACATAGAATTGATTCAACAGGACATTCGTGATCAAAAGGCCATCGAAGCCTGCTTCAATGGCGTGGACTATGTCTTCCACCTGGCAGCCCTGGCAGATATCGTGCCCTCTATAGAAAAGGCTCAGGCCTATTACGAAACCAATGTAACGGGTACCTTTAATATCCTGGAATGTGCTCGTAAATACGAGATCAAAAAGCTGGTCTATGCCGCCTCTTCTTCCTGCTATGGTATTCCCAAGGAATACCCCACTCAGGAAAGCGCGGAAATAAAACCCCAATACCCCTATGCCCTGACCAAGCGCCTGGGCGAGGAGCTAGTACTTCATTGGGGAAAGGTCTATGGCCTGCCCGTACTCAGCCTTCGCCTCTTTAACGTGTATGGCCCTCGTGCAAAAACCTCTGGTACATACGGGGCAGTCTTTGGCGTATTTCTGGCACAAAAATTAAAAGGCCTGCCCTTTACCGTTGTGGGGGACGGTGAGCAGACCCGAGACTTTACTTATGTTACTGATGTAGCAAACGCTTTTTATAAGGCGGCTATATCAGATGTAGAAGGAGAGATTTTTAACGTGGGCAGCGGAGGTACTTATTCCGTCAATGAGCTAGTGAGGCTCTTGGGCGGCGAGGCCGTGCAGATCCCCAAGCGCCCCGGAGAGCCGGACTGTACCTTTGCCGATATCCAAAAGATTAGACGCATGTTGCACTGGGAGCCCTTGGTTCGCTTTGAGGAGGGCGTAGGCCATGTGCTAAAAAATATTGACTACTGGAAGGAAGCACCTGTCTGGACTCCTGAGTTAATCGAAGGAGCCACTAAGGACTGGTTTCGTCATCTGAGATTCGAATAATTCTGAGATTCGAGTAATATTCTCAGTCTCCTAAGCTGTTGCCAAGCCACCATAATCATAAAGCACACTCTACTCGGGCAAAATGCAAGTAAAGCGATCCGATGAAAGCCCCGAAAGGGATACCGCCCCAAACGTCTTACGCCCAGTACAAGTGTAGGGCGGTGTCCCTTTCGGGGCTTGGACGTGAATAACGATGTTGCTTGATACGTGTGTATCGCTTGTCATAGTACGTGGCAGCCTTGCAAAGCTGACAGTGACTGAGCATGAAAGGTAAAAAGGAGATCTATGGGCAGAATTTTAAGCAAACAGGAATTTTTACCGATAGGGGAAGGCTTGAAAAACGAAGGGAAAAGGATTGTTCTTTGTCATGGCGTTTTTGACTTGGTGCATCCTGGGCATTTAATACATCTGGAAGAAGCAAAAAGCCTGGGCGATGTGTTGGTTGTTTCGGTTACCGCCGCAAGGTTTGTGCGAAAGGGGCCGGGGCGACCTTTTTTTGATGACGAGCTGCGGCTGAAATTTTTATCCTCCCTGGAGCCGGTGGATTTTGTGCTTTTGTCGGAAAGCGACACGGTGGAGGATATCGTAGAGCTTGTAAAACCCAGCTTTTATGTCAAGGGGGAGGAGTATGCCACCACAGAGGACTTGACCGGGAAAATCGGCTTTGAAGCGGAGCTGGTAAAGAAATACGGCGGCGATTTGTATTTCACTAAGGGGCAATGTTTCAGTTCTACCAAGCTGATCAACAATGCCCTACCAGCTCTGACACCAGAGGTCAAGGCGTTTTTGAACCGGCTGCGGGAGCAGTATAGCTTTGAGAAGATCAAGGGCTATGTGGACAAGATGAAGGGTCTATCCCTGCTGGTGGTGGGGGATATCATTATCGACGAGTATGTGTACTGTAAGCTTCAGGGGCTGATGCACAAGGATACAGGCTATTCGGCTCGCTATGTGGACTCGGAGCAGTTTTTGGGGGGCGCCTTGGCCATAGCCGGACATGCGGCAGAATTTTCGGAGAACGTAAGCCTGTTATCCGTGGTGGGCACTGAAAGTCCTCTGCACAGCCTCATCTTAAATGGCTTAAGCAATAAGATGCGGGTGCTGCTTGAGTCCGGCGAACAATATCAAAGCATTGTAAAGAAGCGCTTCATTGTCAGAAACGAAAAAAGAGCAGAACTGAACAAAATTTTTTCCATCAACAATCTTCCCACCGATCCGCGTATAGATGAGGGTCTCATGCGGCGCTTCAAAAGCAGGCTGAACGATATCATTTCTGGCTTTGATGCTGTTCTATTGGCCGATTTTGGTCATGGGCTTATTGACCGGGAAGTCATGGAAATCATACAAAAGAAGGCCAAATTTTTGGCCCTCAACTGTCAGACCAACTCCTCCAACGCAGGGCTCAATCTCATCACCAAATACCATAGAGCCGACACCTTTGTTCTGGATCAAAAGGAGCTGCGGCTTGCCTTTGGAGACTACAGCCTCGGTGAGCGGGAAGGGCTTTTAAAGCTGCAAGCTCACTTCAAGACCAAGGGCTGGCTTACACAAGGTTCCTTAGGCACTACGGCAGTGGATGAGGATGGGGAGCTGCTTCACTGCCCCGCTTTCACCTTGAATGTGGTGGACACCATAGGGGCGGGTGACGCCTTCTATACCTTGGCGGCACTTTCTACTCTTTCCGGCGTACCGGTTTTACCCGGAACCTTCTTGGCCAACGTAGCGGGGGCCTTGGCGACCAACTTTGTGGGTAACAAGGAGAGCGTGGGAAGGGTTGATTTATTGAAGTATGCAAACACTTTGATGAAAGGTTAAGAAAGGTAATTAGAACGGACGTTTTGTGAAATATCCTTTTTCGCTCCAATATTTGTATGGATATGCATCCTTGCCAATATATTTTTTCAAGATAAACTTTGCGCTGTAGTACATGAATATTGTTGCAATATAAGGATGTCCTTTAGGAGCAAAGTGAAATCTGATTGCAGCCTGACGAAGTTTTCTTTCAAACCGTTTTTGCTTCGACTCTATCATCTTATCCCATTTGTCGGTGAACATCCTAATACCAAGGGAATAAACACGATTTATCCCCCAATTTTTAAGATACTCCTTGAGTGGTTTTATTGCAGCAACAGAGCCCGCACCTGTTGTAAGGATAAATGCTTTTTTGTTAAACATTTCTGCTCTCGGCGCAATATTTAGTGTTAGAAAATCCAAGTGATCCAACAGGTTCTTCATACAAGATGACATGCTGCAAGCTCCGTAATGCGGAGTGGTGAAAATCAGTGCGTCAGAATTGAGTATTGCGTTTAAAATCGGAGTGACATATTGGGAATGAGGGCATTTTTCGTTTGGGTTACTCAAACAGAGCTGGCATCCAGTGCAAAATGTAGGCAAGGCTTCAGGCAGAAAAAACGCTGCGTATTGTATATCACCTTGTTTTGATAATTCATCTATAAAGATTTTTGTTGCCTTATACGTATTCCCTTTTCGAGGGCTTCCATGAAAAACTGTAACCTTCATTATTCTCCCCTTCTTTCCTATTGGGTTATATATAGTATACCATAAAATGCGCAAAATTTAAAGACTTGTAATTGTTCTTTACTTCAATTACTATTCGATACAATTATATATGAAAGGGGTGTAAGCATTTTATAGGTTTCAATAACGGATAGAAACGGCAATTATCATTAGGGTAATGGAGGGATTTTAAATGTCGAAAATGTATGGCGGAAACTTAGCAAGAACAGGGGAGTATAGCGGTACAGGAATTTCTGAGCTTAAGAAAGTATTGTGGAAGTTTACGACAGGAGGCAAACTATGTTCGACACCAGTATTGGCAGATGGCTTCCTATATTTTGGAGGACAAGACGGTTTTATTTATTCACTTACTGCTAGTCACGGCGTAGTGTGCTGGAAATATGATACTAAAAGTGTAATTCATTCGTCACCTGCATATAATAACGGAATCGTATACATAGGCTGCACAGATGGCGCTATATATGCACTGAACGCAAAAAGCGGTTCTGTGATCTGGAGATATCAAACGGGTGGCCACGTTGATAGCTGCCCTGTTGTTGATAATGGAATCGTTTATGTTGGAAGTTGCGATTCATATGTATATGCTCTAAATGCAGAAATCGGAGAACTCGTTTGGAAATTCAAGACGGAAAATGGCGTAACATCCTCTCCAGCTATCAACCATGATAAAATATTCTTTGGTAGCCAGGACCACAAGGTCTACGCTTTAAATAAAACGAACGGAGAGCATGTTTGGCATTTTAAAACAGATGGCATGGTTATGTCTACCCCCGCAGTGGCGAATGATTTAGTATACATAGGAAGCTTAGATGAGAATCTTTACGCGATATCTGAGACAGATGGTTGTTTGAAATGGAACTATAGAACCAATGGTGGAGTTAGTACACCAGCTGTTTCTAAGAATATGGTTTATTTTGGCAGCCATGATTTTACTGTTTATGCAGTGGACGCTTTCAACGGTAGTATTAAATGGAAATTCCCAACAAACAATTGGGTATATGCCGCACCCTCTATTGCAAAAGATGTCTATATAGGGAGCTTTGATCATACGCTGTATGCATTAGATGCCATGAATGGGTCGTGCAAATGGAAATTTGAAACCGATTATTTTATTATTTCTACGCCGATTCATGGCGACGGAGTCGTATATGTTACCAGCAGAGATAACAGTATCTATGCGCTTGGGTAATGTATTTCGAGGAAGGATACCCAACAACAGGAGACTTTGTGATTGTCCAGAGGCTTTCTGAAAACAACGACAGGATTTTTCACAGAAAAAAGGCTATAGTACAGGAGGCTGCTTCCCACCCCCTGCCGGACATAGCGCTGGCTTCTTCGAAAAAGCTAACTTACCCCCCGGAGGAAAGGGAAAGGCCACCCAATTTTTTATCATATCCCTTCGCTGCATCTGCACAAAACCCGATAAAAACGAAAAGGCGTACCCGTATCGCCGGCACAGTTATTACTGTTTACGGGTATGAGCTATTGTTTAAGGTGGGTTTAAAACAAACAAAGGACTGGTCCGACCGGTGCAGCGAAACAAAACTGAATAACTTGGATAGGATACTGACAGTAAGTCCTATTCATCAAGGGCTGAGGCTAACGGAGGAATCAGAGACTGCGGAAGCAGACTCTGTGGAATCCCTTGCACAGTGGTCAATGAAAGCAAAAGGCTTTTGGGCGTTATTTTTATGCCCAAAAGCCTTTTTTGTGCCGTACATCAGCATGCTTATTCGTCATTTCGGGGGTGTGCATTTTCCAAAAAGCCTTATAAATTCAAAAATCCAACGAGAGCAGATATTGTCACTCTCGTTGGATTTTTTATCGTGGACGAATCTATCAATGCTTATTCTCTTG
>CAZSXS010000002.1:0-94373 GCA_964611385.1 uncultured Defluviitaleaceae bacterium
TAACAAGGTAGCCGTATCGGAAGGTGCGGCTGGATCACCTCCTTTCTATGGAGAATTGAATCAGTCTGTTCAGGCTGATTCAAAGCACTAAATCATAGTGCATGATTGAAGGTTTTTACAGCTATTATCTGTCATAGTAAAAGAACAACCCTGGGAGAATTCCCGAGTGGCCAAAGGGGGCAGACTGTAAATCTGTTAGCACAGCTTTCGAAGGTTCAAATCCTTCTTCTCCCACTCATAAAAAACCCATCTGTATAAAAAATACAGATGGGTTTTTTGTTGTTCAAATCTTTTGGGTGTGTTAAAATTTACCTATGATTTTGAAATTCTTGATTTAGGAACTCTTCAACTGGAAACCCACAATAAGAAAGGATGGTAAAAATGAGTAAAACAGTGAAATACGGAATGGTCGGTGGGGCACTTCATGCTTTTATTGGTAATGTACACCGCCATGCGCTGGCAATCAACCCGGAAGTACAGCTGGTGGCAGGCTGCTTTTCTACCCATGAGGAGGCCAATTGTGAAACCGGCAGGACTTATCAGCTGAATGAGGATAGGATCTACTCTAGCTTTACAGAGATGGCTGAAAAAGAAACGCTCAGAGAAGATAAGATGGACTTCGTGGTGATTGTAACCCCTAATCATGTGCATTATGAGGTTGCAAAAGCTTTTTTGACTCATGGCTTTTCTGTAGTCTGTGAAAAACCTCTGTGCTTTGAGGTCTGGCAAGCGAAAGAGTTGGAAAGGTTGGCCAAGGAAAAAGGCTTGCTGTTTTGCGTAACCTACGTTTACTCTGGTAATGTTATGATGAAGCTCGCTAGGCAGCTTGTGCAGGACAATAAAATCGGTAGAATCATTAATGTCAATGCGGAATATCCCCAGGAATGGCTGATTGATGAGCTTGGGGCGGAAAAAGACAAAATCAATAAGCTATCCACCTGGCGCAAGGAACCTTCCATAGCTGGGATCTCTAACTGTGTAGGGGACATTGGTACCCATATTGAACATTCTGTTGCCTATATAACAGGTCTTCATATCAAGCGCTTACTGGCCAAAGTGGATCGCTTTGAACAGGAGCTGGATTTGAATGCAAACATCCTCTTGGAATATTCCAACGGTGCCCATGGCCTGTACTGGTGCTCTCAGGTGGCTGTGGGAAAAATGAATGCCCTGGTTCTTCGGATTTATGGGACGGAAGGCTCCATTGAATGGGAGCAGGAGAACCCCAATCAACTGAAACTGACCTACAAGGGACAGCCCACCCAGATTCTGAACCGTGGCATGGCCTATGTCTATGGCCGGGCGGCTCAGCTTACGGTTATTCCCTCTGGTCATCCGGAAGGGTACTTCGAGGCCTTTGCTAATATCTATAAAACTTTTGTGGGCGCTCTGCTTAAAAAGAAAGCGGGGGAGAATCTTACAGAGGATGACTTAGACTTCCCCACAGTTTTTGATGGGATCAGGGGCGTGCAGTTTATTCATAGCGTGATCGAAAGCTCTGATGGTGGCGGCAAGTGGGTTGAGGTGGAGGCACTTTAATCTGCTATACGCCCCTATGAAGAGCCTTTATAAAAGAGACCTACACCTTCTGTTTCCTATTGTGTTTTGCACTTTTTTAGTGTAAAATGCAACAATATGGAAAAGAAATACTGAAGCCACTTTGAGGGCTGCGTATTCTTGAAGGATGGTCTTAGACAAATGACAAGCTTTATATACAAGTTCAGAAAAACAGTTTTATTTTTGGCAAGACTCCTTACCTTTGCACTCTTTACCTTTATCTTTGTCTTCTGCCGTTATACCTTTTACCCTGACACGATTACGATTTTCTTTTTTTGGGGTAACTACGTTATTTTGGGCTCTTATGTTTTTGTTCTGCTCCTGTTAATCCTGCTGTACGGAGGCTTTCAGGTAGGGCTCAGACGACTTGGAGAATTGATTTACTCCACGGTTCTAGCACTTTTTATGACGGATATTATCATGTACATTCAGCTTTGCCTTGTTGCCCGTAAAATTTTGGATCTTTCGTATTTTTTTCTGATGTTTACCTTACAGGTTCTCGCTACTTTTTTATTTTGCTATCTCACCAATAGGCTTTATTTCATGATCTACAAGGCCAGGGAAGTTGTCCTGATCTGCAACCACTACAATGAGGCTGACGATATCCGCAAAAAGCTGAACAAAACCAAGGAACTTTACAAGCTGGCGGCCACCGTGGGCGAAGATCAAGGTATAGAACGCATTACGGAGATCAGTAGCAAATATGATTCAATTTTGCTTTATAATGTATCCCATGCCCTGCGGGCGCAGCTTTTGGCCTATTGCTTTGAAAACGATAAGCGGGTTTATATTGTGCCGGAGGCTACCGACATTCTCTTTCACAATGCCTTTCAGACCCAAATCTTTGATTGTCCCGTTCTATTTTGCAAAAACCGGGGGCTGACCATGGAACAGCAAGTCATCAAGCGGCTTGTGGATCTTCTTCTGTCTGGTTTGGGGCTTTTGATCAGCTTCCCTGTGATGCTGATTATTGGACTTATTATTCGATTACAGGACGGGGGCCCTGCTCTGCTGAAGCAAGAGCGGGTGACGGAAGGTGGGCGCCGCTTTCATTTATATAAATTCAGAAGCATGGTGATGAACGCTGAAAGCGACGGAGTGCCTCGACTTGCAAAAAAAAGCGACAAAAGGATTACACCCTTCGGTCGCTTGATCCGCTCAACCCGCTTGGATGAGCTTCCTCAGTTTATTAATATTTTCAAGGGGGATATGTCCCTGGTAGGCCCCCGTCCGGAACGGCCGGAGTTGGTGGAGGAGTATTGCAAGGTCTTTCCTGAGTTTAAATATCGGCTGAAAATCAAGGCAGGCCTTACGGGCTTGGCGCAGATTATGGGGCGCTACAATACTAGCCCGAGGGACAAGCTCATGTTTGACTTGATTTACATTCAAAAATATTCTTTTCTTCTGGATGTAAAGCTGATCCTTTTGACCGTGAAACTGATTTTGATGAAAGAGAGCACGGAAGGTTTTGAATGAATGTTCAGCTTTGCGACCTACAGTAATACCAAACGATGCAAAGCCCTTGTGACCATAAGATAATAGATGCGTTTGTCTTCCTCGCTCAGTTCTTTGAGCTTTTCTGGGTTCATGCCGATATCCCCCAACCCGTATAATAGAACTGTGTCGAATTCCAGCCCCTTAGCCAAATATACCGGCATAACAAAAGTTCCCCGCTCAAAAGCATCTTCCTTATCCTTTAAAAGCCTGATGGGGATTTCTGTCTTCAACTTTTGATAAATTCGGCTTGCTTCCTCTTGGGTTCTTGTCAGTATAGCGGCGGTTTCATCCGGGCCTAGGTCTTTAAGGAGCGTAGCCATGGCTTCATAAGGCTTTGGGCTTTGGAGCAACTCTGGTTCGGGGCCTTGACGATTAAAGTATTGAACATTGGGAGTTTGCAAAAACTGCTGGGCAAAGGCATTGATCTGCTGGGTAGAACGATAGCTGGTGCCCAGTTCCATAACAGCAGGTTCCCGGAATGCATATGCAGCGATCAGCGCCTCTTTGTTTTGAGTATTGACAGGGCTGAAAAGGGCTTGATTCACATCTGCTAGCAGGGTAAAGCGGCTGCTCCTAAAAAGTCGGTTGATGATAAAATGCTGCATGGGGCTGTAGTCCTGGGCTTCATCAATGACCACATGCTTTACAGCTGTATTGGATTTGATTTCGCCGCAAAGTAGCTTGATGGCAAAAAGAGCGACCGCATCTTCATAATAAAGCTTATTGGCCATGGCTTCTTTTGTCTGACTGATGATCCCTTTATCAAGGTTTTTCTGCTTGAGGAAGGCAGCCAGGGATTTAATGTACAAGTAATTGGCATTAAAACCCAGAGCAAAGCGTAAGTCGTTGTACACCCTTGACTTGAATTTCTGCACTTCTGTTTTAAAGGCTTCGTGAAGGTCGATAAATTCCTCGGCTTCTGCGTCAAGCCTTTTTTTAATTTCTTTCTCATGCTGTTTGAAAAATTGATCCATCTCGTAGTCTGCGTAGGTATAAAGCCGGTCTACCTGCACCTTTAAGCTAAAGCTTTTGTCCCTTTCATTTCGTTCAGCCAGAACCGCCGCTTTACAGATCAGCTCACCGTGGTATTCGATATCTGTAAATTTGCCCTTCCTTTTTTGTAGATACTGTTCGATAAAGGCTAAATATTCCTGTGAATTTTTGATTTCGATTCCCTTACGCCGGACATCTGCCCCTTGACCAAGCAAATACTCTGCTTGCTCATATTGATCATGAAAGTCCGAAAGGCGTTTTTTCAGCAGATCACTAAGGCTGACTCGAACGATATCATCTTCTCCTAGTTCGGGGATGATGTTTGCAATGTAAGTACTAAAAATATTATTGTGGGTAAAGACCACTACATCCCGGGAGAGCAGGGTATTTCTATAGGTATAGAGCAAGTAAGCCACCCGATGTAGGCCTACGGAGGTCTTTCCGCTTCCGGCAGGACCTAGGATAATTAGATCCTTCCTGTTACTGACCCGAATAGCCGTGTTTTGCTCTCGCTGAATGCTGCTTACAATGGATTTAATCTTGCCCTCGCTGGCGGAGGCCAGTACCTTTTGCAGAATCTCATCATCAATCTTTACGCTGGAATCAAACATATATTCAAGCTGACCCCGATTAAATTTATATTGCCGCTTTAAGGTAATTTGGCCTTGGATTTCCCCATCCAAACAGTGATACGAGCCTCGACCCTCCTCGCAGTCGTAGAACATAGAGGAGATAGGTGCACGCCAATCATAGACATAGAAGCGGTAGGAGCCTTCTTCATGGATCGAACTCATGCCGACATAAACTTCCTCCAAGGGCTCAACGCCATCCTCCGTCTCCTCCGTAAAATCCAAGCGCCCAAAATATGGATGATCCAGCATCTTATTTAAGACGGGTATTCGTGCTACCATACCACCGAACTTAGCCTCTGCGGTTTTCATTTCCATACCAAATTGGTTGTATTCTATGACGTCGTCAAAGTCCAAAATTAAGTTAGAGGCGTCCTTCCACATTTGCTTTCTTTGCTCAACGATTTCCTTTTTTAAGCCGTCGCTTTGGGTGTTTAGTTTGTTCAGTTCTATTTGAATAAGCGCCTTTACTTTGGCTATGCGGTCTTCTTCCTTTTGGCAGTCCTCTTGGGTGAAATCTTTTTTGTTGACTGTGCTGTTGTGGATTGTATCCTCGGTGATCTTATTGCTGTTCGTATTATTGTTGCTTGTTTCAGCTATGATTGTTTCGTTGCTAGTTTCGTCGTGTACAAACACTTTATTACTGGGCATAATAGCCTCCCTTTATTATTTTGGGTCCACTGTCAACTTGTTGGCCTACTCCCTTAATCCCCACCCTCCAAAAAAGCCGAACATTTAGATTTTGGAAGTAGATTAAAAGTGCTAATCTTGAAGCGAAAGAATCAAGCGTTTTAGGCGAACGAATGCTCATTTTACGGAGTTTTCAAGAGCATATAATGTTTGCTCAGCGTTAAACCTCGTAAGTTCTTTAATTTTATAAAAACCAAGTTTTTCAAGCACATGGCGAGAAGCAAGATTTGCAGATTGTGCTTCTGCTAAAAGTTTATCAAATCCTTTTTCATTAAAAGCATATCTTATAATTTTATTTGCTACCTCTGTTGCATAACCATAACCCCAATAATCGGACAACAATATATACGATAGTTCCATATATTCACCATCATGATGAGTATCCATAGATGTATAACCTAAGAAGTTATTATTTATTTTATTTCTTATTATCCATCTGGTTGTAAAAAATTCTTGAGGAAGATTTTCAAGATTTTCTATGTTGTTTCTGTGCCATTGTGCAGTCGCTTCTCCGCCCAAATACTTCCATACATTAATGTCATTACTTAAGGAAAACAAGTCCTGCTTATCATCCAGAGTTATTGTTTTAATAATACATCTTTCGGTTTCAAATATCATTTGGTTACCTCCCATTATATAAAAAATTTTACCCTATTCCCTATCAAGGCAATACTACACAAAAGAAAACCGAAAACGACTGTGCCTTCCGGTTTTAAGGTTTAGAGGCTGAGTGTAGCAGAACCTATTTTGTCTATTATAGCGAAAAGCAAGATTAAATCAACCGTTTATCAGACATTGAATTTTCTGGGACTTTCAAGTACAATAGAAAAAGCATTTAACGAATACGGTAAAGGATGATTAATAATGAAAGAACTCATACTGCCCTGCCCTAAAGAAGAGCTGGAAGGCCTACGAATGGGGGATATGCTGCTCGTGTCTGGAGTGATTTACACGGCACGGGATGCAGCCCATCAGCGGATGATGGCAGACTTGGACAGAGGCCAGAAGCCCTTCCCTCTGAAAGACTCCGCCATTTACTATGTGGGCCCCACACCTGCGAAGCCAGGGTCTGTCATTGGATCAGCAGGCCCGACCACCTCTGGCCGCATGGATAAATACACCCCCAGGCTTTTGGACTTGGGGCTTTCTGTCATGATAGGCAAAGGGAAAAGAAGCCCAGCGGTGATCGAAAGTATGAAAAAGAACAAGGCCGTTTACCTAGGTGCTATCGGGGGCGCAGGGGCACTGATCGCTCAAAAAATCCATAACTGCTCAGTACTTGCCTACGAAGACCTTGGCCCCGAAGCTATCTACAAGCTAGAGATCTGCAAGCTTCCACTTGTTGTAGTGATTGATTCTATGGGCAACGACTTGTCTGTTGAAGGGCCGAAGCAATATTGCATCATTTAACTAAAAGGGTGCTGCTGCAAAATCAGATTCTTGCTCAAGTTTTGGTATAACGAAACGCACAAAAAAAGCAGGCTATTAAAAAGCCTGCTTTTTTTGTGCGTTATACTCAGTCACGTTCAGCTTTGTAAAGCCGCCAAGTCCGGCTTTTTTGAAAGGAGGGGAAAGGGGGCTTGGGGGGAGGGGGAGGAAAACTTTTTTCAAACGGCGAAAAAAGTTTTCCTCCCCCTCCCCCCAAGGTCTTTTCTTTTCCTTACCTCTTAATGGTGCTGATTCGAATCTTGTCTGCGGATACGCCAGTCTTTCTTTTGACAATGTCTTCGATCTGAGCGATTTCGGCATCCGTGAGCGCTTGCTTGTTTACTACTACATCCACTGTGTCGTCGTCTATACGAACGTAAACCTCGCTGAAACCCTTAGCTTCAATCATGGCCTCGGCGGCGGTCTCTTTTTCGATTCTTTGCTGAATCTCAAGCATGGCATCCGCAAAGCGGGAGCGCTTCTCTTGCTCAACATTCATGTTGTTGATCATTTCTTTTAATAGTTCCTTTTCCTTTGCCCGAGTCTGCTCTCTTTCCAGCTTTGCTTGAACAAAGAAGGAGGTGTCAATGGCCGAATTGACAAAGACTGCTTCCCCTAGGTTTTCGTTGTTTTTGTTATCGTTGCCCATGCTTCCAGCGGGGATGGCTTCCATTGCGTCTGTGATGCTAACAACCTGATTGTTGGTGTTGGTGTTGGTGTTGGTGTTGGTGTTTGCTTCCAAGTCGTTGGTGGCAATCAGCGGATTGTCGTCCTCCGCCAGGCTTAAATAATTGGGTACCAGTGCTTCAATCTCTCCGTTGTCGTTTAGGGTGATTCCCGTTTGGTTTAATGCATTTTTGCTGTCCGTGTAGTTTAAGTACCCCGCTACCGCGATCATGACTACCAGTGCCGTTATAATTACTTGATTTCTCTTGATTACAAACATCAATTATGCCCCCTCAATTTTTTATATTTTTGCCCATGCTTCACGATGTACAGAATGCCAGTGAAATCCTGCATGGGCTCAGGCAAATGTTTTTGGTTGCTCAAAACATTTCACCCTTTATTGCTTCATTTTCAACACTTGTACCTTGTGAATGTCAATCCCCAGCACTGCTTGTGCCGCCCGTGTTAATCCATCCTTGACCAGCATATTATCGCCGCCCTGGGCTACGATGATTACCCCCTCTACTATAGGCGTGATTTCTTTCAGCACGATAGGCGAATCCACCCCGTTTTCGTTGGTCATAACGGTTTTTTCTGATGCGTTTTTGCTGTAACTGCTTCTTTGCAGCGCACTTTCCGTATCATTGGTTGTGGTTTCGTTCACATCTGTATCCTTTGCGACGATTATCTCCCTCCCGTTTGTTAATGTGATCATGACTTTCACTTTGCCCGCTCCCTCGACTTCCGATAATAAGGCTTCCATCTTTTTTTCAAGCCGATCTTCGTAACTTTCCCAGTCTTCATTGAGAGCGTTTTGGTTGCTTTGGCCGGATTGCACCCCCTGCCCAAGTTTACTTTGGTCAACGAGGTTTGCTTCATCCTTCGGCTTGAATATCCCACCGAACAGCAGTAACGCTATTCCGGTAATAAAGATAATACTCAAATTGATCAGTGCCTTTTTGTCTTTGCTGAAAAACTCTCTTAAGGACTTCAACTCGTTCACCTCTTCTGTACAGTTATATTTATATTAGCCACGGACAAATTATAGAAGTCCGAGATTGATTTTTTTATGAAATTCATTTCTTCCTCACTCAGTTCTTCATATCCCAGATTGATCGAAAGGATGTCGAAGTTCAAGCTGCCGTCGGCACCTTCTCCTTTAACCTTGGTCTTGACGCTGACGGCCTTGGGACTGGGATAGCCTTCCTTTTGAAGCGCTTCCTCAACCTGCAAAACCACCAGTCGATCAAAGGCTTCCTGAATCACTTCATCCCGAAGAGACAAATCCTTTGGAGAGGCTGTCGCACTTCCCTTGGAGGCTTTTCCGCTTCCCTTGGAAGATACCGAACCCGTCACCATCCCCAGCAGCTTGTCAACTCCCGGCCCGATTCCGTCCACAAAGTCCGTGGCTGGCTTGATGATGATTAAGATCAAAATCAGCCCTAGTACCAGGTTACAGTAGCTTTTATATTTTCCGTTGGGCAAAATGATTCCAACAAAGCTTGTAAAAATCAAGAATACAGCAATGTTTCTTACATAATCAGCCATAAGACCTCCTTCTCCAAGCGGATGATAGGCAAAAACCATCATACCCCGATTCATTCAATTCGAGTGTTCACGCCCAAGCGTAAAGAGGGATACCGCCCTACACTAGAGCTGGTCGCAAGCCGTTCCGGGCGGTATCCCTCTCTACGCTTTCATCGGTCCGCTTGATGCGATGGTCGTGCCCGTTCGTTGTTTTGGGTCTTTCAAATTTCCATGGGATGATACCACCCTCAATGTCCGGCTTTTTTGAAAGATGAGCTTTGTTTTAAACCGATATCAAGATGATAAAGGAAAATATAAACATTACTACCATGGTAATCCCGCAACCAAACAGCAGGGAGCAGAAGCCGCCAACGGAGTCGATGCATTTTACAATCCGGTCGTCACAGATAGGTTGGATGAGGGCGGCCACCAGCTTATAGGTAAAGAGGATGACCAAAAGCTTGACCAGGGGGACGATGCTCACCACTACTAGGCTGATGATGATAGCCACAAAAACTCCACTTTTGGCAGCCTGTCCCCAATGGATGGCGGACTCTAGGGCGCCGGTGACGATGTCCCCGACCACTGGAATGAATTTTGCCGTAGACTTTGCGGTTTTAAGTACCAGGTTGTTCAAGAGGGGGGCGCTGATTTTTTGCAAGGTCAGAACCGACAGGAACAAAACGGTTATGCCCTGTAAACCCCGCTTGATGATGGTCTTGCACAGGTTGACCAGGTTGGTAAGCAAGGGCTTTTCCGTCAGATAATTGATGATGGAAATGACACTGGTCATGACGATGGCCGGTGCAAAGATGATCTTGACCGTAAGAGCGATGAAGCTGAACATAAAAATCATCAGGGGATTGAAGATCGAAGCCCCTGATACATTGCCGCTCAGCACCACCAGACTCATGACCATTGGTAACAGGGCTTCCATCAGGTTGATGCAGTAGTTATTGATCTCAAAGACGATACCAGTTGCCACTTGAAATGAACTCAGAAGGATAGTGACGATGATAATATACGAACAATAAAAGCCAAGCTCTCCTACACTTTTGTTTTTGAAAGAATCCGTCAGGTTTTTCAGCAGGGCACTGAGCAGGCAGATGATGAACAAATTTCTAATCAAGTCCGCATTGTACAGTAGTTCTTGGGCAAACAGCTCAGCACCGTTTTTAATGATGGCAGAGGGGGAAAGATCCAGCGTCCCCTTGATGGCACGAATCATCAGGTTCTTGAAGGAAAGCTGCGGCTGCTTAGAACCGATAATGGATTCAACCTCTTCTACATTGGGAAGCTTGTCTCTAATTTTTTCGATGTTTTCGATGGCTAGGTTTTGGGTTTCAGCCTCAGACTGTACTTCTTGGCTTGCCAATACCGTCCTTGCCCCATACAGAGTTAAAAGCATTATCAAAAGCGGCAGCAGAAAAAAGCGAATGAGATCTTTTATGTACACATTTATTTGCATTACCCCTATCCTCATTTGTATTCTAGCTTGCATCCAATTCCTCCTTTGTACCTCCACCCTCTCTTTGTACCCTCTGCTCAAAGCATTCTTGTAATCAAATCAACTAAAGAGAGCAGTACCGGCATGGAAACAAACATGATCAAGACCTTACCGGCCAGTTCGATTTTGGAAGCAAGGGAGGTTTCACCAGCATCGCAGCAAATGTGACTGCCAAACTCTGCAAGGTAAGAAATGCCGATGATTTTCAAGACCAGAAGAATGTATCCGCCGTTTAGATTCACCTTGCCCGCAATGTCGGTAATGCTGGCTATGACTTGACTCAGGGTGGGAATGATCGTAAAAAAAATCATGCAACCGGCCGCAATGCTGACAACCAAGGCAAACTCAGGGCTGAATTTCTTGAGGGTAATCACCAAAACCGCCGAAACCAACCCAAAAGCAACGATTTTTATCATGTCCATGGGAACCTCCTCTTTGCTTTATCCTTTGTTTGATGTCTAAAGTTGAAACAAACTTTGTATAGTCGTAAAAAGATTGCTGATATATTGGATCACCCAAAACAAAACCACAATCAGTCCAGCCAGGGAAGTCATCATGGCCTGCTCCTCGCGTCCAGCTCGGATCAAGACCTGATTCAAAACAGCGACCAGTATACCTACCGCTGCAATTTTAAAAACCATACTGATTTCCATATTTATACCTCCTATGTAAAAAGAAAATTTAAAAGACTATATAAAAACAATCACTGTCAAAATCCCGCCTAAAATCCCCAGGTTCAAAAAGAGTTTCTTGTTTTTGAGGCGAGTATCGTTCAGCTCAGCTACCTTTTGGCTAATGGTGAGAAGGGTGGAATCAATGGTGCTGAGTTGAAGCTCCTTGTCCAGATATCCTAGATTTTTGCCAAAGGACAGCAGAAAATCCATGTCATCCTCCTGAAAATAGGTCTTGTCTTTGTACGCAAGCAGCGCTTCTTCCCAGGCCAAAAATACGGGCTTGTCCCGACTTCCGATGGCAGCCAGCAGGCTTTCGAAAATGGAGCGCACCGGCTCCCTGGTACGCTTAACAATACTTTCGATGGCCTCGGGCAGGGGAGCGGAAGAAAAACTGATCTGCGAACGAAGGATTTGCAGAGCCTTCGCCATTTCATTTAGATCATGGATATGATAGTTTTCCTTGTTCGAATAGAACAAGCCCACCAGGAAAGACGAAGCCAAAATCATGGCCGCTCCGATCACCTTAAATAAAAAGCTCATGGTACCACCTCCCGCCTTCCATATATCCCTTCCAATTCTCCCTTTCCCTTTAAGACGATAAAATGCTGAAAGGTTTTCAGCAGTGGGGACAGGATGGGCATTTGCTTTACTTCCTCCAAATTACGGGCATGGACAGTGGCCAGCACCTTCACGCCTCCGTTGATAATATTTTCAATGGCAGCAACATCCTTTTGGCTCCCGATCTCATCTACGGCAATGACCTTTGGCGACATAGAGCGTAGTAGCATAAGCATCCCCTCCGCCTTGGGGCAGGCGTCTAGGACATCAGTACGTATCCCAAGATAATTTTGAGCCTGTCCCATATAGGAACCCGCAATCTCTGAGCGCTCGTCTACTACGCCTACTGCTTGTCCTTCAAAGGAAAGGTCATAGGCTCCTTCCGTCCCGTCGCTGATCAAGCGGATCAAGTCCCTCAGAAGGGTTGTCTTCCCGCAGGCAGGAGGAGAGATAATCAATGTGTGCTCCACAGGTGGCAGTATCTTGCCTAGAAGCTTTTCGGCCACGCCTTGGATTTCATGGGAAAGGCGAATGTTTAAAGCAGAGATCTGCTTCATAGTTTTCACGGAACCCGCTGCCAAGACGCAGCGCCCCACAATCCCAACCCGGTGCCCCCCCGGCAACGTTAAATAGCCCTTGCTCAGCTCATCCTCAAAGGCATATAAGGAGTAGTTACTCATAAGCTGCAAGCAGTCGGAAAGTGTATTCATGCTGGGAACCACGCTCTTTCTAACTTCCGTAAAGCCCTGCGGTTCCAAGCCAAATTCCTCCTTATCACTGACAACGATTAACGGTAAATTACTTCTTAGCCTGATTTCTTTAAGCTGTTCAAAGGCCTGATCGGAAATCCCTTCAAAGAAGGGCAGTAATTCCTTGGATAAATATTGGCAAATGATCTCTTTTGTACTCATACGGACCCCCTACGTAAAAGAATACTTCAATATATGAGAGTAGGGACAAGGTTTAGAACAAAAAAATAAAGCCAACGAAGTTGGCTTAGCCTTTCTTGACATAAAAAAATCCGTATGCTATTCTCAGTCTGAAAACGCTCTGAAGCTTCCATCAAGCATCTGGAAGACTGCGAAAGAACCATAGTTAAGATTCTTGGTTAAAGCTCTGAGAACCTTTGACGATCGAACTAAGTATAAAGGAGGAATTTAAGTGGAAAAAACAATGCAGCACAGCCTAGGCGAGCTTGTACAGATTCTGCCTCCAGGTTTAAACAATCCCCGCAACAGTGAGGGCTCCTTTTTGCAAATGAAAAACGGTGAACTCATTTATGTCTACAGTTGCTATTCGGGTACAGATTTTCAGGATAATGCGTCTTGCAACCTGGCAATTCTGTGCTCCAAGGACAAGGGGCGCAGCTTCAGTGAACCCAGTTGCTTCCTGTTTCATCAGGATGAAAAGGGAATTAACATCATGTCGGTGTCTTTACTAGAAATGCAAAATGGAGATATCGGGTTGTTTTATTTGGTCAAGGAAACGGAAAAGTTAGTGCGTGTCTGGTTACGCCGCTCCTCAGATTTTGGCAAAACCTGGAGTGAACGTGTGCTGTGCACAGCGCCTGCGGGTATTTACATACTAAACAACGATCGCGTGCTTAGACTGCAAAACGGAGATATACTCTTACCAGTGGCTTTCCATCGCTATGGTTACAATATGCAGCCAGGTGAACTTGGGGATGGTCGCATGGATCCGGACGGCCAAATGATGACTTTTATATCCAAGGATGACGGATACACCTGGCAATATACTAATCACAAATGCTCCCTCCCCTATTCGGCACACTGTAAGTCGGGCTTGCAGGAACCCGGACTCTTGGAGCTATACCCCGGCGTATTGTGGGCCTGGGCACGGACGGAGTTGGGGCGACAGTATGAAAGTTTTTCCATGGACGGAGGCATCTCATGGTCTGCGGCTCAACCATCACGCTTTACTTCACCCAATTCCCCCCTCAGTATGAAACGGCTGCCTGACGGACGAATTTTTGCAGTCTGGAACCCTATACCCAATTATAACGGCAGAAAAGAGCGCAAGGCCTGGACAGGAGGACGAAATCCGCTGGTTTGTGCAGTCAGCAAGGATAACGGTCGAAGCTTTTATGGTCCCATGGTTTTGGAAGAGGATGAAAACAGCGGTTTCTGTTATTGTTCTATCTATGCAACGGATGACCATGCCCTCTTGCTGGGGTATTGCGCAGGCAATCAAGAGGACGGGTCTTGCTTGGCTCGTACACATATACGCCGGATTGAGCTAGACGAATTAGATCGGCGATTAAAGGAGCTGCCTCAAACGAGTGTTTTTTAGCGATCATGAATAAAGCACTGTTAAAAAAGAAAGCGAGCCCGCAAAAAGGCTCGCTTTTGTTGTATTCAAGCAGATAATCTAAGGATAAGCCCTTACAATATCATCAATCGCAAAGGTAGAGATCTCCATCTCAGTGCTGGCAAGAGCCTCCTTGATCGTGGCATTGATCTGATCGCTCAGAAAGATATGATGAAGGTTTCCTTCGCAGTATAAAATTAAATAATCATTGATTTCTGCTAGGATATCTTTTTTCTTGTCATAACTTGTACAATTGAGGATCAGACCATCCTTCATATAAAGGACAAAATAAAACTGCTCATTTTCCCAAAGAAAAAGAAGAGGCTCTTTAACCAGCGCATAACGTATGCCGATTAATTCTGGAAACAAAATGACAGAGGATATTTGGATGCTTTGCGCAATCAAGTCCTGATAAAAGCTTTGCACCCTAGTATGGTCATAAGCGGCAATCAAAGCCCCCACCTGCTTGCCTTTTTTATAAACAAAACGCAGCTTAGTGGGCAGCCCATAGTCTTTCTGGTATTCGCTGCATTCCTTACGGATTGTATGATTAAACCAAAAATCAAGCTTGTTTCTATACTTGAATATGGATTTTGTATTCACAATCATTTTTAAACTTTTCCTACATTTTTTGGAGCAGTCCTTAAAATGCTCGTTCAGTTCCGAAGCTGAGTAAATTGGTTCGGACTTCCACTTACTTTCTTCTTGTATCCAGAGTATAATTTCTTGATCAGACCAATAGAGGATAGGCTCTTCATTCATATAAGGCTCCGTACAGGTTGATTATCATCATCATCTTGCAACATCTTGACCAGTACAATACTTACATCATCCAATTCAAAACTTTTTTCTTCCTTCTGTATATAAAAATTATCTAAAATATTACTAATGATCTCTTTATTATCTTCCCATTGATAAGAGTCCAGCAGGAGCTCTTTAATTCTTGCGGAAAATTCATCAGGGTTATTCTTATAAAATGTGTCCGACAAGCCATCGGTATGAAATAAAATCAAATCCCCAGGATTATACTTGAAGCTCTTAAACTCGTAGCGGGAATTTTTAATCAAGCCGATGGGCGTACCGGAAGCTTCCAACTCCATGGCTTTTCCCTGAGCAGAGTTGATGTAAATAGGTAAGGCCTGACCCGCGTTGGAATAATAGATCTTTTTTTCTTTTGTATCAATAACTGTGTAAAACACACATGCATACATTTCATTTCGGCTATTTTCGAAAATCTTACAAAACTCCTGGTTGAAATAAAACAAAAGCTGATCAGGATTGAAGTATTTTTGAACCAGGTTTTTGATCATAACACTGATCATGGCAGTTAAAAGGGCGGCAGAAATCCCATGCCCAGATACATCGCCCATGACAATGGAAATGCAGGAATCATTTAACTGGATCACATCCAAAAAGTCTCCACCAATATAAAGCGCCGGTAAATAATTGCTGATAATCTGAAGGCTCTTCTCATTCATATCAATGGAAGGAATGAGTGAGCGCTGCACTTGTCGGGCAGTTTTCAACTGAAAATCCAACATTTTATTATTTTCCTCAAGCTCGTTGTATTTCAGCTTGAGTTGATTGCTAAGGTGTTTAATACGAAGAAGAGATTTACATTTAGAAATTAGTATATAAGCATCAAAAGGCTTTTCAATGTAATCATCAGCCCCAACCTCGACGGCCCGAATTCTTAAATCCCTCGTTTCCAAAACGCTCGTCAACAACACAAGTATATATTCTGTTTCAGGATTGGATTTCACCTTTTTGCAAACATCAAAGCCGCTCACATCTGGAAGATCAACGTCTATAATAATCAAGTCTGGCTTAAACAATGAAATTTTCCCCAAGGCATTAAAACCGCTTTCAGAGGTAAAAATTTCAAAGTTATTGTTCTCCAGACATTGACTCATCAAGTCCGTGGATTGGACGGAACTGTCTACAATCAGGATTTTGCCACCGTACATATCGGGCGAATATCGTTCTTTAATCATATAGCCACCTTTTTATGAAAAATGATTTCGTTCCCGCGGCCGTTAAAGGACAGATCATCCGCAAGGGCATTGACCATCAGTATACCCCGGCCGGTTTCGCCAAAGAGCCCTTTGGAATTGTCAAAGCTCTGCATCAAGGAAGAATAATCAAATCCAAGTCCGCTGTCCGAAATCTTTGAAGAAATCGTCCCATTTGCAATTTCTACGGTTAAGCTCACCTCCTTTTCACTGTCGAGTTTATTCCCATGAATAACGGCATTGAATAAAAGCTCTGAGTACATGAGCCTGAGATCAAATCTGTCTTCGGGCGGCAAATTAGGAAGGGACTTATCTATAAAATTAAGTGTATCCTTAACAACCTGAGAAACTGCTTTTATTTCGCTTAAAAATGTTTTTTTGAATTGAATTGCCATACTCGCCCCCCTTTCTAAAATGGTTTTAATTCAATAGATTTAATTAATTAAATAGATTTCATTAATGAAATGGATTTTCTTTATGTTGCTTGGTCAGTTTAATTTCGATACTTTCATCATCAAAACGTGAGACGGCAAAATTATCCATGAGTGCCTTAATCATCATAACCCCCAAATCCTCCTCGTAGCCGTCCTCATACTTACCCTTAGCAAAAAGAGTAATCTGAAGCGAATCGTCCACCAACAAAAAACTGATTTTAAAATCGCATTTTGTCTGAGAGGAAACCTTTTTGATGATAAAAATGCATGCTTCTGAAACGGCGGTTTTAATGTCCTCCGTTTCACTGATATCAAAGCCCATGCGTCCGGCCACAGAAGAGGCAGTCAGCCTGGCTGCAGAGACGTAAGCCGGGTTGATCGGTAAGGATAATTCAATGCTTTCGTTCGTCGGAAAGCTATTCATTGGTATCAACCTCCATAACAAACACCTTGTCAAGATTCGTAATCTTAAACAGTTTGCTTAAGTTCGGACGAAGATGAGATAAGCGTATTTCACCGGAGTAGTACTTGACGTTTTTCAAAACCGCCACCAAAGCACCAAGGGCCGTAGAGTCAATATATACTAGCTCTTTACAATCAATACACAAATCAGTCTTTTTTTCTTCAATTAAATCAAGCAATTTCTTTTTAAGCTCCGCAGAATTAAAAATATCCACTTCGCCAGTCAGCTGAATCAACCATTTGTTTTTTTCTTCATCGAATACGTAATTTAACTCAAAATCCATAGTACAACTCCTTTTACAAATAAAAAAATCCGTAGCATTACTGATACGGATTTTACTATAGCACAGAGCACTAAAAAATTCAATAGAGGAATTCTGTCAAAACAAAATATTTTTGTATATTTTTGTAGCAAATAAAGGAATTGATAAACAAGCTTAGGACTTTTTTAGCGAAAATTTTCGTTCATTTCCGGATAAAAGCCGTTGAATATTCCCACGATGAAGGTAATAGGCTAGACCCATGAGAAGGAATCCCAAACCTACGATTTCCAATGAATATCCAAAAAGAAGCAATAAGAACGGCAAGAACCCGGCAATGATCAAAGAAGCAAGGGAAATGTACTTTGTAAAGACGATGGACAAGATCCCGCAGAAGTAAACAATCAGGCCAATACGAATATCCAAAGCCAAGATAAGGCCAACCATGGAGGCGATCCCCTTGCCTCCCTTAAACTTCATGTAAAAAGGAAAATTATGTCCAAGAATAACGCCCAATCCGGCGTAGATTCCGTTAATAACCCCCTCGCCTCCGCTGATGCTGTTGCCCCAGAAATTAAAACTTCCGTTAAACAAAAACATACAGAGAGAAAAAGCCAATACCGCCTTTAAAATATCACAGACAAAAACCAAAATCCCAGCCTTTAAGCCCAGGACACGGATGGTGTTGGTCGTGCCAGCATTGCCGCTGCCATGCTGCCGAATGTCCTGCTTTGCCACAAGCTTCCCATAAATGTACGAGGTTTGAATGCAGCCGAAAAAATAACCAATGAGTATTGATAACACTCTTGACATATCTTTCTTCCTCCTTCTTTACTTTGTCTTGTTTCTCACAACAAATTGAATTGGGGTTCCTACAAAGCCAAAAGCCTTACGGAGCTGGTTTTCAATGTATCGTTTATAGGAGTAGTGCAGCAGCTCCTGATCATTCACAAAAAGAACAAAGGTAGGCGGACGAACCGAAACCTGGGTCATGTAGTAAATCTTTAGCTGATGGCCTCGATCAGCTGGGGGTTGGTTCATCGCTAAGGCTTCAGCCAGAACATCATTCAACATACCCGTACTAACCCGCAGACTAGCATTTTGGGATACGGTTTGAATCAGTTCGAAAAGCTTAAAGACCCTTTGGCCGCTTTGAGCAGAAATAAATATTTTAGTGGCATAGGGCATAAAACTCAGCTTAACGGCAATGTTATTTAAGAACTTATTCATAGTTTTGTCGTCTTTTTCGATTTTATCCCACTTGTTGACGGCGATAATAGTAGGCTTCCCTCGCTCATGGGCTATACCGGCTACCTTGGTGTCCTGTTCAGAAATATCCTCTGTGGCGTCCAGAACCAAGACACAAACATCAGCCCGCTCCACCGCCGTGACAGCCCTCATAATACTGTAACGCTCAATATTTTCCTTAATCTTGCTTTTCCTACGCAGACCCGCCGTATCAATCAGAACATATTTTTGACCGTCCTTTTCAAAATGCGTATCCGTCGCATCCCTTGTTGTACCAGGAATATCACTTACAATGGCTCTTTCCTCGCCTAGAATCCGATTGATCAAGGAAGATTTACCCACATTGGGTTTGCCCACAACGGCGACCTTAATTACTTCGTCTTCCTCATCCTCCGCTGGAATTTGCGGAAATTTTTCCACGATGTAGTCCAAAAGGTCACCTAAGCCAAGCATTTGCCCGGCTGAAACGGGAATGGGCTCCCCAAGGCCAAGGGCATAGAACTCATACACATCCAGTTGATCTTTCCGGTAGTCGTCCACCTTGTTTACAACCGGGATCACAGGCTTCGACGAGCGGCGCAAGATATCTGCAACCTGCAAATCCGACTCCAGAACCCCGGCTTTGACATCAGCCACAAAAACAATAACATCCGCTGTATCTATGGCAATCTCGGCCTGATGAAAAATCTGCCGAACGATCACATCCTCAGACTCCGGATCCAGCCCGCCTGTGTCTATAAGGGTAAAGTTATGATTCAGCCATTTGGCATCCGCATAAATTCGATCCCTGGTAACACCGGGAGAATCTTCAACGATAGAAATCCTGGCCCCTGCTAATTTATTAAATAGAGTCGATTTCCCAACATTGGGCCGACCCACAATTGCAACAATCGGTTTTGACATACTTGTTCCTCCAAACAGCCCATGGCTGCTAAATAAAAAAATTAATGGAAAAATTCAAAAGAAACTTTACTTAGCATGAAGGATACCTTATTATAAGCTAAAAGTCAATAATCTATCAAAAGATGAAAGGAATGTATGGAATTGTTATTTCTAGTAGACGGTGACAACAATTTGCCGAACGCTTTAAACGGAATTGAAATGCTTACGGAGGAGGACAAGATACTCATTTTTCATGGCAAGGGCATGAATCTCACGAAGGCAAAAAGCAAGACCGATATTGCAAAGGCAACTGTGCAATACATAGAGAGTGTGAAGGACGGTAAAAACTCCATTGATTTTCAAATCATAACAGAACTGGGGGTATTGGTTGGCAAGGGGGAGGTTGACTTTGCCTACATCATCAGCTCGGACAAAGGCTACGCAGCCTCCACCCAGCTTCTTAAAAAACGGTACGCAGCCCTTTTTAATGAGGTGGATGTTTGCGCTTCAATCGAAGCCTGCTTCAAGCTCCCCTTCATCCTGAAGGCGCAAACCGAGCAAAGTCTTTATGCTGCATTGGAAAAGGAATTTGGCAACGCCCACGGTACGCTTGTGTTTGAGCACCTGAAGCAACTCTTCTCCAAGCGAACCGAGCCTATTTATATAAAGGAAGAGAAGCTCACAAAGCCTACACTTCGCACCGTTGAAAAAGAGCCTATCAACCTCTTTACTTACGGCGAAACAGAAGAAGAAACCCAATTTGATGACAACTATGACAACTTCTTAATCGAAGAGGACGATGCCCTGCCTTTTTAACTTTATGGTAAGCGGATATTTAAAAATAAAATCATTTGAGTATAATATAGCCAATAAAAAAGAACCCATTTAAAGGGAGGCTTCGATTTGAAGAATCAGGGGAAAAACCCTCATAAAAACGTTCAAAATAAAACGGCTCAAAAAAAACTCCAAAATCATAATGAGCGGGATAAGAACATAGGAAATCAAAAGACTGGTTTTTTTACAGAACGAGTGAAGTATGTGCGGGAAGCGCTTTCAGAAACCTTTGCGGTGTACCAAAATAAATATTTTAAAACCGGTACCAGTCAAATTATTGTTTTTGGTTTTTTGCTGATCATCCTGATCGGAACCGCTCTGCTGGATCTGCCCATTGCCAGTGCCAACGGTAAAAGCATCGGCTTTATTGACGCCTTGTTTACCTCGGCCTCTGCCGTCTGTGTTACTGGGCTTGTCGTTGTAGACTCCTTTTCTCACTGGTCCAATTTCGGAAAGCTGGTCATTATGCTGCTGATTCAAATCGGTGGTATGGGTTTTATGACCGTAGTGACCGTTATGTTTATTTTTATTGGTAAAAAGATTACTCTAAAGGAAAGACTGATTATCCAAGAAAGCTTCAACCAATCCGACTTAAAAGGTATGGTACGGATGGTCAAAAAGGTGTTTTTCGGAACCTTCCTGATTGAAGGGGTCGCTGCCTTGATTTTGGCCATACGTTTTTATGTGATTCCCGGCACCTCTGTTTTCAAGGCCATTGGCTTTGGTATCTTCCATTCGGTCTCGGCCTTCTGTAATGCTGGCTTTGATATCATTGGCAGTAGAAGCCTAGCGGACTTTGTGGGCGATCCTGTCGTAAATCTGGTGGTGATCCTGCTGATTGTAATTGGTGGTATCGGCTATTCCATCTGGCTGGATGTGATTAAGGCTGCTCCAAATTTGTTTAAGCAGAGTCCTAAGCAAACCTTTATCCGATTCACCCTCCATTCCAAGGTAGTTTTAAGCTCAACGGCCATCTTAATTGGTTTTGGAATGTTATTTTTCCTTTGCAGTGAATTTACCAATCCGCAGACCTTTGGGCCGCTCGGTTTTTTTGATAAGCTCTGGGCCTCCTTATTTCAGTCTGTTTCCCCCAGAACAGCCGGGTTTTTCACTGTCAATCAAAATAATTTTTCTTATGGCTCAAAATTTATGACCATCATTTTAATGTTTATTGGGGGCTCACCGGGTGGTACAGCCGGAGGCATCAAGACTGTGACCTTCAGTGTGATCTTGATCTCCGTGTACTCCATTGTCAAAGGGCGGGATACCATTACCGCCTTTGATAAATCCATCCCCTTTATTTATCTTCAAAAGTCCCTGGCTGTGGTCATCATGAACCTCTCTGTCATTATCATTTCGACCATGATTCTGTCCTTTACGGAGTTGAAATCCAATTTTCAGTTTTTGGATATTCTTTTTGAAACCACCTCCGCAACGGGCACCGTAGGCCTGACTCTGGGCATTACAAGCTCCTTGTCACAGCTTGGACGGCTTGTAATTATCGTATGCATGTTTATCGGAAGGGTTGGCCCCATCACCATCGCCGTTGCCCTCACAGAAAAACAGGCTTCCACCAACAACAATATTCACTATCCGGAACAAAAGGTTCTGGTAGGATAAGTCTTAATGGAGGATTAAATGAATACACATCATAGACAATTTGCGGTTTTAGGTCTTGGCCGCTTTGGACAAAGCATCGTAAAAACCTTATCCGAAAAGGGTTGCAGTGTACTGGCCTGCGACCATGATCATGACATTGTGCAAGACATGTCCCAGTATGCAACTCACGTGGTGCAACTGGACGTTACAGACGAAAACGCCATGAATTCCATCGGTCTTGGAAACTTCGATGTCGTAATCGTCGCCATTGGTTCCAACAAGGAGTCTAGTATAATGGCCACCCTCATTGCGAAGGAATGCGGGGCCAAGTATGTCATTGCCAAGGCCACTGACCTAAGGCAAAAGACCATTCTGGAAAAAATCGGAGCAGACCGGGTGATCCTTCCAGAACGTGAAATGGGCGTCCGAATCGCCATGAACCTGATTAACTCCAACATTGTGGACTTGATCAACATCTCGGAGAACCTCAGTGTCGCTGATATTGAACCTCTTCCGGTCTGGGTTAACAGCACCCTGCAAAAGTCCAATATCCGTGCAGAGTACGACTTGAATATCATTGCGATCCGCCGCAACAAGCGCTTGATTATTTCTCCAAAGCCTACAGAGGTGATTGAGAAGGAAGATATCCTTGTGGTGGTGGGTGCAGATAACGACATGCAACGTTTTATCAACAAAAACAAAGTGAAGTCTGGTGGCTTCTTTGATTAAGCAAATCAGCAGTCGTCACAACAAGGTAATCAAAGAAATCGAGTCCCTTTTTCAAAAGAAGCATCGAGATGAAAGTGGGCTCTTTGTGGTAGAAGGGGAGAAAACGGTGGGGGAAATCCCCTCCGATTTTTCCATTCGCTATCTATTCCTGTCAGAAGACTTCTATCAAAGCTGGGACGGGCAAAAGCACCATGATCAAAACCATCCTTCCGAAGCTGTATATATCTGTGAAAACAAGCTCTACCAAAGTCTGTCGCAACTGAAAAACCCCGAAGGCATATTAGCGGTGGTTGAAAAGCCACGGTATGACTTTGAGCGTTTTTTGGAAGAGAAGCATTTTTGGGATGAGAAACATTTATTAGACGCGCGACAAAACCAAGAGCCCTTCAAACAAGGGCTTCATTTTTGCGTTCTTTGCGAAGAAACCAACGATCCAGGGAACCTTGGAACCATCATTCGAACCGCCCATGCCGCCGGCGCACAGGCGGTTTTATTATCCCACGGCTGCGCCGATGTCTACAACCCCAAGACCCTTCGGGCAGCGGCCGGCTCGGCCTTTCACATTCCCATATTTGAAATTGATTTTGCCAAATATTTACCCCTCTTGGCCTCAAAATTAACCCTAATCGGAAGTGATCTACAAGCCAGTCAAAGCCTCTACGAAACAGACCTAACCAAGCCCCTAGGCATTCTAATCGGAAACGAGGCCCGAGGCATAAGCCAAGGAACCAGGCAAGCCTGTACGCAGCGAGTAAAAATCCCCATGCCCGGAAACGCCGAGTCCCTGAACGCGTCCATTTCCGCAGGCATCATGATTTACGAAGCAGTAAGGCAAAGGTATAAATAAAAAACCGTGGGGAGAACCAACAAGTTGGTTCCCCCCACGATTTCAACTCTATTTTAAGGAGAAATTATGTTTAGTGAGCAAAAGATAACAGAAACACTAGAAACGAATTATATGCCCTATGTTATGAGCGTTATTTTGTCGCGCGCCATTCCAGAAATTGATGGCTTTAAACCGGCGCATCGAAAGTTGCTCTATACGATGTATAAAATGGGGCTTTTGAATGGGAACCGTATCAAGTCTGCTGATGTCGTGGGGCAAACCATGCGCCTAAATCCTCATGGTGACGGGGCTATTTACGAAACCCTTGTCCGCCTGACCCGTGGTAATGATGCCCTGCTGCACCCCTTCATTGATTCCAAGGGGAACTTCGGGAAGCAGTATTCCCGAGATATGGCTTATGCCGCAAGCCGTTATACCGAGGTGAAGCTTGACCTACTCTGTAGCGAGCTTTTTTCCGAAATTGACAAGGAGACAGTGGACTTTGTTCCCAATTATAACGGCACTACTACCGAACCCCTTCTCTTCCCTACCACCTTTCCAAACCTTCTGGTTACCCCCAACCAAGGCATTGCTGTGGGTATGGCTAGCTCCATCTGTAGTTTTAACCTTCGGGAGGTTTGCCAGACGACCATTAACTATATTAAAAATAAAGAGATTAACCTCCTGGATAGCTTGCTTGGGCCGGACTTTTCTACCGGTGGTTACCTGCTATACAATAAAAAAGAGCTGGAGGATATCTACCGAAACGGAAGAGGTTCCTTTAAGCTCCGAGCCAAGTACCACTATGACAAAAAAAATAGCTGTATCGAGATTTACGAAATCCCCTATACAACTACGATAGAAGTCATTATTGATAAAATCATCAACCTGGTGAAAGCCAACAAGATTAAGGATATCACAGACATTAGAGACGAAACAGACTTGCATGGACTTAAAATTTCCATAGACGTGAAAAAAACCGCAAACATAGAGATCCTTATGCACAAGCTGTTTTCCATGACCACCTTGGAAGATAGCTTCAGCTGCAACTTTAACATACTGGTCGAGGGAAAGACTCGCACCATGGGAATCAAAGAAATCCTGGACTGCTGGATCGACTTCCGGCTGCTTTGTGTCAAGAGGCGGCTTACCAATGAGTTGGAAAACAAAAAATCCAAGCTGCACCTTTTGCTTGGGCTTTCGAAAATCCTGCTGGACATTGACAAGGCCATTCAGATTATCCGAGAGACAGAGGAGGACAAGGAAGTAATTCCGAATCTAGAAAAGGGCTTTGCCATAGACCGGCTGCAAGCTGAATTTATCGCTGAGATTAAGTTGCGGAATCTGAACAAAGAATATCTTCTTGTACGGGTCAACGAGCGGGACAAACTCCAGGAGGAAATCAAGGAGTTAGAGACCACGATCTCGGATGAAAAGAAGATGCTGGGCTTGATCTCAGCTCAGCTCAAGGAAATCATGAAAAAGTATGGCAAAGATCGCCGGACGGAAATCATCTACGAGGAAGAAAAGGTAGAACTCTCGGAGGACGATTTGATTGAAGACTATGCTGTTAGGCTGCTTTTAACCTCCCATGGCTACTTCAAGAAGCTCCCCTTAAGCTCTTTGCGCGCAACAGCGGAGCAATACTACAAAGACGGCGACCATGCTGTTCAGGAAATAGAGTCAAGCAACCGGGCAGATTTAATCTTTTTTTCTGACAAGCAAAACGCCTATAAGGCCAAGGTCTACGAGCTATCAGATTGCAAGCCCTCAGGGCTGGGGGACTATCTGAGCAATCTATGCAATCTGGACGAGGACGAAAAGATCCTGTACATGGTGGTTACGAAAAATTACGAAGGAAGCGTATTATTCGCCTTTGCCAACGGAAAAATTGCAAGGATTCCTCTGATGAGCTACTACACAAAAATGAACCGAAAAAAGCTCATCAACGCTTACAGTAACAAGGACAAGCTGGTAGGAATCCACTTTATAGAGGAAGAGCAGGACTTAGTGGCTGTACGGGACAGGGACAAGGCCCTTTTATTCAACTCCTCGCTTTTGGCGCCCATCACCCTAAAAAATTCTGTCGGTGTTCAAGTATACACCCTCAAAAAAAACAGCCAAATGAGCGCCCTTATGACCAGGGATGAATTCGAAGTCGGCGACTTCTGTCTTATGGGCCAAGACACCGAGTTCTACAGGAGCGAAAAGCTCCCCTCCAGCGGGCATTTTATACGGGGGTAAAGAAAAGCACTAGAAAGGTATGGTTGAGATGTCGTTGGGTCAGTCGAAAAGAAAAAGAAAACAAAGCATACGGACATGGATTGCAGAGCGGGACAAGAAGGTACTGCTTTTTATCAACCATATTATTCAAAAGAACCCCTTGTTATACAAGGCGTTCGATATCATTTCTGTTTACTCCTCTACAATATTTTTTATTCTTTATTCTAGCGGCGGCTTATGGATTTTGTTTGCTGCAAAGGCACCCATCATTGTATCAATGAAGGCTTCTTTGGAGTCTGGGCTTTATGAAGGTTATTTTTTTGCGCCTTTTGTTGCCATCGCCCTAAGCTTTGGCTTGCGTGCCTTGTTTAAGCGAAAAAGACCCTTCGGCAGAAAGCAAAGCTACTCCTTCCCCAGCAATCATGCAACCTCTTCGGCCGCCATTGCCTTCGCTTTTTGCCTGATTCATCCTTTAATCGGAACAATCTTGTTTTTTATGGCCTTCCTCACCGGCCTAAGCCGTATTGTGACACTGAGACACTATCCTTTGGATGTATGTGTTGGCTGGGGGCTAGGCTTGGTGATAGGGGTTTTGGCTAGGATACCTGTATTTTTTGTTATCTGAAAAAGGACTGCTCACAGCTTACGCTGAGCAGTCCTTTTTCATTGCCTTAATGGTTTTATCAGGTGACAAAGCCAACGTTTGAGGGTTGGGGCCTGTTGCTCTGTATAAAATAGTCTCAATCCAAAAGTTCATCAATACGAAAATGTTGATGGACTTTTTTCTGAAAGTCGCAGAAAAAACTCTTGACTACATCGTTGCATCATGGTTTATCATAATAATCATCAATCATGGAACCATTGATTTTATGTTTTGTCTAACCTTGCACAATATAGAGGAAGCACTATTACAGGTTGCTGTTCGAATAAATAGCACTTCATTGTGAGACCGCTTGACCCCATCATTCAAATCCTCATCCAGCAACTGAACACAACAGTCCAAAAATAATTTTTGATATTAATTTTTTGTAATAATTACTCTATGTTATTGGAAAGCAGTTCAAATTATGATATAATTATTAAAAAGCAAAATTCGTGTTTTAGCAATAATACGAAACTCATAATAGAGGGAGCTTGCCCTTAATAGAAGGTTCATTTAATCATGTAATTTACTTGGGATAGGGGAAAAAGATATGTACATTTCAAATATCTGTATCGAAAATTATAGAAATTTCGATTTTATTTCAATAGACTTTCAAGATGGGATAAATTTATTAATTGGACAAAACAATGCAGGAAAATCTAATCTTTTAAAAGCCATGGCGCTAGTGTTTGATAGCTCTTTTAAAAAGCAACTTTCGATAAATGATATTTACAATAATATTCCTTTGGAAAAATTAAAACTTCACTCGCCCAAAGTATCAATAACGGTATCCTTATCTCAGTCTAAAGATGAAAATTTAATGGGGGATGAATTAGTCACAGTAAGTAACTGGCTAGTTTCTTTAGAAGAACCTTATATGGCTAAAGTACAGTATGTATTTTTCTTGCCAGAAGCCCATGAAGAAAAATATAGGCAGCAAATTGAAGGCACTACTACTCAAGAAGAAGCACGTAAAATTATTAATGACCATTTTATTAGATTATATATTTATAAAACATGGGTTGGAAATTCTGATAATCGAGTACAAATAGATGGAGAAAGCCTTAATAAATTCGACTTTCAATTTCTAGATGCCATTCGGGATGTCGAGCGCGATATGTTTTCCGGACGTAATACATTGCTCAAAAACGTAATCGACTTTTTCATAGATTATGATATTAAATCTAATAAACAACTTACTGAAGAACAACAATCAGAAAATATTGCTGTTAGAAAAAAGGAATTTGAAAATACATCGCAGTTGCTTGTAGAAGGACTTCGAGAACGCCTCAAAAGTGGAAAAAAGGAAATCTTGTCATACGCAAATGATGTCGGAGCATTATTTGATAAATCGCAACCAGATTTTGAAGGAAAGATCACAGAAAGTGAACTGTATTCTGTCTTACAATTGATCGTGAAACAATATACTGGTATGAGTATACCGATCACACACAACGGGCTTGGTTATAACAATTTAATTTTTATGTCACTGCTATTGGCTAAAATGCAGGTTGATTCAGACGGAAAATACTTAGGGAGCAATGCAAAAGTTTTTCCTATATTAGCTATAGAAGAGCCAGAGGCGCATTTGCATCCAACTATGCAATTTCAGTTTATTAAGTTCTTAAAGAAAAATATTTGCGATAAAAAAGTAAAGCAGGTCTTTATAACCTCGCATTCTACGCATATTACTTCATCAGTTCAGTTAGATGATATTATTTGCTTGTACATAGAACATGGAAAATCTTTGGTGGCATACCCAGGTAAAGTGTTTTATGATATTGAGCCAGATGGATTAAAGAAAGAAATACTTGAAAGCAAAAAATATGTTCAGCGATTCCTAGATGCAACAAAATCGAATATGCTATTTGCAGAGAAAATAGTTTTTGTTGAAGGACTTGCTGAACAATTATTAATATCAATTTTTGCTGATTATATGGATAAATCATTAGAAGATAATCATATTACCATAATCAATGTCGGTGGGAGATGTTTTGATCATTTTCTGTACTTATTTGATTGCACTAAAGAAAATACAATTAGGCGGAAAGTTGCCTGCATTACGGATATTGATCCTGTAAGAAAAGAAAAGAGTATAGAGAATGCGAAATTTCAAAAATGTTATCCATTTGAAATGTATGCCGATCTGGTGGAGTATGATTATGAGCTAAACACCATGGAAGAGTATGAAGAAGGAAAGCATCCAACAATTCGTTCATTTACCCAAGATAAAACTTATGGAAAAACACTCGAGTATCAGATGGCATTTGAAAATGAAATAAGTCCTCTATTAATAACCCCATCATTATCAAATGACAATGAACTAACCAAGCTAATGAAGATGGTTAAAGAGAAAAAGTCGTTAGATGAGATGTTAGATACATTGCGAAACAGCGATGAAAATACAAGAATAAAAGACTCTTTATTAAGCGTAAATGGCGAAGCATGGGATGATGTCTTCAAGAAGAAAGCGGTAATTGCTTCGAGATATTTAAACTCGGTTGGTAAAGGTGAGAATGCGCTAGAATTGTCATCTAATTTAAGAGAAAATTTATCGAAGAAAGGCTCGCAGGAATTTAACGAGTTCACTGTGCCAACGTATATCAGAAAAGCGATTGAATGGATGTGTGAAGATAAATGATCATTACATCAAAAGACAAAATATGTATTGAAGAAGATTTCAAAGTTGAAGCCGGCCCGGGTGCGGGAAAAACAGAATTTCTTGTTAATCATATTAAAAATGTCCTTCAAAATTCTACAAGAATGGCTTGTGCTAGAAAAGTTGCATGCATAACTTATACCAACACAGCTGTTGAAACCATATTAAAAAGGCTTGGAAATGGATCTTCTGACAAAGTTGAAGTTTGCACAATCCATAGCTTTTTATATAAAAATATTCTAAAGCCTTATTGCTCTTTTATTTCAATTGAGTATGAGTTATGCTGTGAAAAAATGAATGGACATGATGAATTTTATATAAACAATAAGTACATTAGAGAATGGTTCGAACGTGAAGACTTAAGTAGTTTAAAGCACCCAAATACTAAAAATCAGATTTTATCTCTTCCTGTATTGAATCAAGCATTACAAAGTTGGCTTCTATCCATTAAATGCGAATATATTAATCGAAATATAGCTTTTAAATGCGACAATGCAAAAGCTGTTGGATTCGATAAGAAAAGCAATAAATTTGTTGGGATTAGTGAAAGAAATTTAAAAATATTATCAGGCAAAATAATCGGGCTCAAAAAAATATACTGGAGGAAAGGAATACTTGACCATAACGATGTTCTATATTTTTCTTATATTCTCATTGATAAGTATCCGTTTATACTAGATATTTTACGAGCAAAATTCCCATATATGTTTATTGATGAATATCAGGATACGAATCCCATACAGTCCTTTATTCTAGATGCCATAAGAAAAAAGGAAACGGTAGTAGGAGTAATAGGAGACAAAGAACAATCGATTTACGCATTTCAAGGTGCTGACCCCTCTCTATTTGATTCATTTAAAGTAAATAAGGATAATGTATTTACTTTAAATGATAATCATCGGAGCACTAATCAGATTGTAAAATTTCTAAACGATATTAGAAAAGATATACATCAAGAGGCGAGAAGTAACATTGATGATATGGATGTGATTATATATGTCGGTAATAGAAATACTGCTTATTGTAAATCATGTGACATATGTTGTGGCGAGTCAGTGGAATCGCTTTCTCGAGATAATATTACTTCTAATGCAATGAAAAAGGATATTGAAGGAAACGACTTGAATAGGAAATTGATTGAACAATTTGAAAGTGTTGATAGTAGCAGTCAGCGCAGAAATTACATATTATCATTTGTTCAAGCAATTGAACTATCGATTAACGGGAAGTACAAAGATTCTTTAAAGAAAATTGAATGGCTTTTTAGAATGGAAGAAGATTCAAAAAAAGTAGCTTTATCTTCTTTATCGAAAATGCTTGGTGTCTATAATAATTTTTGCAATGATACCTTAATGAAATTCTATGAAACTTTGTGTTCGGAATTATCTTATAAATTGCAGGCTTTTAGAGATGGTGCTGCCAAAAGATTTTATAGTACTTGTTTATATAAGGATATAGCAATTTGCATTAATATTACAGAAGATACAAGCAACCATATTACAATTCACAAAGCAAAGGGTACCGAGTACGAGAATGTTATGCTCATTGGAACTAAGGATACAAAAGATTTATTGCTCAACATGAATTTAAGTAAGAACGAAGAATGTAGGGTGAACTACGTTGGGTTTAGTAGAGCAAAAATGAAGTTATTTATACAGCTTAACGAGCTCACAACAGATGAAGAACAAAAGATACAAAAAAATTATAATTACGTTACTATTGAGAAATTGTAATTATGTTCTCGAGTAAGTAAAATGAGTTCCTCTTTACGTTTGTGATGGACAGGCTAATAGCGATAGAAAGTTATTTTTATTTACTATTCAATAAATATATACTGAAAGATGTTTTTACAAGGAGAAGCTGATATGAACCTTTACATACGTGATTATACTAAAATACTTACCGAAGAAGAAAGAGTTGCACAAAATAAGTATATGTGTTTCAAATCAAAAAAAGGAATTAAAACTCCTGCAGATAACCCACTACATAATCACCCAAATTTTGAATGCAGAAAATTTCTATGGTGTTACAACTCGTATTTCCCTAATAACTGTTTATATTTTTCTGAACCAAAAACAATAGATTTGCAATATGAAGCCGATGAATTTAGAAAAGTAATCTATTCTGCTGAAAATGAAAATCAAATACAATCATATATTAAAGATAACCGAAAATGGCTTATCCCCGGGGCAATATTCAAAGATTATAATTTTGGACACCACGATGCATATTTATTTCCAGAGCTGAAATTAGGAAGTGAATATATTGTAGACTATGCTTTGTTGGGAAAGAATTCAGACGGATATAGTATAGTATTAATAGAGTTTGAGAAAGCAAACATACCATTTTTACTTACTACCTCAAATACCGAAAGCGATAGTGTGCGCAAGGGAATAACTCAGATTAGGGATTGGAAAAGATGGGTTGACATTAATAGAGATTACTTTTTTCAAAGTTCTAATCTAAAAATCAAGCATATTGATATTCCGACCTCACGCTTTTATTATTGCTTGGTTGTCAGCAGACGTGATTATATGAGTGAAAATGCAGTAGAATTACGTAGTCAAATATGTTATGAAATGAATAATACTAAAATAATTTCATTCGATAGATTGGCTGATAATATATGTAAACTTGAAAGAGGTTATTGACCTTCCCATTATGTTTATAATATGTTATTTGAAAACACTCTTGAGCATTTATTCAAGAGTGTTTTAGTTTTGTATTGACACGAGTTGAAACTGCTCTACCATATAGGAATAGAATCAATACTAAAGATGCAAGTTTTCAAAGGTTGATTAAGCCGTGTAATATTGTGGGGATTATTCTGAGAAACACTCTCCTTCATGCTATTTCATCTGTAATCGTTTTATGGTAGATATGTCTGACTTGGTAATAGTGGTTTATGTCAAGACCTTGCCAATTCATCCCACCGCCTAAGAGGCGGGGGACTTCTTGGCAACTTAGGTTAAATTTGTTTCATGCGCATCACCATTGAGCTTAATACATAGAACACAATAGTAGTCAAAGCCAGTATGGCCGCAGAGAACCAAAAGTCACTAACATAATCGCCATAGACGAATATGATTCCAAAGGTTTTACGGAAACCCTCTAGCGCTTCTGGTGCTGCGGTTGCAAATAGTTCCGCCAACTCACCGTCTGCCAATACTTGTTTGAACATGCTTGCTGCATGGGTCATCGGAAAACACTTGATGACCCACTGCACGGCAGTAGGTAGAGAACCCATGGGAATATAAATGCCCATCAGAAATCCAATCAATGTACCGATTACCGTACTCAAAGCGGAATACGCGCTTTGGCTTTTAATAAACACGGTAATAAAAAACACAACCGCATTTCCACATAGCACGCTCAACACAGCTGTAATCAATAGGCGTGCGCAATTGGCTAAATCCGGTAGACTTCCACCATTTGTAGCAATATACGCCTCGCATAAAACAAGGGCGAGAAGGGTCATGATCAGCCCAACGGTGCCTGAACTCAATATATAGCCCAAGGTGATTTTTTTCCTTGAAATAGGACTTGTATAGAAGTCATTTGCCGCGTTTTGTTTGTCTGCAATGCTTACTGCCAGAGCCCCCAAACAGCTTGTGACACTCGTTACCGCAATCATTCCGGCCAAGGTGACACTGGCCATAACCACGCCGATTTTATCCGAATCAAAACCAAGCTGCGCCCGTAAATCCTGCTCCATCATATTGCCAAGGAAGAGCACGTATAAGCCAACAATAATCAGTACGGCTAACAAGGAAAAAAACACATTTGCTTTATCTCGAAAGAATAAGAGTAAATTTCTTTTAATCAACATTGTTCAATCCCTCCGTCAAGTTTAGAAACACATCGTCAAGAGTACCATTCACAATCTCTACGTTCGCAAGCTTGCTTTTGTGCTGCTCAATAAGGGGTAACGCATCAAGGGTGCTTGCAAGCTTGTGTTCAATGTATTCACCCGTATTTAGCGTCATTTTTAGGGTATCAGAGCAGTAACGCGTTTTCAATTCTAGCGGCGAGCCTGAGGCCTTGATTTCACCCTTGTGAATAATCACAATGTCATCGCTTTCAGCGGCTTCCTCCATATAGTGGGTGGTGAGAAAGACTGTCATCCCGCTGGATTGTTGTAGCTTGCGAATCATACTCCATATATCACGGCGGGTTTTCGGATCGAGTCCCGTCGTTGGCTCGTCGAGAAACAACAATTTAGGCGTATGGATTAAGGCCCGTGCAATATCAACACGCCGACGCTGACCACCCGAAAGTTTCCCATATGGACGAGTCGCAAACTCTGCAATCTCCGTAATTTTTATGGCGTTGTCCACGACACTTTTTAGCTTCGTGCCTTGCAGACCATATAAACTTCCGCGTACTGTAAGGTTTTCGCGTACAGTCAGCATTCGATCCAGTACGCTGTCTTGAAACACAATGCCAATTAGATTGCGAACCTTTTCTGTGTCGCGATCAACATCAAAGTTACCGACTGTGACTGTACCGGACGTTTTAGATAACAGAGTCGTAAGTACATTGATGGTTGTTGACTTTCCGGCGCCGTTTGTTCCAAGAAAGGAGAACAAACTTCCATCTTGAACTGCGAAGCTTATGCCATTAACTGCTTTTACATTCCCGTATGTTTTATAAAGGTTTTCTACTTGGATTATCATAAAAACCCACCTCCTGCTAGCAGTGTAGCCGGAGGTGGGTTTTATTTCAAGGCTTATCAGGGTGAGTTGCATTTTCAGCCTTGTGAAATGCATTTATTCGCTCATTCAATTTATCTGCCAACTGCTTCGCCCGTATTTCACCGATTATATGGGCCGGAATATAGATCGAAAGAAAGAATAAAGCAATGAAAACCGCGTTCTTTGCATCCATCCATTTAAAGTAAATCAGAAGACTAAAGACGATGCCAGAAGTCAGAACAAAATGTATAACCTTGCGAATGATCATCCCCATCCGAGAAGCTGTTTCGCTTCGCACAAAGATCAACATGGGTAAAACACTTGTGAAGGCAATAATCAAAATTTTATATAATTCCCACGCGTTAAGAACAAAGTTTGAGTCGTTAATCAAGCTTTCCGTTGCAATAAAAAGAGTTTCAAAAGTGGTTATCACACAAAAAATGTGAAACATGTATTTCAATGTATCTTTTAATTTCATAAGCCAAACCTTCCTTTTAACGCGGAAACGTACTGCCGCGATATGATCACCTTTTCCCCGTTGCTAAGGGTTGTTTGCAAACGTCCGCCCCCGGCTGGAGAAACACTTTTGATTTTCTTAATGTTTACGATTACTTGCTTGCTTATCCGAAGAAAGTCGCTTTTGTTCAGGATATCTTCAAGTTCATATAGTTTTAATCTGCTTCGATATACACTTTTTTCTGCATAGACGAATGTTTTGAGGTCCACACTCTCAGCATAGAATATGTTACCCACTGGAAGCAGTAGGGCGTGGTCATCAATGTACACTGTCACGCTATCCGGACTTTTGAGCATGTTTATGGCTCTCATGACGCTATCAGTCATACATTTAACGCTGATAATTACGCTGTCTTCCTCGCCAGGAGAGGGGTCCTGTATGATAATCTTCATTCACTTTTTATCCTTCCTTGCGGATTTGTAAGATACTTTTTCATTGCTATCCCTTCTTCTTCGAACATACTCCTTTGGGATTATAATTTTTGCTGTAGTGCCAAGCCCTACTATGCTTTGAATATACAGGCTGCCGCCGCATTGGAGCCGCAGTCGGGCCCTTACATTATCTATGCCAATATGTTTGCCATCGCCTGAAAGTTTTTGCCTATCATTAAAGCCAACACCATCGTCAATGACAGAAATGATATAGTTATCTTTGCTTTCCTTGCTCCGTATGGTTACGGTGCCGCCCTCTAAGCGCTTCGTAATCCCGTGCTTGACGGCGTTTTCTACGATCGGCTGGAGTGTCAAGGCAGGCAAATAAAAGCCCGTGACTGTTGTGTCCATAACCACATTCAGCCGTTCATCAAAGCGTATCTTTTCCAGGTACAGGTAATGCTCCACATGTTCAAGCTCCTTTAAAAACGGCATAGGCGTATCATGGGACAAGGCATCAATATTATCGCCAAGATAGTGAGCGAAATGCTCCGTAACGGACTTGGCCGTCATGGGATCGGTTTCACACAACGCGCTAATGGTGGTAAGCGTGTTGGCAACAAAGTGAGGCTGGATTTGAGTGAGCATGATACGCATACGGTTTTGCAACAACTCGTTCATCAGCTCTTGTGATTTGGTAGCTTTTCTCATATTATCGACAAAACAATAGATCATTTGGATGGCTTGAAACAGAATTAAACCGATAAATCCCAGCAAAAGCACGATTCCCTGAGGTATAAAGCGTAAGTAGAAATCTACTGCCTCAATCATACCAGCTAAAATCAAGATACTTATAGAATAAAAAATCTTTCTCGCTTCGGCATTTTTGGAAACGAAGGCTTCATGATACAAACAAACGGCTTGTACGATCACATGAAGAACGGAAAAAAATAGATAAGTATCAAGGATACTATAACCATCGTAACCTAAAATAAAGAAAGCGATGAGAAAATATACTGCGGCAATGTTTATCCATAGTAAGGGCGTTAGGATCCTTTTAGTAAAGCCCTGGATAAAGCTGTACAAATAGGCATTGCAGGTTAGGAACATGATGGGCACGCACCAATAGGCCAAAAGATTATAAAAAACCGTGTGGGGCCAGTAGATCCAAACAACATCGAATTTGACAAACATACAGGTTCCGCCCGAAAGGATAAAACCAACGAAATACAAGTATTTATTCAAACCCTTAACATGAAGCGCCTTCATAATGATCAAGGCAAGTAAGACTAAAACCCCAAGGGCAATGTAAACGATACACAGAATGATAGACAAGCCCCAATCAGAAAAGTTTCTCATGATTAAGCTGTCCTGGTAGCCCGAGTAGATTCGCTCCAGAAAATCACTAAAGGCTTTGACATTGAAGTTGGGGTAGGTATCCGTCAATTGAATTTCAATTCGGTCGGTGGTTTGGATTCCAGGTGAGATAAAGCTGATGAAGCGGTTACCCGGCGAGTCAGAAAAGCTGGGATAGGTACCAGGGTCTCCAAAGCTAAAGACCAGCTGATCATTTATGTAAATTTTGGCTATCAAATTCTGGATGCAGAGAATTACCTGATAATTTTCTGGTATGGCTTGATCAAAGTGGCCATAAATATATAAGGTTTCAGTTGTATTGGCAATCAAATCAAAGGAGTCAAGGCTTTTAAGCGGACTGTTTTTTCCAAGTTGATACTCACCAACAACATTGAGCCTAGACAAAGGCATCTGTTTCTGAGGATAAGCTTTACACTGGATAAAAATATAATTGACAATGACGATTATGCAAAGAATCGCAAGGCCTATAGCTGTCGCTATGATCGCTTTGCTCTTATATTTCATGTATTTCATGAAATATTGACCCCCTTCTCGGATTTGATTCTTCTCAGTCACCTTCAGCTTTACAAAGCCGCCATACAAAGCAATTGAGTTGATCCGAGTAGAAGGATGGCGCGTTGGTACGATTTAAGAGACTGCTCTTCGTTTCATTATATAGGACAGGATAAGTATAATCAAGTGAGCGATCAAAAGTACTGAGTTTCGTAGCGATATTGCAAAGCTAAACGTGACTGAGTAAGTATAGGACGGACTGTTATGGATCAAACTTTTAATAATACTTGAAAAAATTGCTAATTATTATTATACTCTGTCTCTAAAACATTTCTAAGCCGCCTTCATTCAGCCTTGATCAATTCTATTGTTTTGTGTGGCGACTTTGCAAAAGCGAAACAGTACTGATTATAGAACAGAAATCTGATTTTCTGATTCTATCCAAACAAGCTAGGAGTGATAAAAAAATGATAGATGTTTTAGTGGACACCATCTTGGACACAGTAAAGACGATTCCGTTTTTATTTGTGATTTACTTATTGCTGGAGTATTTTCAAAGCAAAGCAAAACATATGTATTTGCCTGTCCGTAAGCTCAACAAAGTAGGCCCTTTCATTGGCGGAACGCTTGGGTGCATTCCGCAGTGCGGATTTTCCGCGGCAGCGGCAACCTTATATAATGAAAAGGCCATTAAGGGGGGCACACTCATAGCTGTGTTTCTGGCTACTTCCGATGAAGCCATTCCTGTATTGCTTGGTTCTTCTGGACGTTTTCAGTTGGTTTTGGCCGTGATTGGTGTGAAACTTATAATTGGCATCGCTATAGGATACATACTGAATGCCACAGTATTTCGCTATGAAGAATTGAGTGCAGCCAAGCCCGTAGAGGTTGAATTTCTTTCATGCGAGTCCGACAGGCACCATAAACATAAAGGTTATATCACTCAAAATGCTTTGTCTCATACGATTAAGATCTCTATATTTATTTTAGTCACCCTGCTTATCATCAATAGTGCAGTATATCTTTTAGGAGAAGAACGGTTTTCAGCTTTGCTGCTGTCTGGAAATGTTTTACAGCCGCTGATTACTGCACTAATAGGACTTGTTCCTGGCTGTTCTGTTTCAGTTCTGATTACTCAGCTGTTTATGAATGGGGATCTATCCTTCGGATCAGCCCTTGCTGGCTTATCTACTGGTGCAGGCTTTGGATATGTCATTCTTGCGAAGAAAAGCAGCTTGAGAAAAACCCTTACAATCGTTTTCACGATGTACGTTGTGGGGGTACTTTGCGGGCTGCTCCTTAATTGGATTGGATAAGTGGATTAAGGGACGAGTTTTCAAAGGAAACATCGTTTTTAAATTTGTCGCTATCTTCTATATTTTGGAGTGAAAGCAAAAAGGCTTTTGGGCATCAAAATGCTCAAAAGCCTTTTTTGTTTCTTAAATAGGATCTTTCAACTCACATTCAGCAACTCAAAAAATATGTATGCGTATTATTAATCAATACCCTTATATCCTTTTGAATCATACGGAAGCAGACGAGTTTATGCTTGGAATAAGCTCGTTTATATTCTGATGGCATCATGCTCAGCGATCCTCATTTTTTACGCAAACTTTATTTAGGGTTATGCAAATACAAATCAAACTCAAATACCCAAAAGAGACTTGGTTCAAGACGATAGTGAAGTGGCAGAAATTGATACATCCTATAAACGCAAAAAAGTCGTCCATGAAGGGCGACTTTCTTTATGTGGTTTAGCTCGTAAATTTTATCTTGGAAGACATATCTTAACAAGGCTTGTCAAATCAATTTTCGACTTGACAAGCCTTGTCATAATAAATTCTATCTTACAATTTTTCCCAAACTTGCATATCGGGATTGGCAATGACCACACCCTCAACGAACAACTCAGGCGGGAGCAAGCTTTTTGCCTTTGCCATAGAGAGTTCCAGGGCTGCCACCTCACCGCCCAGAAGGGCGAAGCTTTTACCGCCGAGGCCATTGGCGACACGGATTTCGATCAAGCTAAGGGGAGCGGCCTTCAACATTTCATCGACAGCCCCAATTACAGAGGCAACAGAGTGGCCTTCGAGAACAGCAAGGGCCGAGTGCTCCCCCTTCTTTTTAACCTCTGAGAGGCCCTGCAGCAGCAACTCATGAGGGTTTCCAAGAAAATATGTATCAACAAGGGCGTTGGCAAGGCCAGGTGCCTTTGCGGCCTCAAAGGCTGCTTTCACAGCGGAAAGCTTTCCGGCAACGAGGACGACAAACTTACCCGGGCAAGTGGACTGGGCTTTCACCAGATCGACCGGGGCGGCCTTTACCATAGCGTCTGCTGCCATAATTCCGACAGCAACGGATTTATACTCAACGACCGCCAAAGACTGGTTCATAGGACCTCCTTAAAACAAAACCGTGGGGTGAACCAACTTATTGATTCACCCCACCACCCCCATCCATTCCTTTTCAAAAAGCCGGACGTGGGGATGGTTATGATTTTTGGGGAATTAAAAGGTTAATAGATCAATCAAAGATTAATTTTCGTCAATAATGCCAATGATGGTGGCATCAACAGGAGACGCAGGGTTATTGTGTCCGAAGCGGGCGTTACTGCCGCAGGTTACAAGCACTTGGTCACCAATGCCGGCTCCCACGCTGTCTACTGCTACGAAGACTTGCTTTGGTTCTGTTTGGCTTTCAACAATCATCAGCTTACTTCCCACCAGGGCTGGATGCTTTCTGGTGGATACAACATTCCCCTTTACCCTTGCTATCAGCATGATTTCCCTCCTGTTTGATGGTGTTCATAGCTCGTTCGTTTATCACAAAATACTGCATACGCACAGCACACAATCTGCATAAAGCGATCCGATGAAAGCAGCGGAAGGGACACCGCCCGAAACGGCTTACGACCAGTACGAGTGTAGGGCGGTGTCCCTTATGCTACTTGGGCGTTAATACCACTATCGCTTGGTACGTGCTTCATCATTCGCACTGTTATTATCATGTCAAGCGAACAAATAAGCCTTCTCAGCACATTTCAAGTCCAAAGCATTTGCTTCATCCGTATCCAAATGCATTTCCAAAGTAAAGCTCTTGTCCACCCGGACTTGCACGTTCTCTAGAATACCGCTACGCTCCTTGCCAATGCGAACCGATACCGTCTGCCCGTCATTTACACCAAAACGCTTGGCATCCTCTGGATTAAAGTGAATGTGGCGTTTGGCAATAATACAGCCCTCCTGCAAGTAGAGCGCACCCTTTGGCCCCACCACCGTGATGGCTCCAGAGCCACTCAGCTTGCCAGATTCCCGGATGGGAGCGGCAATGCCCAGCTTGATACAGTCTGTCTTGGCAAGCTCCACTTGAGTCTGCTTGCGGAAGGGTCCCAGTATCCGGACGCCTTCTATAACACGAAGATTCAGACCTACCAGGGTAACGGTTTCGTTGGCGGCAAACTGCCCGCCCATCAGTTCCTTTTTAGGATGAAGCTCCGTGCTGCCGAAGAGTACATAGAAATCCTCGGGGCTTACATGTATGTGCCTTGCGGAAACGCCGATGGGGATTCCAGCGACCTCCACAGTTGAGGATACAGGCCCAGGGGTGGGCGGCACAGCGTTCCCCCCTAAGCTTATCCTTTTTTCATATTGTTCCAACTGTTCTTTGACGGTCTTTTCAATCAAATCAATGACTTCTTTATTCAAAGCAATCCTCCCTGGGGATTAATGCCCTTAAAACTTCGGAATAATCTTTTCCAAATCGCTGTGGGGTCTTGGAATCACATGCGTTGCAATCACTTCTCCAAGCCTGGAGGCTACGGCAGCACCGGCCTCCACAGCGGCCTTGACTGCGCCCACATCTCCCTTCACCATGACAGTGACTAAGCCGGAGCCAATTTTTTCGGAGCCTACAAGCTCAACATTTGCTGCCTTCAACATAGCATCTGTTGCTTCGGTCATGGCAACGAGTCCTCTGGTTTCTATCATTCCCAATGCTTGGTTAATCATTTTCTTTTCCTCCTTAAATGCTTGGCTTTCTTTATTTGTGTCTTCTTTATACATTTCTTCTTTGTTTATTTCCTCTTTGCTGCTTTCTTCTTTTTCAATGCTTTCTGTTACCGGCTCTGCTTCCGGGCGCTTTTCTTTCTCAGCTTTTGCCATTCTGCACCACCTTTTTATAGTTCAGGCTTTCCGTAATCACCCGCTTTAATTCATCATGGGGATGATTAATCGCCACCATGGCCGCAACTGTCCCGACGCTTTCGGCCGCCTGTTTGCCATGCTCCAGGGCTGCCTTGACGTCTGAAGTGCTTCCTTCAATAATAATGGATACCAAACGGCCGCCCAAAGCCTTTTCGGCTGTCACAACGGACACATCAGCCGCCTTCAGCATGGCATCCAGGCAGGCATAGGCGGCAACGTTGGCAACAACTTCAATTATGCCAATCGCTTTCATAGGGTCTCCTTATTTTGCGGCCGGTAAGATTTTGTCCACATCGCCGTGGGGTCTTGGAATCACATGAACGGCTACCAGCTCGCCTAAGCGAGAAGCAGCAGCTGCGCCTACTTCTGTAGCAGCCTTTACAGCCCCTACATCTCCGCGAACCATAACGGTTACGAGGCCGGAGCCGATTTTTTCTGTGCCCACTAAGGATACATCAGCAGCCTTGACCATAGCATCTGCGGCCTCAACGGCTGCTACCAAACCTCTTGTTTCGATTAAACCTAAAGCTTCTTGTTTCATGAGAATACCTCCTATATTATAAACAATTTAGTTTTAAAAATGGATCTAAGCCCTCATCAGGGCTGGGCAACACACGGCCCACAAGATAGCCGGACACAGTCTCGGCGGTTTTTTTGCCCGCCTCCAGGCCTGCTTCCACATCGGAAACGCTTCCGGCAAATTTAATCATAATCAGCAGCGGAACGTCAAGGGCGGCGCCGTTCGGCTTATTTTTATCAATGGCGATGATGCGAACGTTTGCTGCCTTGCATATGGAGTCAACTGCCGCCAGGGCCGTTGCCAGGCCATATACTTCTAAAAGCCCAACAGCCATAATTACCCTCCTAATTTACCATTGCAATTTTTATGCCTTCTAGGCGCATGTTGACGCCCATGGCTTCGTTGAGTTCGGTCATGGTGAATTTGTGGGTGATCAGGCTTTCGATCGGGAGCTTGATGCCCTTGGCACGCTTGAGGAAATCGAGGGTGGTCAGGTAATCACGGAAGGTGTAGACCCAGGAGCCTACGGCTGTGATTTCCTTTTGGCAGTAGTCCCAGTGAGGATTGTAGGAGGCGTCGCCGTTGTCTACGAAGAAGCCTACTTCACAGAGTCCGCCGCCTCGACGGATGAATTTGAAGATGGTGGACGCAGCGGACGGTACCCCCGTGCATTGGAAGGCAAATTGTACGCCCCCCTTAGTGAAGGTGTTCACGTCGTAGAGCATGGCGTTAAAGCTGGAGTAATTTTTGAAATTATACACGGCTTCGGCGCCCATGGCCTTTGCCATTTCCAGACGCTTGTCGTCTCCGTCCACGGCAACGATATGTTCAATGCCCATGGTACGCAAAACTGCCATAACTAACAGACCGATGGGTCCGCAGCCTTGAACTAGAACTTTGGTGTCAAAGCTTAAGAGTCCGGTGGTTTTCGCCCGTTCTACGGCATGAACGGCAACAGCAGCGGGTTCAATCAGCAGTCGCTCTTCCAGGGACAGGCCTGTGACTTTAAAGACGGAGGAACCCTTGCGCAGGATAATGTACTCGGCAAACCAGCCGTTAAAGTGATAGCTGTCGTCGGGCAGTAGGCCGTATACAGTGCTGTTTGCACTGAGGTTGGAACGCTCTGGCTTAAAGGTGGTAAATTCATCGGAACCGGTCAGATTTACAGAGGTAACGACCTTGTCTCCGACGCTTAAGGGCAGCCCGGTAATGTCCTTAGTGACATTTTTGCCAAGCCTGATGATTTCTCCTGAACCTTCATGACCCAGAACAACAGGAATCAGCTTGAAGGGGTCGTTCTTATACTCATGAACGTCTGTCCCGCAAATGCCGCAGCCCTCTACCCGAACCAGGATTTCATCGTCACCGATTTCTGGAATGGGGTAGGATTTGATTTCGATTTTTTGCTTTTCAGTCAAGAAGGCAATTTTACCTTCTTTGGGAACCTCTTTACTTCCTTGGTTCCCGACCGAAGGATTGCCTTGCAAATTTTTGATAACTTGTGCAACGATTTCTTCTATATTATTGATGGTAACGGTTTCCATTCAAAGGCTCAACTCCTATCTGATATATAAAGCATCTGCCATCACGCAGCGTCGCTCTCTGGTAAAGGTTTCCGCATTGGTCAGCCCTTCACCTGTGCGGCTGGCGATGGTAAAGGTTGCAAAACCCTCGCCGCCAAAGCCGATCCCGGCATAAGAGGGCGCATTTTTTACAAAGATAGCTGTATCCAAGGCCTTGCCAAAGGCAGTTAGATGATGCACATTAGCGGAATGCATATGGGCTGAATGTCGGTTGCCGCCTTCCAGCCGCTTTGAAACTGCAATACCGCTATGAACGTCCTTCACCCGCACAACGCCAAGGATAGGCATCATCAATTCTTCCACCACCAGGGGGTGCGTATCGGAGCCTTCAAAGACAATACAACGGGCGTGGGGGGCGTCGATTCCGATAGCCTTCAAGATATAAGAGGCATCACGACCTACAAAATCCCGATTCAGCATGACTTTCCCGTTCTTCTCAAGCAGGACGGTCTTTACCAAGCGATCAACATCGCTACCGCTCAGCAGGCAGCAATCATTTTCTTTAACGAAGTAGTCCATGAGAGCATCGGCCACGCTATTGACCACGATGACTTCTTTTTCAGCGATACAGGGCAGGTTATTATCAAAGGTAGCGCCGTTAATGATATCGGCGGCAGCCTTCTTGATATCGGCGCTTTCGTCCACCAGAACCGGAGGATTACCGGCACCGGCAGCGATACCCCGTTTACCACTTGACAGGATAACTTTGACCACGCCTGGGCCGCCGGTGGCAACCAAGAGGCTGATATCCTTATGCTTAAAGATTTGTTCGCCCGATTCCAAGCTGGGCTTCGGCACGGTCACGGCCAGGTTCGAAAAGCCAGCAGCCTCGTAAGCGGCTTCATTGACCAACTTAATGGCCAAGGCGGTTGTTTTTACGGCATTGGGGTGATTATTAAACACAACGGTATTACCCGCGGCCAGCATTCCGATACAATTACAAAAGACGGTTTCTGAGGGATTGGTGGAAGGCGTAACTGCACCGATGACGCCGAACGGGCCCCTTTCGATCAAGGTGAGGCCGCGGTCGCCGCTCCAGGCATTTACGCGGATACACTCTGTTCCCGGCGTTTTTTTGGCCACAAGCTCATGTTTCAAAATCTTATGACCGACTTTACCCATACCAGTTTCATGGACGGCCATATCGGCCAAGCGTTCTTTATTTTCCATGATTTTTTCTCTAATTTTTGCGATAATCTTTTCACGAAACTCCAGCGGCATCAAATGGAGCTCAGCCTGAGCCTCCTTTGCATGAGCCACAGCCTCGTCAACTGTTTCAAACACGCCATCAAATTTTGCCATTTTCTCCTCCTTGCTAAATGATAAGACCTTGGGGGAAGGAGGCGGACAACTTTTTTCCAACGCCGAAAAAAGTTTTCCGCCTCCTTCCTCCAAACCCCCATCCTCCACCTTTCAAAAAAGCCGGTCGTGGGTTTTTGTTTTTAAAACGGCATTTTAGGAGGGGGGCTGAGGGTTTGGGCGAAGGGGCAGGGAACACTTTTGGCCGCAGAAAAAGGGGGCACCGCCCCTTCGCCCAAGAACTTTTTCTTTGTTTTTTAGTCCATTTCGTCTAGTGATAAGTAGAAGCTTGGTAAGAAGTCCTCCATGAAGATGCGGATGTAGTCTTTGTTCATGGCGTTCAGGACTCTTTCCAGGCTTTGCTTGGATTTTAAGAATTCCTTGTTTCCGGATTGCAGCTCGTTGATGCATTTGATTAAGGCAGCCAGTTTGTCGGCTGCTTTGACGGTTTCCTTGATGTGCTGCATTTCTTCTGTTGGAGTAGGTTGTAGAATTTCTTCGTATTCCTCCCGCAGGTAGTCCGGCAAAAGGGTCAGTAGGCGTTCGTTGGCTGCTTCCTCTACCTTTTTATAGGCAGCGGTGATTTCGTCGTTAAGGTACTTGACGGGGGTAGGCATATCGCCCGTATAAATTTCGGAAACATCGTGGTACAGGGCATAGACAGCCGCCCTTTCTGGAGAAATTGCGATGTCAAGCTTCTTTTTTTGTATCAGAGCCAAAGCGTGGGCAATGACCGCAACCTCCAGACTGTGCTGGGATACGTTTTCGGTCTCAATATTCCGCATCAGTGGCCAACGGTTTATCAGTCTCATACGCAACATCATTGCGAAAAAGTTGTGCATATCCTCACCGATCCTTGGTTTCATTTCGCTTCGTTTCATTTCGTTTCTTTTTCTTCATTCTTATCTGCTTCAATTCTTATCAATCACTCATGAACTAAGCCCACCAGCCCCATAGGCTGCGATCTCAATATCGTCTTCCACGGAACTACCGCTAACCCCAATGCCGCCGATGATTTTATTACCACAAATAATAGGCGCCCCACCCCCAAGGGTAATAATCTTTCCCTCTAGCATTCCTTCTAGGCCCTCCAGGGAGGCCCCTTCTTTGGTCAGCTTGGCAAGCTCATGAGTGGGCATTTTCAGAGCCACGGCGCTGAAGGCTTTTTTCAGAGCCAGTTCATAGCTGATGACATAAGCATCATCCATCACTTGCAGACTCACGGGCAAGCCTGTATTGCCCACAACGCAGATCACCAGCTTGCATCCCTTATATTCCGCATAGGCCTTGGTCTTTTTTATGATCTCCTCGGCCATTTGTAAGGGAATGGAACCGCATAAAGTGCCGCCCGAAATGTCGCTTGTAGTAGAGGCATCTTCCTCAAGAACAAGAGCCAAGGCGAACAAGTAATCTGAAAGCCGGTTCAAATACACCAAAAGCTGCTTTAAAGTAGTTGTGCGCTCATGACAAAGCTTGGTGGCTTGAAAAACCGAAACTTCCACCCGTCTTGCTACCGCGCGAGCAACATGTACCTTTGCCGATAGAGGATTCTTGCCGGGCAAGGTAAAGCTGTGAAGCGGCTTCGTCTTGGCTTGATAGCCGTCAATCCAAGACTCCAGGGCTTTGACCTCCTGCCCCGGAAACACATCGTCACTTCCGGCCACAAGCCCCATCATCTTTGACAAAAGGTTTTGGATATGAGCAAGCTGTTGCCCCATTGGGTTCCCAGGGAACTGTGCCCGAACCTCGCCCAAATGGCAGCTCAGCTCGTCAATGCCCCCCAAAACCACGATTCTGGGATGGCTTTTCTCCACCACCTCACCGGTAAACAGAGCTGTTTCCCCTCCGTCTCCCAGTCTCGTATAGATACTAATCTTCATCACATCCCAACAAAGGCAGCATTTTTACATACCGGGCGGCATTGTGCCCCAAAAGTCGTAGACGCTGGAAGTCCTCCAATTTTTCAGATCCTTCCAGCCTTGATAGCTGCACGGAGTACAAAGCTTTTCCCTTCAACTTCTGCACCGTCAACACAGCCTCTCTGTCCGTGATCCCGATCCCGACTTCAAGAGGCGAAAGCCTCGCCGCCAGCTCTGCTAAGCTTGCTGCACTCTTATCTTTTATTTCCGTATCCGCTTCCGTTTCCCGAATCTCCCACAAAAGTCCTTCTTCTTCCAATCCTTCGCAGATCTCTTTTGCAGAAGCCAATCTAAATCTATAAATAACAATCACAGGTTTCATAAGCTACCATATTCTTCTTTGTTCTTTAGAGACCATCTCCGATAAAACCAATCCCGTAGCCACAGCGTTTCTCGGCCCTAGGTCTCTGATTTCAGCCCGTCCGGCTACAATTTTCAGTCGTGAGAGCTCTTCAACGATCATGTCTGCGATTTCAAAGTCTAAACTGCTCCCGCCGACTAAAACGACGGAGGAGTAGTCCCTTAATCCAAGTTTTTTTAAGGCCCGCTTGGTGTTGACTATAAATACTTGTGCCTTGGCGCTGCGCCGTATCTGTATGATTTGTTCTAGGCTCCGCTTGCACTCTATGGGGATTAGTTCATCACCCTTGCGGATCACCGTGCGCCCAAGAAGCGAAGCCTTTAAGGGCTCGTCAAAGAATTGAACCAAGCCGTCTTCCAAACGTAAACTGAATAAACTTTCTACCTTGGCCAAAGGGTGCCGCTTGATCCATTCTGCCACACTGAATTCCGTAATACTCAGCTGTGCTTGAATCACGTGCGTGACCAGATTTCCTGCCCCGGCTAAATGTACCACCTTGATAAGTCCGTCCTTGCTGCAAACCGCTGCGTCCGTGGAGCCACCGCCTAAGTCCAAAACCGCTATTGGTAAAGCGCTGCCCCGGGTGGTCAGTGCGCCCAAGGTCGCCATAACACCCTCCAGCCCGCCGACACGAACGGGTACTGCCAACTCCTTGCTAATGGAATCTGCCAGCTTGTTCATAGAAAGGGGGGAAGCCTTGAACATGGAGGCCAAGGCCAAGGCGTTTTCGTATAAAACCTCACCCGATAAGGCTCCTACGACCGATACAGGTACCATCATGTCTACGGCTAAAATGTCCTCAATCCGGCTGCTTCCGAAGGCCTTTTGTAGGGTGCTGCTAGTATTGCCTTCCTCTGCATAGAGGAAAGCGTCTTCCGGCATCTCTTCCAAGGCTGACATGAGTACTTCTGCCCCTTCGTGTAGCGAAAGGGTCTTAAGCCCGTATTTTGTTTCGAATTTCAAACTGCCTACTGGGAGGGCCACATCCTGTACAGCCCCTTTTTCAGTCTTAATGACTACAGCAGAACGGTTTCCGATCAAGCTTTTGGCAATGGGTATGGCGCTTTTGGTCTCCTCGTGATCCAGTTGAAACAAAGCTGCTAAGCCATAGGGATTGGAAAGCTTCTTGATGACCTGCCCGGCTGGTGCCACTTCCACAACAGCAGACTTGTTTAAAGGAACCTGGTCGATCAATTTAACTTCATCCACAATAGGAATGCTCCGATTTAGACGGTTAGCGATCAAAACCGCCTCATCCCGCTCTACAATGGCTGCTACGATATTGGGGTGTCGATTAATGACTTCTGCTGCTGTTTCGTAAGAAGCAGTCTTGGAGACCACTAGGACTACCGGATCAGATTTGGTATTACTTATGCTCATAAAGTCTGTAATCGACACTGTCATCCCTAAAGCATAGCCCTCCCCAGCCGGGGTGTTAGGGTTGTGACCTAGCATGGTTGAATCGGTGATAATCGTTTGAGTCAGGGTTTCCAGAGCTACATCAGACAGCACAGGAACCGCTTCATTAATCTTGAGTAAGTCCAGATCTGAAATCTTCTTCCCAATTTTGCTGAGGGCCTGTTCCAGAGCTGCTTTGATACCCTGTATGTTTTCTTCTGTGCCCTTCATACCTGTGGTGGGAACCAGGCCACTACTGAGGATTTGAAGATTTCCGGAAATCAGTTCCCCGATACATACCTCAGTGGTGGAGTTTCCGATGTCAACACCGGCAAGAATCATGAGAGCCTCCTTTGCCTATAACTTAGAACGAGAACCATTACATAACGAACCAAGCATATTCTATACAGCCTCACAACAACACGCCACGCTTTTTATATACTTCCAGTGTCTCTCGTACCAGGGCGGCACAGACGGGGGCTTGGTAAGTGTTTTGGAGCTTTTCAGCTATATCCATGAGTTCTTTTTCGGTGGAACGCTTGGGGCGCAGTTTGTCGTAGATCCAAAGGACTTCTTCGTCGGGTACGGAAATCAACTCCGAGGCGCGGACAAAGTTTTCTGCAAGCTGGGGGCGGCCATTGTCCAAGGCGACCTTGGCTTGCAACAGGAGGGTTTCTTTGGAAATGGAGACATCTTCGATGGAAATTTGACTGGATTGATCCGTGACAGATTCCAAGCTCAGATCTTCAAGTCCCTTTCCGGTCTTGCTCTTGATTAATTCTGGAAATTTTTCCTTTAAGGGGTATAAGTTCATGAATGCACGCCCCTTTCCCAAGTTTCTTTTGATTGACTTGTTGCATATTGATTTCGCATTGATTCGCTTAGCAGAAATTCACTTCGCATTGATTTATTTCTCATTGCTTCACTTTCTATTTCTTCACTTTTTATTGATTGAGTTTCATTCCCGGCCGTCAAAAGCTCCAAATTAACCGGTTTACTACCGTCCACACCTTCGGTTTCAACCATGTGCAACAGGGCTGCTTTGACTTGATATTTGGGTCTGCTCATAGGGTCATTTTGGGTAGGCAAAGGAGTGACGCCTTCGCCTTTTGCATATTTGGCGGCATTCTTACCCATACCTCGGTAGGTTTCCAGACTGAGCAGAGGCGCTTGCGGGAAGAGTTCCAAATTAGTCAAGGGATACAGATCTTTGTGATGAATGACAGCTGTCCCCTTGGATTGAAGCCCAATGGCTACGCCGGAGCCGGATAGCTTGGAAGCGAGGCTGCCCACAAAGGCCACATCCGAGCTTTGCCGTATGCGTACCAGTCGGGGTACTAGCCCTTCCTCCTCAATTCCGGCCATGATTTCTTTCAAAACCTGTCGATGGGCTAAGCCGTTCATCGTTTCCTGTACAGTGATCCCAAAACCCGGTCCAAGGCCGATGACGACTTCCTTTGGATTCTGAGATTTTTCAGCCGCCCCCAATTCCCTTAAGAAGGCTGCTCCGGCAACGGCTTCCGGTTCTGAAACGTTTTGTATATTTTTGATTTCATCCCAACGGGTATCCGACATTTGATAGCCCGTACCAGGACCTTTATACGTGTTCTTAAAATTAATCGCACTTTGTACATTAAAATTGGTATCCAAGATGGCGGCAGTATGGAGATAGTCGCCAGACATTCTTTGTTTCAGCATTTGGAGCAAGCTTTCGGCCACATCCGAAAACCCCCGCTGATGCAGGATTTTGATGATATCAATGCCTGTCAGGCCTTTTTTCATAAAGTCCTCAATGGCGGCCAGATCCCGATATACATCCCGGTTTGGCACATCGGCACTGGAATGGGCATAGGTCACTGCCTCAACTTCCTCGTCACTCACCGGCAAGCCCATGGCGTTCATAATTACCTGCATAGCTCTAGCAGCCTTGTTTCGGACTTGCAGCACTTCATCCTCACGAACCGGCCGCAGACCACCGTCCACCTTTAAGTCTCGTTGCAGGATATTGTAGTCATCAAAGTCCTCCGCATCAAAGTTGGAACCGGCAAACATATTATCGCAGTTGGGGGTTCCAGCGTAACCGGAGAAGATAAAATCCGTTCCGGGCAGCATCTGCATCAGCATTCTAGCTGTGCGGCGGATGTCTGAGTGGGAAAAGGTCTGGTCGTTACTGGAGGCGACTTCCAAGTCCAGGATGGCAGCGATAAGGTTTTCGGCCAAGATCGCCCGCACACCAGAGGGAACGGAGGCTGTAATGCCGACACAGCTGACGGAGCCATTTTGTATCCCCTGAACGCCAGCGCCTCTCGTCATAAAGAGACAGCGGGTTTCCAGGTACAGCATGGATTTTTTCTCCGCATTCGCCATAAGTACTTCGGAGCCGGTGCCGGAGGTAAAGCGCATCTTCAAGCCCCGAGAAGCATAGGCCGAGGCCAAAAAGGCCTTGGAGTAAGGAGTGTCGTCACCGTCAATAAAGACCTTTTCCGTACCGTAGACGGAGATGGTTTCAGCATAGGTGGTAAGACCCCGCATACCAAGAGAAAGCTCAACAGCCTCCTCCACAGCGCATTGGGTCATAACACCTCTGGAGCCGATCTGACTGCCCACCAGCAACCCAATGGCTGCCAAAGGAGCGTAACGAGCGACCCCTACTGTGGTTTCCTCTTCTCGAAAGCCGCGCAAAGCGCCTTCGGCACCGTCAGCGGCAATGAGAATGGGATTGTCCTTCACATTGGTGATATGGGCTTGGTTGGCCGGGTGGCTACGGGAGCGCATTTTCTGCATAGCCATCATCATTTCCACTACGTTCAAGTTTTCCATAACCCGAGTGAGCTTGGCTGGGGTCAAACCCTTCGCCAACTCAATGATTTTTGTTCTTTCTATATGAATGTCCACCAGCATTCTGGCAATTTCAACATTAGGGATTGCCATACTCTCCTTGGCAATCTTCGGATCAATGCAGCGGTCAGCAATGAAAAAGTCGATAAAATCAAAATCAGATCTTTTTTTACCGTCAAGCTCCACAACAACGCCATTTTCAATCTCAATGGAAGGGCTGGGGTCGTAAGGACTAACCATGGCAATGAAGCCCTTTTCAGGGATTTCATGAATCAGCCCGTCTTGGTTCACCGGCCGCTTTGATAAAGTTTCCATTCTTCGGGAGCGTTTCAAGAAATACACCTCTATTCTAAGACTGTGCTATTTTTGTAACGCTTTCAAAACTTGCTTAGTGATCATTTCGATTAACTCATCCTTGCCGATATTCAAGCCGTCCCCGGCCTTGCTCTCGCAGCAAGCATGATCCTTGTGAGCGCCATCAGCGGCTTTCCCGTGGTCACAGTTGCAAATTCTGTTTTTGCAGTTGGAGTCATGGGTGCAGGCTGTGCCTTCGGGTTTTCCACAGAAGCCTTCTTTTTCAATACAGGGGTGCTTGCCAGGCACGTTAAAGGTCTTCCGTAAGTCAATGAGGCGCTTTACTTCTTTAGCAGGCAATTCTTTTGCGCCACCCAGCATCTGGGAACGATAGGACAGCTCCGCATAGAATTCGAGTCCCTCCATTTTAAAATAAGCAGTCATAAGATCAATGCCCCAAGAAAGAGCTCCGTGATTTTCCAAAAGCACAGCGTCATGGGTGTTGAAGAAGGGTTCGATGGCATCAGGGATTTCCTGAGTAGAAGGAAGACCGTAAGGAGCAATGGGAACCTCACCAAGGAAGATGGTAGACTCCGGCATAATTTGCTTAACCAGAGGGATACCGGCTATAGCATGAGCAGTTGCATACATGGGGTGAGCGTGAACCACAGCGTTGACATCAGGGCGGCCATTGTAAACCCGCAAGTGCATTTTGATTTCTGATGACGGCTTATGTACTCCGTCTGTTTGCAAAACATTGCCCTCCATATCCACCTTACAAATCATGGTGGGGGTCATAAAGCCCTTGCTGACACCTGTTGGGGTGCAAAGAATCTCGTTGGGGCCAATTTTAACGGAAAAGTTACCATCATTGGCGGCTACCATTCCACGGTTATACACCCTTTGTCCAACGTCACACATCATTTTTCTGATTTCAAACTCATTTACGTACATAATTTCCTCCTCAAGTTATTTGGAATGTTGTTTTTTGCTTGGTTAGTTATGATTTATATTTGTTTCGTGTGGGTTTTTCTTTGGTTAGAATTGTACTATAGAATGAATTTTTTTGCAATACTTACAAAGAAGATTTCCAAAAAAATTTTACCCAGTTAGAGGCATTGTTTTGATTATACTCAGTCACATTCAGCTTTGCAAAGCCGCCGCCCAAAACGATAGAATTTATCCGGGTTGAATGATGGCGGCGTGGTAAATGTTTAAGAGACTGAGTATAGATCATTATTTGATCAACCCAAATACACAGATTCTTAATTGAATTTTTAGAACTCAACGGATTCTTTGGTTTCGATATGAGATTTTGGCAACATGAAGTATTAATTGGTAATTTGAAAAGATAATGTCATTGACATCCAGTTACGTGTATAGTAAAATTTGGTAGAAAATTTCGTTACTGTTTGATATAAATAAGTGCAGAAGCCAAGACTTTTGCCAGACCACTTCACAGGCAGTAAGTATCAGACAGCTTTCTGTTTTAGACAGGGGGTGTTTGTCAAACTCAGAGTTCAGTAACCCAATAAGGAAGGAGTAAAAACTAATTAAAAAGGATGTGAACTATGAAAGGCAAGTCTCTTAAGTCTCTACTTTGCTATTTTATGTCTCTTGTACTGGTGCTGGTCTTGTTTAACTTGCAAGACTTTGGACTAAAGGCTGCTCAGGCACAAACCATGCGGACAATCGCTGCTACTGTAACAGATTACAACAAGGGGTTCCTAACGATTAACGTTACCTCTCCCGGTGGTCTTGTTACATCCGGCAGTTCTCTTACGACTGGGGGTTCTCTCACTACTAGCACTACAGCTGCAACAACGGACACCTTGCTTGCAGCGCCAGGCACAACTGTAACAGTAACGGTCAACCCGGTTAGCGGTAACCAACTACAGGCAGGAAGCCTTCAATATTTTGTTACCGGAATGCCTAGTGCTACCTCATCCATAGCTTTGAGCGGCACTGCTGGTACCTTTACCATGCCGGATGCAGACATCACGATTACGGCAACCTTTGAAATGATACCTGCTCCGCCAGTCAACAGCTACAGCATCACTGTTGATTCAAGCATTACAAACGGAACGATTCTTGTTGACAAGACAACGGCAACTGCCGGTGATACCATCACAGTCACAGCCAACGCCAATCCAGGATACATAACCAGCCCAGGGTCTTTACACTATACCAATGCGGCAAATAGCATTACGCCAATACCAGACCCAATCAATGGCTCAAATACGACCACATTTTCTATGCCGTCGGAGAATATAACAGTTACGGGTGCATTTATGGTTGTGCCTTTGGGCACCTATACGGCCAATGTTGATGCAACCGTAGTCAACGGTAGCATTTCCCTCAGTCCTACCAGCGGCACAGCAGGTACCTCCATTTCTGTGAGTGTGACTGCTAATGCAGGTTATGTCTACAAGCCGGGCAGCTTGGTCTACAAAACATCCAACGGTACATCTGTACCGATTACGGATCCGTCGAGTGGCACGACCAGTACTAGTTTTGATCTGCCGTCTGACAATGTAAGCGTTTTCTGTGTCTTTGAAGCGATTTCAACGGGTTCTTTCTTGATCAATGACGGATCTGCCTACACGAACGATCCAACCGTATGGCTCAGCTTTACGACCAACGGTTACCCCAAGGCTCAGATTGCAAATGACTCTTCTGTTCTTGACACCACTACGCAAGTAGATGTATCGGACACTGATAAGTATCAATGGACTTTAACACCCGGCGATGGAGTCAAGACTGTCTATGTACGCTTCATTCCTCCATATGCACCTTCTCTTTCCGCTTTACAGTATGTTTCAAAAACTATAACACTTGATACAGAAAAACCTGTAGTCAGCGGAGTACAATTTAATCAATCGTTTTACAATGTAAACGACTACATTAATATTGTTGCTGCTTCTCCAGAGAAGGGTCTGATCGCAGAAGCAGAGATTTTGGATGCCAGCGGCACAGTATTGAAAACAGTCTCTATGGGATACATCGGTCAAAATACAGCCGGAACCTATGACTATTCAACGACTGTGAAATTGGAATCAGCCTCTTATCTCAAGGTAAGAGTTAAGATGAAGGACTTGGCAGGCAATGTATCCGATCCATCTACTAAGGATATCGCTTATGTTCAACAAAACGACATTCGTGGCAGATTGATGATGGGTTCGAGCGGTGCCTATTACCGTTATGTTGACCTGTATAAGGTATCTGACAACGGTACAACTTCATACTATGGTTCCACGCAAACCGATTGGAATGGTAACTTCTATTTCTATAAGGTTCCAAGTGGCACTTATCAAATCCGTGCAACTGGTGACTATTACCGTTACAACGATTTTGTTTCGAATAATATTACAGTAAGCATCAGTTCGGATATCGGAACCTTCAATTTTGTTTCGAAATACCCATCCATAAGCTCCAATATTTCAGTACTTCGCTCTGATGGCAGCCCCATTGGTGCTCATATCTACCTGTATAACTGGAATCATGGCATCTACAACTATTACTCTGCCCCCAATGGCACTGTAACTGCAACTGATCTGCCGCAAGACTCTGGTTACTACATGTATATCTATGACTTAAATTGGAACTATATTGGCAGCAAGAACTACTTTACGATCAGCAATAGCCTCACCTACACCTTACCCAATTCAAAAACCTTGACCGGTACAGCCTATTATCTGGATGCAAACGGTACAAAGGTTCCCATGTCGGATATTTATGTCAGCGCTTCCAGCGTTTATCCGTATGATGAATATCATGGGGTCGGTGCCTATACAGATGCAAACGGTCAGTATACACTGGACTTAAGAGAAGGCAGAACCTATTCGATTTACTCCTACAACTGGTCCGGAAAGTACAGTGACTACCCCTATGCTGCAGTGAACAACCATCAAGTTTCAATGGATTCTAACAGATCCTTGGATGTTGAATTCTATAAGGCCAATAAGATTTTTGGTAAGATTATGGATTCAACCACTGGCGCATTCCTTCCCAACGTTTGGCTGTACAACTATTCCTCTAACGGATACTATGGCGACAGTGTCAGCGCAAATGATAAGGGTGAATATAGTATCAAAGCTGGTCGCGGCGACATTTCTATGTATGCCTATGACTGGAGTTGGCGCTATGAGTACTTCTATGCCGACAAAAACAGCACCCCAGCTGTTCCCTCCTTCTCAAACACTGACAGCGGCGTAAACAAGGAGTACAATATAAGCTTAAGGCCTTGGGGCGTATCTTCTGCCTTTAATGGCGGAGGCAACTCAGTCGTCACCTCTCAGGAAGTTGTTCAAAAAGGAAACCGGAATATTAAAGTGAAGGTTAATTATCAAAACAACTCCGGTCGAGACTTAAGCAATGTAAACATTAAGGCTATGCGTCCTCAGGGCGTTTCCCTCAGCAGCACCGGAAACAACTTGGACGAAATTACTTTACCGCTCCTCAAAGCCGGTGAAAGCGGAAGCTTTAACTTCATGATCAACGTAGATGAAAGCTTCGTAGGCGATTCGATTTCTATTCCTGTCAATGCAAACTTTGACGGATCTGTTTCGAACATCGGTACAGCTTACCTGAAGGTCATTTATGTGAAGTTAAGCGGAAATCCCGTTGCAGAAAAATCAAAAATGTACACCATTTACGGAGAGGCTACTCCCGGCACCGAGATCACCGTGTATCTGAAAGATGATTCCAAGCCTAATAAAAAGGGTAAGGTTGTCGGCACAGGTACTCCGAACGGCAAATGGTATACCATTAAGTTTACAGCTCCAAGTACAGACGGTACTTATACGTATTTTGCAGAATCAAAATACAAAGAAGACCGTGCAATCAGTAATGATATCACCGTAAAGGTTGACGACACGACTCCTTTTGTTAAGGATGTAGCGCTTTCATCCAGCGGTGGTACGAAGTCAGGCGTAAACGAATCGACTGGTGTTGCTTCTTACACTGCTTTTGTAAATGGCGCATTGCAAGGTAGAGATATCAGCGTTGAGCTTACCCTCGGAAACGCAGATGCTTACACCTCAGCTACCGTTCGATTTGCAGGCAGAGAATACACAGCAACCAAAGACACAAATGGTGTCTTTAAGGCAACTGTCAGCGGTTGGAGCGGCAGCGGCACTAAGTCCATGGAATTCAAGGTCGGCGACCTTGTCTTCACCATAGCTGAAGTCGTTATCTTAATTGACCCCAGCGGTTATGTGTTTGATGCCTATTCAGGCCAGCTTCTTTCCGGAGCCCTTGCTGAATGCTATGAACTCGTAAACGGCAATTGGGTACAATGGAATGCACAAAAGTATGGTCAAGTCAATCCGCAAATAACCTTGGATGATGGTAAATACGGCTGGATGGTACCAGAAGGCAGTTACAGAGTGGTTGTGAAGAAACCTGGTTACCAGACCTTTGATACCCTTAAGACAATTACAGGAAGTGCATACAATTATAATGATTTGACTGTTCTTCCTGAAAGACTGGATATCAATATCGGCCTAATTAGCACTGACCAGCCAATTGTTGTTTCGAGCTTCCCTGAGAATAACGGAACACTGGCTAAGGACGGTACGATTAAAGTTCTCTTTAACAAGGCGGTAGATCTAAGTACGCTTACCGCTCAGAACATAGTCGTAACAAAAGTAGCTGACGGCTCCGTCATAAGCGGAACCATCGAACCCATTCAACAAGTCGTTTCTTTCAAGGCTGAACACACAGCAATTCAAGAGACTTATGTAATGGGCTTTAAGTTTACGGCTAACCCGAACGAATTCGAATCTGGGCAAAGATATAATGTGACCCTTGAACGCATTAGCGATCTACCACTCAGAGCAGAGGATGTCAATACACCATCTACTTTCTCAAGCCTGAGCGGTACCAATACGATTTTCAAGACTGGTTTTGTATTCAATGTAGCAGATAGTATTGCGTATTTGGCGAATCCAAGCCTTGGTTTTGCTGAAGGCTCTCTTGTGCCCATTGACGCATCCATAAAACTGAACTTTGCTGAAGCAATTAATCCAAGCTCGGCAAACAACGCTACCATTAAGTTAGTATCCGGAAAAGGCGCTGCTGTTGAAGGCGACATTACGGTTACAGGTCAGGAAATTGAGTTTAAACCTTCGTCCACTCTTGATTACTCCATGAACTATACCGTAAAGGTGAATGAATTTGTTCAAAGCACAGACAAGAAGGTTCTTCAAAATCCGTACGAAGCTTCGTTTATGACGGTTAACGCTACAGTTACCAATCCGGAAGTCCCAGCACCTCCGGTCGTAAACCCTCCTGTTACCCCGACACAGCCCCCAATGCCAATGCCAACACCAACGCCGACACCAGCTCCACCTTATTATACTGGTAGTTCAGATACTTCCTCCGACAGTTCAAGCAGCAGCACCAGCACCGATGTTGGTACACCTACTGTAGTTGAAGTCAAGAACACAGTTCCCGGCCAAGTAAACTGGGGTAAAATCATTGCAACGGCTAAATCAGCCAAAGCCAATACAATCATTGAAGCAAACATGGAGAAGGATACAAAACTTCCCGCTGATTTGCTGAAAGCAATCAAAGGTAAGAATGTTTCTGTTAAGCTGCTCATGGGCGAATTCACATGGGTCATTAACGGCAGAACCGTTGAAGATGTAGGCACACAGGCTACCTTTGATATGCAGGTTATCAAGCTTAATGACAAGAAACTTTCTGCTCTTGCGGAAAACACTGATTTGTTGCAGATTCAACTGAAGCACAACGGTGCTTTCCCCTTCGCAGCAAAGCTGTACTTTATGCTTGACAAAAATCTTGCCGGTACAAAGGCTTATCTCTTGTACCAGGGTCAAAACAATATGGAATACAGCGGCCAGGCTACGGTTGACAGAGATGGAATCGTATGCTTTACCTTTACCCATGCTTCCACCTACCTCGTTACCAACAGCATTTTGAAGAGCATGAGAGTTGAAGAAGTTGCTTCCACTGCTTTCATGGTTCCGTACTATGTTGAAAACGGTTCCCAGAAGCTTGTAAAGCTTAGTAAGCCTAACGGTAAATACATTGAATTTATTGCTCCGAAGACCGCAGCTTACAATTACAAGAACAATCTGAAAGTCTATACCGATATCTATGGTCACTGGGCTTCAGACAGTATTCAATTTGTTTCTGCCAGAGAGCTTTTCTATGGCGTAACGGACAAGGAGTTTGCACCGGATAATTCCATGACTCGTGCTATGTTTGTTACGGTTTTAGGTAGGTTATATGGCGTTGATACAGCAAACTATGCTGACAACAACAGCTTTAGCGATGTTGCAAACGGCGAATGGTTTACACCGTATGTACTCTGGGCTGCTGAAAACAAGATTGTTAGTGGTGTAGGCGGAGACTTGTTTGATCCTTACGCCCCTGTTACCCATGAGCAAATGGCGTTGATTGTTGCAAATTACTCTCAATTCATTAACCATTCCTACATCAATAACAGCAGCACTCAATTTACGGATGCCTCCAAGATTTCATCTTGGGCTTATGGCGCAGTATCAACACTGAACGGAGCTGGACTCTTAGGCTTTGCCAAGGATACTTTCCAACCGCAGGCTGAATCCACCAGAGCCGAAATCAGTACCGTACTGCATAGAATGATTGAAAGCATCGTTGAATAAACCACTTGTTCGTTGATCGGTTAACTTTGCTTTCTTGAAGACGTACTACAAAAAACAGAATCAGATTGTTCATTCAATCTGATTCTGTTTTTTATTGAGCTTGCTTAAGCCTGACGATTTTTGCTTTTGTTTATTATTGAATTGAAAAGCTGTTTTCGTTATACTGGAAAGTAAAAAAGGGGGGACTGAAATGGATCGGATAGTAATGATCATTTTGGCGGTGGTTTACATAGCATGGAATCTGCTTGTTTTTTTTCTGTATGGCTTGGACAAGCAAAAAGCTCGTCGGGGTCAATGGAGAATCAGTGAAAGAATGCTGATGGGTTCTGCCATATTGATGGGCGGCCTGGGCGCTTTGTACGGGATGAAGCTCTTTCGCCACAAAACAAAGCATATGAAATTTCGAGTGGGAGTGCCCTTGGCCTTCCTGTTTAACCTAGGAATTGCCGCAGGTGTGATTTATTTTATTGTTGTCAAAGTAATTGAATTATGATAAACTTCAAACATAATTTTTCAACAATAAACGCTTAAACCGCCTTGGAGGGTGCTAACAGCTAAAGAATATTTATAAAACCCTATAAAAACATCTTGATATAAATAATAGTAGTTGCCATACTATGTCATGATGATACTATGTAGTTACAAGGCAACCGTGCCATTAAAGCTAAAAGGATGGTAAAAGGAACCTCTTAAAGATGATAAAATCAGTGAAAGTACGGCTAAGGCCGACCAAGGAAGAAGAAATACAGTTGCGAAAGTCAGCAGGAGTTGCTCGTTTTGCATACAACTGGGCGTTGGCACGAGAGAAGGAAAATCGTGATAGCGGTGGTAAGTTCCTAAACGACCAAGCATTGAGGAAGGAATTTACGCAGCTAAAACAAAAAGAAGAATATGCATGGCTTTACGAAACGAGTAACAACATAAGCAAGCAATCAAGGACGCTTACGACGCTTATAAGCGTTTTTTCAATGGTCAGGCTTGCTTTCCGAAATTCAAAAGCAAAAGACGCACAGCTCCGAAGTTTTATAACGACAATATCAAGCTAAAATTTAAAGACGGTAAGTTTTTGATAGAAAAGGTTGGTTGGGTCAGCGTATCAGAATCGGAACGAATAAGTGCAGAGAAATTTCATAATCCAAGGATTTCATTTGACAGTAAATACTGGTACATAAGCGTAGGCATTGATATGTGCCAGCCTAAAGTTGAATTAACAGAAGAATCAATCGGTATTGATGTTGGCATAAAAGAATTAGCTATTTGTTCAAACGAAATGAAGTTTGAAAATATAAACAAGACCAAAAAGGCAAGAAAACAAGCGAAAAAACTACGCCGGTTACAGCGTAAAGTATCTCGTAAATACGAGAAAAACAAAAACGGAAAGGAGTATGTCAAAACTCGTAATGTTATAAAACTCGAAAAACAAATAAGGCTGATATACCGAAAGATAGCCAATATACGTCTGAATCATATTCATCAAGCAACAACGGCTATAGTGAAAACCAAGCCAAGCCGTGTAGTAGTGGAGAATTTGAATATTAAAGGAATGATGAAAAACAGACACTTGTCAAAGGCTATCGGTGAGCAGGGATTTAACCTTTTCATGAGTATTCTTCTGTACAAATGCGTACATTACGGCATTGACTTCATAAAAGCCGATCGATTTTATCCATCGTCCAAAACATGCTGTAAATGCGGATTTATAAAGAAAAAGTTGAAGCTAACAGAAAGAGTATATAAATGCCCTGTTTGTCAAAACGAAATCGACCGGGACTATCAAGCAAGTATAAATCTTGCGAGATATATAGATACAGCGTGAAAAGAAAAAAATAGATCAGTACCGTTCGTTGTACGGGAATATAAGCCTTTGGAGCGTCAAACAAACGAAAGTAGCGGAAGTTTTGCAAAATCGGACGCGTTGAACAAGGAATAAACTTTTTCGACTTGTTATAGAGTTTTATAAGGTTTTGACAACGGTAAGTGTGAATAGAGTATCCCAGATCCTGTGTTATATTATCTTTGTGGGGGCGTTTTTCAGACTGTCTTTTGCCTCCGAAACCTTTGACCAGACAAGCATCAAGGAAAAGGCTTTTTCTCCTGATCGCATTCCGTCCGTCAGCACTATAGACACCTCCTCCGGATATATTGCAGGTGAGGTGGCTCAGTTTTGGATGACCATCCCCAAACAATGGAATGGATTTGTCGTTGTTGACCGTGAAAAGTTGGACTTTGCTGCCACCGGTGTGGAAAAGCTTGTTTTTTCCTACGTATCAGAAAACAAAATCTACAGACCGGCTAAATTAATGGAGTTTTACGTTTTTGATAAAAAGCTTTGGCAAACCATAGAATTTAAAAAAATCGCTGAAACGCAAAAGTATTTTTTTGCAGTCTTGACTTATCCCAATACCTTTACTGGGGTTACGGATTCTAATTTGTTTGATTATTATTTAGAGCAGGTTAGCAATGATGATTTTGTTATCAGTATGATTGGCTTTCCGGATGATCAAAGGTTTCTTGTAAGTGAGACAGTCACAGTAAACGGCAAGCGCTTAAAATCAAAAATTTACAAGGATGATAAGGTCTATGTTCCCGTGCGAGAGGTTTGTGAGGCTTTGGGCTATTCGGTGGGCTGGTTGGGTAAGGAAAAGGCCGTTACGATCTCTGGAAAGAATCGATATTTTTTGATGCTTACAAAGGAAACAGAGTTGTATCAAAACTACAAGGTCTTGACAGTGGATGGAAAAGCCTATGTGTCTTTGTTGTTCTTTATTAATTCGCTGAATACCAACGTGGAAGTAGACGAAGATTTTAATGTTACGATTAAGGAATAAAAAGAAAAGAAAGGGCAGACTAAAGAGAAATGGTACAAGTAAAATTTGTTTTGGGTATGGGAAGTACAGACGAGGAAAAGAGCTGCTATAATGATGCGCTTACGATCAGAAAAGAAGTGTTCATCAAGGAGCAAGGCGTGGATGAAGCCATGGAACTGGACGGAGTTGACGATGTTGCAATCCACTTGGTCTTGTATCATGATGAAAAGCCTGTAGCCACAGGCCGGATTGTTTTTAGAGAAGAAAATAATGAAACAAAGGTGTTTTTGACTCGGATAGCGGTTCTTGAAGATGAAAGAAAAAAGGGATATGGTGAATTTGCGGTACGACTCTTGATTCGACAAGCCTATGACGGAGGCTGGGAAAGTCAATTTATACATTCGCAGCTGTCGGCCAGAGGATTTTATGAAAAGCTTGGATTTACTTGCTTTGGAGAAGTGTTTTATGAAGCGGGAATCCCTCATGTAAACATGGTTCATGAGGGAGATGTAGGTGGATGTACAAAGCACTGTACTTCCTAGGCTGAACGTATACTCAGTCTCTTCAACATTTACCAAGCCACCATCATTCAACCCGCTTAAATTCTATTGTTTGGGGCGGCGGCTTTGCAAAGCTGAACGTGACTGAGGATAGCTTAGGATTTTTTGATGCCTTTGGTGAGGGATGAAAGCTTGTTCTTTGTGGCATCCAAAATGTTTCCTTTGCTTCCTTTTTGTTTCGCTTTTCTGGCTTTTTCCATTTCTTTTAACTCGTGCTTCGATTTCAGGCCCTTCATATCTACTATATAAATGCCGGCTAGATAAACTGCCGCATTTTTATTCACGGGCAAGGCTTCGAAAACCCGTTTATCACACATCAGCGTCATTATTTGTGGGCCGATCTTTGCCTTGACCAGAGGCATTTTCATAAACTTATACAGCTTTGGCATTTGCTCGGTTACAACCTTCGGAAGGTTAGCATTTTCAAGCTTGTCCTTCTTTTTGTCGATGACATAAATGGTAACCAGTGTTTTGGACTTTTCGATCATGGACTGCTGCTCTGTCACCTTTTTGGACGTCCACTTGTTCAAAAAGTATAAACCCGCAATGATGAGCGCCAAGCCCACAAAGACTAATACAATGATGTCGCTGCCGGTTAGATTCATTTTCTTCCTCTCCTTAAACATTTAACTGAATTTGTTCGTAAGTTTAACATAAATAGGCTTTATTAGCAAATATATTTTTTGGTCCTATGCTTATAATTCAACAAAGTACATAAGGCATACGGAAGAAATCATCGACTAAATTCGAAAAAAGGACATGGAAAATGATAGATGCTTTTTGGTTATTGATGAGGGTTTTGTTTATACTGAATGTGTTTTTCGCTATTGTTATTGTGATTTATGAGCGGAAGAACCCAGCTGTCACTTGGGCATGGCTGATGGTTCTTCTTTTTGTGCCTTATTTCGGCTTCATTGCTTATTTGCTTTTGGGACTGGACAGTAACAAGCACCGTATTTTTTTATTCAAGGCCAAAAACGATAACCGCCTTTACGACGAATACAGGGCACACACAGAGAGTCTAACTAAGGATCAGCTTCAAATGGAAAAGGGCTTATATGATCTGGTTCATTTAAACAGTTTTTCTGGCAATGCACCCATTACTACCGCTTCGGAAATCTTCTTGTTTCATGAAGGAAACTCGATGATGGATTTGTTATTTTCCCATATTCAAAGAGCGAAATCCTACATCCACATTCAGTACTACATCATTCGAGATGACGAACTGGGAAAAAAATTCATCAAGGCCCTGACTGAAAAGGCCAAGGAAGGGATACAGGTAAAACTGCTCTACGACAGCATGGGTTGCTTCAGCACCCCTAAGAGCTTTTTCAACCCCTTGAAGGTGGCAGGCGGGGAGGTGTGTGCCTTTATACGGCGGGACATCGTTCGGATCAATTATCGCAATCATCGGAAAATCTGTGTCATAGACGGTCAGATTGGGTATATCGGTGGATTAAACATTGGCGACGAGTACCTTGGGAAAACCAAACGCTTCGGGTACTGGCGAGACAGTCATATCTGTGTATACGGGCAGGCGGTTCAGAGCCTATCTTTACGTTTTATCATGGACTGGAACTTTGCCTCCAGAACGCAGATTGACATGAAAGACTATCTCTTTCCTTTACAAGAAAACCAAGTGGAACAAAGTAAAATAGAACAGAGAAAAGTACAGAACAAAGTGGAACAGAATCAAGTTACAATGATACAAAAGCAAGCCTTACACCTTCATGAACAAAAAGAGATGGCTAAAGGTAAAAATAAAAACAAAAGTAGAAACAAAAATATTCAAATGCAAATTGTTTCTAGTGGTCCTGATACAAAATGGAACATCATTCATCACAGTTACATCAAGCTAATCAACGAGGCAAACAAAAGCATCTGCATTCAAACCCCCTACTTTGTACCGGATGACAGCATCTTTGAAGCGCTAAAAATTGCAGCCTTATCAGGCATTGATGTCAAGATCATCTTTCCAGCTCGCCCAGATCATCCCTTTGTCTACTGGGCAGCTTTATCTTATTTAGGCGAGCTGATCAAGGCGGGTGTCAAGTGCTATAAGTACGAACGGGGCTTTGTACACAGCAAGCTACTCCTTATTGACAGCCATGTCACATCGGTGGGAACGGCCAACATGGATGTTCGCAGCTTCAAACTGAACTTTGAAATCAATGCCCTCATATACAACGAAGAAGTGACCCGTAGTTTTGAAAGTGAGTTCTATAAAGATTTGGCGTACTGTACCCGCATTACTGAGGAAGGCTACAATCAGCGTTCTGGCTTAACTAAAATTAAAGAAGCCATCTCAAGGTTGCTGTCGCCGCTGCTTTAAAAAATTGCAATAGAAACAAATTTTAATTGTAGGCCATGCCTGCGTTGGGAGTATTTATAGTGACGATCCTATTGGTTGGCATTAATGCCAAATTTCCCCAAACAAACCCGGCTATCCGGTATTTGAAAAAAGTATTAGACAAGAGCAATGAGGGCATAGAGGGGACGACACCAATCAAAGATACAGTACTCATACAAGAATTTACCATTAATCAGTCCAAAACGTCTGTTCTTCGGGCTATATATATGAAAAAGCCAGATGTCTTGGCTTTTTCGGTTTATATTTGGAACGTGGATTTTGTATTGGCACTTGCCTCGGATTTGAAAAAAATCCTGCCCAAGACGATCATTCTCACTGGTGGGCCGGAAGTCGTCACGAGTGCGGATATAGACAGTACTATCATTGGAGAAGGGGAGCCTATGATTGAAAAGGTGCTGTCTGACATTCGGGAAGGTCGCTTAGAGCCGATATATAATACTGGAGCATTGGCCGATATCAATCGCATTCCCATTGCATATGAGGATTTTTCCCAGCTTGAAAACCAAGTGATTTACTACGAAAGTTCCAGAGGTTGCCCTTTCCACTGTCAATATTGTGTTTCGGGCGCAGAAGGGGACAGTGGAACCTTCCGTCAGCGAAGTCTTTCGGATACGCTCTCCCATCTTCAACTATTTCTCAATGCCAGGCTGAAAAGAGTGAAGCTGATTGACCGAACCTTCAATGCCTCGAAGCGCTTTGCCTATCAGGTCTGGAAATTTTTAATCGAAAACCATAATGGGACCACCAATTTTCATTTTGAGGTTGTTGCCGATTTACTGGACGAACATCTTCTGTCTCTCTTGGAGACCGCACCAACAGGACTTTTTCAGTTTGAAATTGGGATTCAATCTATGAATGATAAAACCCTCTTGGAAGTTACCCGAAGGGTACAGCCTGAAATTTTAACGGGGAACATTCTTAGGCTGCTAAGGGGGAAGAATATTTTCATTCACCTGGACTTGATTGCCGGACTGCCTTATGAAACGCTTGACAGCTTTATCAGCGGGTTTAACACCGTTATGAAACTCAGACCGCACAAACTTCAATTGGGCTTTCTTAAAATTCTAAAAGGCACAGCAATGGAAAAAAATGCCGAAAGCCTTGGCATTGTTTACACCAAAGCACCACCCTACGAAATTCTTCACACGCCCTGGCTTTCCTATGAGGAACTTTGCTTGCTGAAATCAGTGGAAAAGGTTCTTGATCTTTATTATAACAGTCACCGATTCATCAAATCACTTGCTTTCTTGCTACGCTTTTTTAATACTCCTTTTGATTTTTTCCATGCTTTGTCTGTTTATTTTCAGGACAAGGGACTAAATGAGTTGAATCATAGTAATGAAGGATACTATCGTATTCTATACGATTTTGCAGCTTCGAGCTTGTCGTGCTTATCGTGTTCGCAGTATAACGACCTTCTCTGCTCTTATCTTCGTTTTGATCTATGTTCCCATGAGCCGGTCAAGAAGATCCCAGCATTTTTGCAGCCTGAATCTCAGTCCAAGCTTAACGAGCAATATAAAAATAAAATGAGAGAACTACAAAAGTCCATGAAAACCAAATCAGAGAATACCTTTTATCTGGAGATCTTCCCTTTTGCTATCACGAAAGAGCTTGATGACCAGCTGGATATAGCAAGCAGTACTTCGGCTTCAACAAACCTTGCGTTTCATCCTTGCATCGTACAATTTGATTATAATCAACGTGATGTGCTAGGGAATGCAAAAGCCTGCCTACTGAGCTCAGAATTAAGCGAATGTTTCTAGCCCGCCCTGCTAATTTAGTTTAGTCTACCCAATTCATCCTAACAAAAAAGCCGCCAGAATGCTTTACGCATAACGGCGGCTTTTTGCGTGTTTATTCAGATGCAGTGTTATCATTGCTCGTTCAAGTATATTTGTTGCTTCACTTGGTTTTATTCCTCATCCTCAAACCCAATCCTACAAAGCTCAGCATAATGCCCTTCTTGCTTCAACAGTTCTTCGTGGTTGCCGGACTCTGCGATAACGCCATCCACAACAACGAAAATCCGATGACACTTTCGTATAGTGGAAAGCCTGTGGGCAATGAGAATCGTCGTTCGATTCTTGGAAATGTTTTGAATTGATTTTTGAATCAGTAGCTCCGTATTGGTGTCAATATTCGCTGTGGCCTCGTCCAAAACCAGTATGCTTGGCTCGTGAGCAATGGCCCGAGCAAAGGACAAGAGCTGCCTTTGTCCCATGGAAAAGGTCGCCCCCCGCTCAGTCACGCTGGAGTCGTACTTCTCCGGCAATACCGATACAAATCGCTCTGCAATGGATAAGCTCCCCGCTTCCTCTAGCTTTGCCTTAGAGATGTCCTCGCCTAAACTGATGTTGTCATATACTGAACCAGAAAACAAAAATACGTCCTGTAACACGACAGCCACTGTCTTGCGTAGTTCCGAAAGTTTGATCTTCTGAATCGGCACACCGTCAATGAAAATCTCGCCTTTTTGTATGTCATAAAAGCGAGATAGTAAACTGATAATGGTGGTCTTTCCCGCACCAGTTGGGCCAACGAAGGCAACGCTTTCTCCGTTCTGTATTGAAAAGCTAATACCCTTCAACACATACTCATTATCATAAGCAAACCACACGTCCCGAAATTCAATTTTTGGTGCCGCCCTATCTATCCTATCTACGCTATCTGTCCAATCTACCTTGTCTACCCTATCCAGCCTATTTAGATGCTTTTGACTTGGAAGGCTTTCCCCCTTTTCCAAATCCTCAAATTCCCCATTGTCCATAATTTCATAAATCCGATCGGCAGAGACCATAGCACTTTGAATCGTGTTGTATTTCTCCGCCAAATCATTGATGGGATTGAAAAACTGTCGAACATAGGTAGTAAAAGCATAGAGTACCCCCAGTTCGAGAAGCCCCGCCGTAATATCCTTAAAGCTGACTAAAATCAGAATAGAAATCCCCAAAGCGCCAACGACTTCCATCAAGGGTCGCAATAAGCTGTTCATGGTAATCTGTAGCAGGGTGCTTTTGTAGTATAGCTTGTTCAGTTCATTGAATTCTCGCTGCTTGTGTCTCTCAATATTAAACGCGTGAACGATCCGTATTCCATCAATGTTTTCAGACACAGCACTGTAAATCTGCCCGATGAGCTTTTTCATAACAATGAAATTCTTACGAATAATGCTGCGCACCGCCAAAGTAATAAAAAAAATTAAAGGAACCGTAATCAAAGCCACTAGCGCCAGGCGAGGGTTCAAAGAGAACATAGAAATAACAATCCCAATAATCAAAACGATATCCTTAAATAAGTAAACAAAGACATCGGAGTAAAATTCATTAATCGTCTCAACATCACTGGTTATTCGGGTAATCAGGTTTCCTGTGGTGTACTTATCAATGTTGGGAATAGAAAGCCGATTAATGCAGCTAAAAAGCCCGGTTCGCAGCGTATGTAGCATGTCTTGCCCCACAACATTAATCATCCGTGTACTGAAAACCGAACACAAGGCCCCAAACAGCGTAATAAGGAAGTATAAAACGCCCATTCCGGTAATGGAATCGAAGCCTAGCTGTGCCTGCAACTGAATCAAAAAAGTGTCAATGACCCGCTTTAAAACAATGGGTTTTATGATCTCTGCAATGTTTACAGCCACGATCAAAGCCATGCAAACCAGCAGCTTGAATCGGTGGGGATAGAGCAGTTTGGAAAGTTTCAATAAGTTTTTAATGGTTCTCACCGCCTTCGGCCTGCTTGATATACAGGTTGTAGTAAAGTCCCTTCTTCTCTAGCAGTTCCTTATGGGTACCCAACTCTACAATCTGTCCGTCTTCCATATAAGCGATTTGATCTGCCTTTTCCACAGCTGTAAGACGCCCGGACACAATGAGGATGGTCTTCCCTCGGATGTTGTACAGATTGCTGAGGATCTGCTTTTCTGTCCGCACATCTACAGAGCTGAGGGCATCATCCAAAAGCAGAATCTCAGGGTCCCGAACCAAAACTCTGGCAATGGAGACACGCTTTCTTTGACCGCCGGAAAGCCTTTTCCCTCGTTCACCCGCCTCCGAGTCGTAGCCTTTTTCAAACTTGTAGCTGTCCTTTTCCAAGGCGCTGTCCCTGACAGCCTTCGAAAAGACTTCCGTCCCGATCTCAGCATAGCATTGGATATTGTTCCCAATGGTTTGGTTAAACAAAAATTCATCCTGAGGCACATATCCAATGGCCGCCCGGATATCCTCTGCTGAGACATCACAGAGATCAAGCCCATCAACGAATATGCTGCCCCTGGGTGCATCATAAAACTTCATCAAAAGGTTAATCAACGTGGTTTTTCCGCTGCCTGTATCCCCTACGATCCCTAAGATCATCCCAGGCCTAATATCCAGGCTGATGTTTTTAAGTACCTCTTTGCTTATGGAGCTTTTCAAGGAAGACTGTGCCATATCATAAGAGAAACAGAGATTCTTAATTTCAATATGGGGGCATCCACTCTTGTCTAGCTTAGATTCCGTTGACCCAGCAACCGATCTGTCCTCCATGTCAAACAGTTCCCACAATCGCTTCATAGAAGCTTTGCCTCGCTCAATGAGGTTGATGATCTTACCAACAGAAACCACCGGCTCCATAATCAACAATAAATAACCATTGAAGGCAATCAGTTCACCCAGAGGAAGCTGTCCCTCCAAGGCCATGTTACCTCCATAAATTAAGCTGATCATAAAACTCAGCCCAAAAAACACTTGTATCAAAGGATTTAAAAGCGAGGAGGAGTTCACCAACTCAATATTGGCCTCCCGCATGGCTTCGCTCAACACCTTATAGCGCTCAATGCGGTATTCCTCCCTGACATAGGCCTTAGTGACTCGAATGCCCATAAAGCTTTCTTGCACATTACCAGAAGCCGCGGCGAAGCGTTCCTGTACCTTTTTAAAGCGCTTTTGAACCTTTCGACCGATGTTCAGAATAAAAAAGAGAACAAAAGGAATGGGCAGAAGAGAAAAGAGCGTAAGCCTCGAATCGATATTGACCAGCATGTTGTACAGCGCAAAGCTTCCTGTCATAAGGCTGGTAAGCATGAGAGCCAGGACAGGGCCGAAGGTTTGCCGCACAGCATTTACATCATTGACAGCGTAGGCCATGAGGTCACCAGTCTGCCGCTGACTAAAGAAACGAATGGGCAATCTGTGAAATTTCTCCAGTAGACTCTGACGCAGGTAGATTTCCATATTCCGGGCGTTTCCATTGATAAAATACCGCCAAATAAAGCGGCTTACAAAGCTGGCAATGGCAATGAATAGTATGATCCAAACCTTTTTTAACAGCTCTTGGTATTGCGCATCCCCTTCGTTCAAGTATTCGATGGTGCGCCCCAAGGCCAGGGGTGCAAGGGAGGATATGTAAGAATTCAATATAAGAAAAGCGATACCGGGAAGATATTTCCACCAATATCGCTTAAAAAATTTAGATAACAATTTTTATCGAAGCCTCCTTTACGATAAAGAAACACAAGGTGCTTTTTTCAAAGGAACAAATGTCCGCCCAAAACCACAAAAAAAACTTGCAAGGTCATGGGCGCAAATCCGAAGGGGATTTTGATGAAGACACCCATGACCATTAAGCAAGCGAGAAATGAACTGATGGTCCGTTTTATACGCTGTCTCTTTAACATTTCCAAAGCCGCCATCCTTCAACCCGGATCCATTCTATTGTTTTGGGCGGCGGCTTTGCAAAGCTGAACGTGACAGCGTATATCTATTCTTATTTTTCGTTTTTGATTTTAATATGAACCTCGTTCAGTTGTTTTTCAGAAACATCCGAGGGAGCGTTCATCAGTAAGTCTTGTGCGCTTTTATTTTTGGGGAAGGGGGTGATTTCACGGATGTTCGGTTCATTAGCCAAAAGCATAATCATCCGGTCAACACCCGGCGCAATCCCAGCATGAGGAGGCGCACCAAATTTAAAGGCATTGTATAAAGCCGGAAACTTGTTCTCTACTACAGAAGCAGGATACCCAGCCAACTCAAAGGCCTTGATCATCGCTTCCGGACTGTGGTTGCGGACGGCACCGGAGGACAACTCAATCCCGTTGCATACCAAATCATACTGGTAAGCCAGGATGTCGAGGGGATTGTCCTTAATTAGACTCTCTAATCCCCCTTGGGGCATGGAGAAGGGATTATGGGAGAAGCAAACCTGCCCGTCTTCTTCTTCATACATAGGAAAATCTACAATCCAACAGAAAATAAATTCCTTTTTCTCCGTATGTCCAAAAGCCTTTCCAAGCTCATTCCTCAAAAAGCCCATATTTTTATTCAGTTTATTCTTATCCTCACTCGCCATAAAAAACAAAGCCGAACCCTCTACAACAGAGGGCAAATTCCGTAGGCCTTCCATTTCCTGCTCACTTAAGAATTTTGAAATAGAACCGCTAAAGACTTGGTTTTCCAATTTTAGCCAAGCCATACGGCCGCCTTCCTTTTCGATGGTAGCGCTTAGATTATCGAAGAACCTTCTGGGCTTTTGAGCACCTTCGGGTACAGAGATACACTTGACTTGCTGTCCCTTAAAGCCGTTAAAGCTAGTATCTTTAAAAATACCCGTTACATCCTCAAGGATATAGGGAATCCTCAAATCCGGCTTATCAGAGCCGTATTGTTCAAGCGCATCCTTGTATTTAATACGTACAAAGGGAGGCTTTGGAATCTCAAAATCAGAAAATTCTGAAAAGACACCAAACAGCACATCCTCAGTAACCGCAAAGACATCCTCTTGGGTCGCAAAGGCCATTTCCATATCTAGCTGATAAAACTCACCAGGAGAACGGTCAGCACGGGCATCTTCGTCCCGAAAGCAGGGCGCAATCTGAAAATATTTATCAAAGCCCGACACCATCAGTAGCTGCTTAAACTGCTGTGGGGCTTGGGGAAGGGCATAAAACTTACCAGGATTTAAACGGCTGGGAACAATAAAGTCCCTGGCCCCCTCAGGAGAGGAGCTGGTCAAAATAGGAGTATGGATTTCCATAAAGTCATGGGCAATCATTCTTCGGCGAAGGCTGTCAATAACCTTTGAACGAAGAATGATGTTGTTGTGGTTCTTTTCATTTCTTAAATCCAAGAATCGGTATTTAAGTCTGGCTTCCTCAGAAGCTTCCGTTGCCGTACCAACTTCAAAGGGCAAAAGCTCAGTACAAAGCCCAAGCACCGTAATTTCATTAGGAATAATTTCAATTTCTCCGGTCTTCATGTTGGGATTAACATCGGAGCGTTTCACGACCTTGCCAAGGATGGAAATGGTAGATTCCCTAGGAATTTCACGCAGTGTTGCCATCAGTTGTGGATCGGAAATCACAGCTTGCGTAACCCCATAGTGATCGCGTACAGTAATAAAAATGATGGAACCCTTATCTCTGATGTTGTATAACCAGCCCGATATTCGTACTTCCTGGTCAACATGTTGGATATTCAGCTCGCCGCAATGATGGGTTCTATACTTGTTCATAAATTTCCTCCTAGTGTCCTTGAATGTACAAAGCTTGCACGTATAAGGTATAAAGATGTAGCTTCAAAGCTTATATCTACGAGAGCTTGTACAAAGTATGTAGTCTTCTTATTGTTGTAGAATTCCAGCCATTTTACTGACTGCGGAGCCGCCGATGAGCACTTGTCCGTGTTCTCTGAAATGATATTTGGACAACTCATTTCCCCTTTGACGATGGGAAAACTCGCTCAGGATAGAGTCCAGCATATCAATATTATTCCCGTCATTATACCCTTTTGATTCAAGCACCAGGTAATATTTGTTGGATTCCTTATACAGAGCACTATTGCCATTATAAAGCCCGTTTATTTTTAAACAGGCTAGGCTGATGTCATCAATGTCCTTAAAGCAGTAGATTAGGGGTTCGTTTGACTTGTAGCTTATTTCCTTCATGGTGTTGTAAAAAGCAGTTTGTAGAATGGCGCGTTCAATTTCCCGCAGCTTCGGGAGTATATTCAATCTTGCGGCCACCTCTAATGGATCTTCAATCTTGGTAACGATAACCATGATTTCACTTCCATTTTTATTGGTGGACATGGCTTCGATGATGATGGGCATATTATCTGCTACAAAGTTGTGTTCCAAGTAAGCTTTTTCCATGATTTCCCTAAAAAATGCCGCCGTCTTTTCAGAGGCCACATTCAATTCGGCCGCCTTAATGTTTCGTTCCCGAAGCTCTTTTTTGGTTATGATAAATTTGATCTGCGTTTCACTTATTTTTTCAATTTTCATGGTTACAGTCCCTTCTTGGCTTTCAGTGAAAAAATTCGACACATTTGCTATAGTATAAATAAAAAACGTAATAAAGTAAAGAGGTTATTTTTAAAATAATTGTCAAATATTCCAAGGACGGCAATTCAATGAGCTTTACACGCGCTTTGGAAGCGCCGATTCATCAGGGGTGATGTAGGCGGTCTTGTTGGTTTCGTAAATAACAAAACCTGGCTTTGCTCCATTGGGCTTTTTTACATTTTTTCGCTCAGTATAGTCCACAGGTACGTGGGAGCCGGTTCTGGCCTTGCTGTAGTAAGCCGCAAGCATGGCAGCTTCTTCAATGGTGCTTGGGGGCGGTACCGTGTTGTTGGTGCGAATCAGTACATGCGAGCCAGGAATGTTCTTTGTGTGAAGCCAAATGTCGTTGCCCTCCGCAATCCGTAAGGTCAGCTCATCGTTTTGCTTGTTGTTCTTCCCCACTAAAATATCATAACCATCTAAGGATTTGTACTTCAGCATGACAGACTTCTTCTGTTTGACGGATTTTTGCTTTCTCTTTTTGATAAAGCCCTGCTCCCTCAATTCTTCACGAATCTCTTCTATGTCTGCTTCGTCTGTGCAACTTTGAAGCGTTGCTAGAATGCCTTCCAGATACTCCAGCTCCTGGTCGTTTTGCACAATCTGCTCCTGTAAGGCCTTGAAGGTTCTCTTGTCTTTGTTATATTTTTTAAAGTATTTTTGAGCGTTTTCATTGGGGCTTAATTCGGGTTCCAAAGGAATGTCAATCAATTCCATTGGATCAGTACTATTATAAAAATTTTCAGCGGAAAATATGCTACTCCCCTTTTGGATTTTATAAATATTTGCAGTCAAAAGCTCACCGAAAAGTCTATATTTTTCCCTATCCTTGATCTCCTCCAAAGTCTTCATGTAGAGGACTTTTTTCTTTTGGCAGCGGTCTATGTTGCCAGAAACCAGCTTTCGAACATCTATAGACTTTTGATTGATCCGCACCACCAAGTCCTTTTCTCCATAAAAGGCTTCCAGCATTTTGGAGACATCCTCGAATTCCCTTTTCTCAAGACCTTCGTACATGGACAAAGGCTGGCTGTAGAATTCAAACAGCTTTCCGCTTTCGTCATAGTAAATAAAATTCTTATACGCCCCTTGTCGAATCTGTTCAAGCAGGGCTGCAAAGGTCTTACCAAGCGGCCCCAAGGTTAAGCCGGAGTTCGGGTCGGTATACATGCTATAACTATGGCTAGGATCAACCCCAGCTCGACTGCAAAGCTCCAAGGCTATCAATGGACTGATACCGTTAAAGGATTGATAAATTAGGTTCTTAAAAGGCTTGAAGGGCTCAGATGTCATAAGGCTGTCTAGTTTTTCAAAGTCCGTAAGGGGGTTTAGCTTATCGCTGGGGGGGAATACATAAAGACGATTGGGTAAAACCTGTCGGACAGAGCTCATATCTGGGGTTATATGCTTAACGGAATCAATGATCAGACCCCTGTCGTCCGTTAAGATAATATTACTGTGTTTTCCCATGATTTCAATGATCAAATTTTTCCGGCAAAGGTCACCCATTTCATTGGTGGTTTCAAAGCCCAGCTCAACGATCCGTTCAAAGGATGGCTGCGCAACAGATACCAGCTTCCCGTTCAAATGTTTCCGCAAAATCATACAAAACATGGGGGCTTGCATCGGATTCTCCTTGCTTTGCTCCGTAAAGTGCAGCCGCGGATAGGAGGGGTTGGCGGATAGCAGTAATTTAAAGTTTTTACGGAAGCCTCGAAGGACGATGATGATTTCTTCTTTTTCGGGCTGGTGGATCTTATCCACCCTAGAACCTAATAGTTCATTCAAGTCATGAACAACGTTTGATAAAACAATGCCGTCTAAGGGCATGATAATCACTCCTTAAGGTTAAAAGTATAAAAGAATATATTGGGTCTTTCAAAAATTCCGTGGGACTAATATTACCTTCAATTTTAGGCTTTTTTGAAAGATGAAGATGGGGGGGGCTAAGGAGTTGGCCAACTCCTTAGCCCCACATGGTTTTAGAAAGACCCAAAATATAAAAAAGGATGTCCAATCCGTTCTATAAAAGCTATAAAAAAAAGTGCATTAAAGAGCTTCTCTAATGCACCTCAAAGGTTTTATTCGATTTTCAGTTTCGATTTTTTTGACTATTCACAAAACTAAGCGCATCTATTGACAATTGAGCGGAATAACCAAAAAGCGCATCTTCAAGAACCTGTTGAATAGGTAATTCAACCTTATCAGCTATTTTGCTGTAAAAATAATCGAGTTCATCGCTAAGAAAAATCTGTACTCTCTTCAAGCCTTTCTTCCTCTCTAATAAAGTCAAACCCCCATATTGTTAAAACAAAGCTATTAAAGGCAATCGAATCACGAATAGGCTGGGCTGCCTAAGCAAAAGGCCCTATACCTTATTTTGCATATTCAATCGCTCTGGTTTCCCTGATTAAATTTACCTTGATTTGCCCCGGATAATCAAGTTCAGCCTCTATCCGTTTGGCGATATCTCTAGCCAAAACCGTCATATGACTGTCCTCAACCTCTTCGGGTATAATAATAATTCGAAGCTCACGGCCTGCCTGAATGGCAAAGCTTTTTTCCACACCCTTAAATTCATCGGCAATATTTTCAAGCTTTTCAAGTCGCTTGACATAGGATTCAAGAGGTTCCCGCCTTGCGCCGGGCCTTGAAGCCGAGATTGCGTCTGCAGCTTGCACAATCACAGAAATAATATTGAGTGGCTCAGCATCGCCGTGGTGGGCTTCAACGGCATTAATGATAATATCGGATTCCCGATATTTTTTACAAAGACCGACTCCGATGCTCACATGTGAGCCCTCCATGTCTTGGTCAACCGCTTTGCCAATATCATGCAGCAAACCTGCACGCTTTGCTAAGGTTACATCAGCGCCCAGCTCACCGGCCAAGAGACCTGAAAGATGGGACACTTCAATGGAATGTTTAAGTACATTTTGCCCGAAACTGGTACGAAATTTCATCTTGCCCAGCAGTCGGATTAATTCACCATGTAAACCGTGGATGCCTGTTTCAAAGGTGGCAGCTTCGCCTTCCTCCCGAATCATAACATCTACTTCTTTTCTGGCCTTTTCGACCATCTCTTCGATTCTGGCGGGGTGAACCCGTCCGTCCAAAATCAGTTTTTCCAGCGCAATACGGGCAATCTCCCTACGCATGGGATCAAAACCCGATAAAATGACCGCTTCTGGCGTGTCATCAATGATTAAATCAATGCCCGTCAAGGATTCTAAGGTGCGAATATTGCGGCCTTCGCGGCCAATGATACGACCCTTCATCTCATCGTTGGGCAAGGATACAACGGAAACGGTTGTTTCCGCAACATGGTCAACGGCACAGCGTTGTATGGCATTGGACAAAATTTCTTTAACACGCTTGTCCGCCTCGGCCTTGGTCTTGGATTCGATATCCTTTATGATTAAGGCGGATTCCACCTTAACTTCCTCTTCAATATTAGAGAGCAATAATTCCTTAGCCTGCTTCTCAGTCAGACCCGAAATCCGCTCCAGTTCAATCTGCTGTTTATCAATCAGCTGATTTAAATCCTCTTTTTGTGCTTCCACCGCCTCCAGACGCTTTTGCAATTGTTCATCCTTTTTCTCGTAACTATCTACTTTACGATCCAAATTCTCTTCCTTTTGCAACAAACGTCTTTCCAGACGGGTGAGTTCACTACGCCTTTCTCTGGACTCCCGATCCAGCTCGTTCTTTGAACGGATGCTTTCTTCTTTGGCTTCCAGAAGAATTTCTTTCTTCTTTGCTTCCGCCTTTTTCTTGGCCGCTTCAATTATATTGGACGCTTCGGTTTCCGCCCCGCCTATGAGGGATTCGGCAATCTTCTTGCGATATAATATTCCACTAAAAAAACCTACAACCAAAAATACAATGGCAACGATTACGGATACGATAATAATGATTGTTTCCATCTAGCCCTAAAACCTCCTTCCTCATAAATTTTTAACATTTTATTACTTTTTTATGCCCTTGTCAATATAAATGTCTTTCCGTAAAGGAAAAAAAGCTAAATTCATGTGTGCGTTTTTATTTAAAGAACACAAAATCAATAAAAAAAAGATGAAGATTTTTCTTCATCTTTTTTCCGCTAACGGTTTTTTGTAACTCTAAGGCGTGCTTTATTTGGATTCGAAGCTGACACATTCCGTATCATGCTTATTGTGCGCCTCGGATAAAGTATTGCCCACTAGGATTTCCTTCAAGCTGCATACCGGTGAGTTGTTGCCGCTGTGGTCATTATATTGACATGTTTTTACGTTACACTTAATCATTGAAAACCCTCCTTCATATTCTATTTACAATGTTTTACCATTGACAGCTTTAGTATTCACAATTTATTTAAGTTTATGCAAAGGGAGCGGATGATTTTTCGTTCGTCATGAAATTTCACCAGATGAAGGGCTTCATGCTTTTTATAGAAGCCGGCATCCATAAAAAACTCCTCCTTCTGGGGGCGGCAATGAAAGGACGGCGCTTCCATCAAAAACCAATGGACAGTCTTGCAAATGTAGGTGTCATTGGAATAGAAGTTATAACCGGTCTTACCGATGTAGTTCAAAATTTTGGCTTTGACCTCCGCCTCCTCAAACACCTCCCGCAGTGCGGCTTCCTCTATGCTTTCCCCTGCTTCCACAGTTCCCTTTGGCATCACCCAACCTACAGAATTGCCTCCCCTGTTTTTATATAGAAGAAGAATTTTTCCCCTGTAGGTCACCAGGCCGCCGCTACTGACGGTTTCAAGTTTTTTGCTCATAGGGCTTCCTCCTTCGAAAGGGTGAGGCTAAGGAATGGGCTTTGATTTTTTTAAAGGAGTTGATCCAAAGATAAAGCAAAAAGAGCATAAAGAAGGGAAACAGAGGGATGGAAGCCAGCAAAATAAAGTCATAAATACCGTGCAATATAAAAGGAAGGAAAAAAGCCATGAAGACAGAATAGAATCTGCTTTGTCCTTTCGTGAGTTGCCCGCTTAGGTAAAACTTGCCCTTCGCAAGATAAAAACCCATCATCACGCCAAAGAGCCCATGAGCGGGTACAGAAAACACAGCTCGTAACAAGGCGGTATCCAGGCCTCCAAGTTCTTCGTTAAAGACGTAAAGAATATTTTCGAAGAGGGCAAAGCCAAGGGAGACGAAGACGGAATACACGATGCCGTCGAAGGGTTCATTGAAGTTTCGGTTCAACCAGATCAAGGCAAAAAGAACAATGAACTTCATAAGCTCCTCCACGAAGGAAGCCACAGCGAAGGACAGATAAAAGGCCTCGAAGATTCTTCCTCCTTCGGGCATGATGGCGGTCATCACAAGCTCAAAACGAACGATGGGCACAGTGATAAAGATGCCAAAGAAGAGTCCCGTCAGCAAGAGACCCCAAGGTTCCTTCTCGTACTTATCTCGAATGTATATATAAAAGGCCGCAATAAAAACCGGGGCTACAGCCAAGACCAACAAATTCATAGTTACCCTCCAAGCAAGCCAGTATAGCCGTTTCGGCCTTTGAGCTAGTATTTGTTTCAGAAAGGAAAGTTATACAAAGCTGAGCTGAAAAAGGAGTGGTTATAATAAGTAGTATAATTGGATTGTTTTTTATGAATATTACTTGCGAAAATGATTTGAGTATGATATTCTAAAGCTCGGCTTCAGCCGAATAGGATAAAGAGAGGAAGGAAAAGATGAAAAATTGGTTCAAAAAGGTCGCAGCATGCGCCATGGCACTGACGCTCTCACTTGCCGTCATGCCCGCAAAAACCTATGCCGCTAATGGAGTAGGCTGGGTGTATTTCTTAAAGTATGGGGGTAATTCCAGTGAAATCTGGCGTGTAAAAAGCGATGGATCCACTGCCAGTCCAGAAAAGGTCTCCGCAAACTTCGACACAAGCAAAGATTATGATGATTACATAAAGCGCGGAGGAGATTACTTTTATTATCTGAAGGATTCAAAGACCATGTTCCGTATCCCAGCTCAGATGCCTGAAAAGGGACAGTCCAGCCGTATTATTGTTGATAACGACAATCAGGTACTTAATTTTAGAATCGTTGATGATTTTGTTTATTATCTGAACGATAAAAACAGAATTTTACGCTTTGGTGTGAACGCAGTAAACACAGCAGAAATCAAAAGCACTTCCCAAGAGGTTGTAAACATGGTGCTGAGCGATTTCCCCGCATTTTTTATTGAAAGCGGACGTATTTACTTTAATGTCTTAAAGGATGGTCGTACCCTTTGGCTTGCTTCTAAGGCTGCAGATGGCTCTGGTGAAATCTCCTATATCAGCCCTGGCGTTCTGGATCATCATTCTTTAGCAAAGCGCATTGATGACACCCTTTACTTTTTAATAAACACCAATCCTGAAGAACAGCAATATTCTACAGATTGCATTGCATTGGTCAAGGCTCCCGTAGCAGGCGGTGAAGGTACGGTTTTAACCACTGCACCTATTGATATTAATGCAGCTTACAGCGGCAAGTGGACAGATAGCTATTATATGTTCAACGCTGAGGTTGACACCGATGAGTACGACTTCCCAATCGGGAAAGGAAAGCTTTTGAGCTTAGACGGTAACATCACTGATCTTCATGATCAGTACGTTTTTGAAATCGTTCATACCGAAGGCGACAAACATGTATTTGTTGATGGTTATAAAACCTATTCAGCAGATATCCAAGGCGGAGTCGTCAGCAACAAAACCGATCTTGGTGTAAACGATACATACTATGTCCGCAATTTAAAGGTTAATAACGAGATTAGGACTACTGCCCTCTTTGGGGAAAATGGAACTTACATTTTGAACAAGAACATGGAAGCTACTCAGTTAGTTGGCGTTGAATGGGATATGTGTTTATACGCAAATGATGTCAGCGGTATCTTCTACATCAATGCAGGCGATGAAGGCAAGCTTTACAAGGTAAGCGAAGATGGTCAAGAAAAGATCAAGCTTACGGATGATAAGATTCTTCAGATTTTAACAATTGAAGTTGCTGAGTAAAAACTTAAATTATAAAAACACCGGAATTTCTTTAATCAAGGGTTGAAGAAATTCCGGTGTTTTTGTATACTTCATCAGGAAAAAACGAAAAAACGGAGGTCATCATGCGAGTTAGAAGCAAAGCCTGGCAACCCAAGGCCCTGGAGAACCCGAAAATCATTCTTCAACCCCAAGAGTTAAAAGGAAACTGGAATCAATTTTTCGATAACGATAAGCCCATTTATATTGAAATTGGTTGCGGAAAGGGCCGCTTTATCTGTGAGAATGCAAGAACCTATGATCAGATTAATTTCATTGCAATGGAAAGGGTTCCAAAGATCATTGCCTATGCTGCCCGCCTGTCTGATTTGACGAACAGCAGAGTTACCTTTCTTGTTGGGGATGCGGAGAACTTATTGGACTATTTTGAGAAAGGGGAATTATCTCGGATTTTTCTCAATTTCAGCGACCCCTGGGAAGGACGAAAAAAATGGGCTAAACGTCGTTTAACCCATCCAAATTTTTTGAAGATATATCGTGAACTTTTGACCCCGGATGGAGAGATTCATATGAAGACGGATAATCGCTCTCTCTTTGAATTTTCCAAGGAGTCCTTTACGGAGAACCAGTGGCAGCTCAAAAATCTTACAGAGGATCTGCATAACAGCGGGATCAGCGGAAACATCATGACGGAGTATGAGGAACGATTTTTAGGACTGGGGCAGCCGATTTATCGCTTGGAGGCGTTTTGATCTCCTATTGCACCAATACAGCTTTCGTTAGACTGTTTACTGCTATTCCTGACTTGGTATACAGGTCCACTGAAAAATAAATCAGTCTGTCCTTATAAATTGGACTGAAGCTAACAATCAGCTTTTTATTGCTTTTGTTTACTATTTTCAAGAGTTTACGGGCCCTTGCCACTACTTCCTCCGGGGAGAGGTCGGTGAGGGTTTTTGTGTCTATATTGATGGTCAAAAATATGCAATCTCCCACAAAAGGGACCTCTTCAACCACCAGGTAGGCTTGGGGCGCCACCATTTGATCTTGAATGAGCTCAAAATGGACGACTTCCAACGCAATATCTTTTGCTGCTAAAACCTGTAAACTGGGGGAAGCGCAATCAAAGCGGTAGGTGTTTCTCGGCAGGGGGTCAGCCAATCTCGTCAAGAACGCATTTAGTTCAGTATCATTAGAAGAAAAATGAAAGCCGATATTATTTTCTGCTACCGCAACCCCACCCCCTGATAACAGACCCTCGCTCGTATACTGGGCAAGGGTTTTTTCTTTGTCAAAAAGCTGAAGCTCATAGTCAAAATCCTCATAAAAGTCTTCATCTATCCAATCCTTTAAGCTATTGGTTTTAAAGTGCTCTGTGACAGCCTCATAGGTTTTCAGCGTCCAAAGTCCAGCCTCCAATTGGGCTGCTAAGCTTTCGATGAGCATGGAAGACTTGTAGGAATTTTCATTTTTGGCGCTGCGCTGGGTGATATAGAAAATGCTGCTGGATATCACAATCATAGCGATAGAGAGCACTACTACAGATATGATGAGTTCCAGATAGGTAAATCCACGTTTATTCATGGAAGCGAAGCTCCTTGCCTACTGTGCTGATTATTTTGCTTAAGTGTATGGGTGTACTCACTTTCTTTCCGTTCGGTTCCGTGGAATCTTTTGAAAGGACTTCCAGTGTCAAGCAAGAATCACCCATTTTCTGAATCGTGATGGATTGAATGTGGACGGCAACCTCGTTGTGGCCCTCTGTTGTCTGTAAACGCCCCTTAGCGGCAACAAAGGTAAATAAATCAGTTTCACCGTTATCCTTATACAATTTTAGACTATTCAAGGTGCCCTTATAGGTATCAGGATAAACCTCTATCCGATCATAGGATTGAAGCTTCTCGCTAAGTATATCCATCGCCATTTGACTTTGATCAAAAAGCTCTTGCCTTACGGTTTTTTCTGACGAGTATTTTGAAACTAAGGTCAGAAGGCCCAGTGTTGTCAGCAAAATCACACTAAATAGGCTACAAGAGACTAGAACTTCAATCAGAGAAAAACCAGCTTTTGAATTACGTTTCCTCATCTAACAGCCGCGTCCATCGCTGAAGCCAAAGGCTTGATGCTTTCAGCCTCTGTTTTTGAAAGCCCTTTACAAGCAGACTTCACCTTTTCGTTGCAGGCGGAAATATCCAGAACCAGCTTGGAGTTTAACACGGATATTTTTACATTTTCTGTTTGAAGCTCATAATTTTTGATATAGCCAGCATCTACTAGATTTTCCAAGTCTTGATTTTTGATACCATCATCTGATAAAAGGATTTGCGTTTTGTTTTCTGCATTGTACACCTCAATCGCATTTTGAATCAGCTTTATGGATTGAATGTCACTTTTCAGCTTCGTGCGATCGGATATCTTAATAAAATTCGGAACAATGATTCCAGCCAGTATCCCCATCAAGGCCAATACAATTACCAACTCTAACATGGTCATCCCTTTTTTATTTTTTAACAAAAAAATCCCCCTTTTATTCCATACAAAGAACTTTTCCTTGTAGTACTGTTAAAATACTGGTTTTAAAATACTGATGCTAGTTTTAAAGCCGGAAGCAACAACGAAAGCATGACGAAGGCAATAATTCCGCCTGTAAATAAGGTTAAAAAAGGCTCGATTAATTTGCCCATTCTGGTATTCAAAATTTCCACATCATTTCTGAAATATAGGGATGTTTTGAGCATGACGCTGGGTAATTTGCCTGTTTCTTCCCCCAGCTTGAGCATAGAAACCAGCAGGGGGTCGAAATAGTTCTGATCAAGGGTACCGAGGGATTCACCCTTTTCGATTCGCTGAATCAAGTCCATGATGACTTTGTCGATCACACGATTATTAATGAGCTTTGCCACCATTTGCAGGGCTTCTGTCATCAACACGCCAGAGCTTAGCATGATGGCTAAGGTTTCAGTAAATCGGAAGCTATTTAATTTTCGGTTGATCAAGGAAAGGGGATACAAATTAATTTTAAGATAATCGAAAAAAAGTCTTCCCGCCTGAGTTTTTGAAAACAAAAAAGAAGCAACAATGATGAAGATGCCAAGGAGCAGCAGCAGTTGCTTGTGCATTTGAATCGTCTTATAAAATTGAAGGAGTAGTTGAGTGGGGAGGGGCAGATCAATACTGTTGTCCGAATAGATCTGGGCATAATTGGGAATAACGGTCATAACTGTTGTAAAAATAGTTATGAACAGTAAAACCATCGTGATGAAAGGATAGAGCAAGGCATTTTTGATATCATTTTTGACCTTGCCAGAGTATTCATAGTAAGCAGACATTCTGTTCAAAACCTGGCTTAAACTACCGGAAAATTCACCTGCACGGATCATGCCCACCAACAGGGGCGTGAAAAATTTCTCATTCATGCAGTCTGAGAGCATAAGGCCTTGATTCAGTTTGGAAGAGATGAGGAGGAGTTGCCCTTGCAGAGTACGGAATTTATTATTTTGGAGTATACATACAATCGCCTCACTCAGATTAATCCCAGAGTCAAGATAAAAAGAAAGCTGTCTTAAAAAAACAGCGATTTCCGAGTAGGACGGACGAAGCACAATTTCTTTTTTCAAAAAGCGGGATAGGGCATTCTCAATAAGCTTCACCCCCTTCAAATCGTTTCTTTCATTGTGAGTAGAGCGCCTTGTATACTTCTTCAGGGGTTGTGTTCCCCAACAGGATATTTTTAACGCCGTTTTCCCAGAGGCTAACCATACCCTTGCCAAGAAGGTAATTTTGGATGGTATCATAAGAGGCTTTGGCCTGAATCATTTCTCTCAGTGGGGTATCAATCACTATATACTCATAGATGGCAAAGCGGCCTTTATAGCCAGTGTTGTTACAAAGATTACAGCCCTCACCCTTGTAATGGAAAAGCAACTCCTTCATATTAAACAAAAGACGCTGAGGCTCATCCATGCTTACCCTTTTTTTGCAGTTGTTACAAATTCTGCGGACAAGTCTTTGAGAAATGATCCCTTTCAGAGCTGCGGCACATAGATAACTTTCTATGCCCATGTCGATGAGTCGCGCAATGGCACTGATGGCATCGTTGGTGTGAAGGGTACTGAGTACTAGGTGGCCGGTGATGGCGGCACGGATGGATAGCTCGGCGGTTTCTGAGTCTCGGATTTCTCCGATCATGATTACATCTGGATCCTGACGAAGAATGAATTTTAAGACATTGGGAAAATCAAGGTTAATCTTTGGATTGACTGAGGATTGGTTCACCCCATCCATCAGCTTTTCGATGGGATCTTCTACAGTTACGATATTAATCTGCTCTTTGTCCAGCTCTTGAATAAAGCCGGTAAGTGTGGTGGTCTTTCCGCTGCCGGTGGGGCCAGTTATCAGCACGGCACCATACTTAGTATGAAAAAGCTCTGAGATTGGCTGTATATCCTCCGGTAAAAAGCCAAGCTCATGTTTATTTAAAACCCCTTCAAAATTATAAATCAGTCTAACAACAGCCTTCTCTCCCCGAACAGTGGGAAAGGTACTGAGACGAAAATCAATGCTGCTGCCCTTGTCTTCTTCTGTATCCACAGTGACCGCACCGCTTAGATCTCCAAGCATGCCATTTTTATAGGGTACAGTAAAGTGACCATCTTGAGGCAACAGCTTTCCGGCAATATCCATTTTACCCAGTATCTTCAAGCGAGAAATAATATTGGGCAGTAAATCCTTGCTTAGGGTATGAAACTTAAGCAAGACTCCATCAATGCGATACCGTACCTGAACTTCTGTCTCTGTAGGCTCAATATGGATATCACTGGCATTATTATATACCGCAGAACTAATGATGGAGTTCACGAGCTTAACCACCGGCGCATTCTGGATATCCATCGATTGGGTATTTTTATAGGCCTGTTCCGTTAAGCTATGAATTTCGCTTTGCGTATAAAGTTTGTCAGTATAAAGGCTGACTTCCCGTTCCTCCGCCAGGTAGTACCGAACATCCAGGTTGGAAACAAAGGCTATGTCATCCTTCACTTCCGTTTGAAAAGGGTTCACCATGGCGATGGATAGAACCTCCCCTGTAAATTGAAAAGGGATGATCTTAAGTCTATGTACATAATGATACTTGAGGAGTCTTTGCAGGGAGGGAGGCATTGTGTTTAAATCTTTTTTTTGAAACGCAAAATAGTCGGAAAGTACAATGGTTTTAACTTTAAAGTATTCTTGACACAATTTGCTTAACGCTTGAAACGGAAGAATGGATTTGGTTCGTATTGCATCAAAAACTTGCAGGTTGCCAACATTTTTAAGGCCAAGTGCGTTTAATCGGTTGGCAGTTTCCGGAAAGCATTCAACGCAAAGCTCAAATAAACGGATTGGCAAGCACCTCCAACAACAATAATTCGACAATTTTCGGAAGTATAACAAATTGTTTACAGAGTGTAAATGAGCAGATTTGGTAAATATATTTGATTTTTATCTCTTAAATATAAAAACAATGATGAATTTACTTATTTCATAAAATGTTCACAGCTTATTCATTTTTAAAAAATGACTTCATTAACAATCTTTTGACAACAAAAGCAAAGTATAGTATCATTTGCCTACTCAAAAATGCTCCAGCAAAATTCATGCTGCTGTTTCAACAGAACAGAGAGAGCAAATGGAAAATTTAAAGGAGTTGAAGGCATGAGATTTATTATTTGTAAGGATTATGATGAAATGAGCTTACGAGGTGCTGAACTAATAAAGGCAGTAGTCACTTTAAAGCCGAACTGCGTTTTGGGTTTGGCAACAGGGTCTACACCAGAAGGGCTTTATCAGTATCTCGTGAAATTTCATCAGAGTGGGTTGGATTTCTCCCAGGTCAAAAGTGTTAATCTGGATGAATATAAGGGCATTACCAAGGAGAGTGACCAAAGCTATGCATACTTTATGAAGAAGCATTTGTTTGGTCATATTAATATTCGACCAGAAAATACACATCTGCCCGATGGTTCCAAGGAGGATGGTGCTCAGGAATGCGCACACTATGAGCAGTTACTGCAAAGCCTTGGCACAGTGGATATGCAGTTGCTTGGCATTGGCTTAAACGGACATATTGGTTTCAATGAGCCTGCAGAAACTTTTGCAAAGGAGACAAATTGCGTAGCTCTGACGGAAAGTACTATCTCAGCCAATGCTCGGTTTTTTAAAACCATTTCTGAGGTTCCCACCCATGCCTATACCATGGGAATCGGCACGATTATGAAGGCAGATAAAATCCTCTTAATGGCCAGCGGTGCCGCAAAGGCAGAGATCATTCATAAATCCTTCTTTGGCCCCATTACTCCAAAGGTACCAGCTTCTGTTTTGCAGCTTCATAAAGATGTAATTGTTGTTTTGGACAAAGAAGCTGCCAGTGCGATTTAAAACCATGGCTTTGAGATAAGAACTAACACACGTTTGGAAAGACCCAGACTTTTAGCAGAAAAGGGGCTGAACCATTTTGTTGGTTCAGCCTCCTTTAACGTGGCGTTAAGCCTTGTAATTTCGGGATTTTTGGCAAATTATTTCCCGGGAAATAAGTATATGAAGGACAGTGTATATACTCAGTCTCTAAAATATTTTCTAAGTCGCCTTCATTCCGTAATGATAAATTCTATTATCTTGCCAAGAATATGTATTATTTTAAATCAGTTCAAAAGACAAAATATGCTGTCTTCACAGAGGATGATTGGGGCACAGAGAATGCAATGATCTGCCTTGGTCCCGTCGGCTTTGACCTAAATGAGTGGAGCATCAGCAACCTGTATTATCGAAACACCGTGAACAAGAGTTTGACTGAAAGCCAATTAAAACAAAGAGAAGAAAGCTTTCGGCAAAGGAAGGTTATTTATGCTACACCAGAAAGCTTCTGGGGCGCTGAAGAATAGAACTTGTATACCAATCTTGTGGATAAGTTTACTAGCATTCAAGCCTAATGTTGATAAACTTGTGGATACTGTGGATAAATCTATCCACAGTTCTGTTGAAAAAGATTGCTTATTGCTGAAGGAGAGAGAATTATGTTGATACTGGCACCCATGGCGGGGATTACTGACTTACCCTTCCGTCTGTTGTGTCATGAGTATGGCTGTGATTTAAGCTATACAGAAATGATTTCCGCCAAGGGGCTTCTGTATAATAATAAAAATACGACCGATTTGTTAAAAACCTTCCCTGGTGAAAAGGCTACTGTTCAATTGTTTGGAAGTGATCCCGAAATCTTGGCCGAAGCGGCTTGTCGGCTGGAGGAGAAGGGCTTTGAAGCGGTTGATATCAATATGGGTTGCCCCGTTCCGAAGATTGTTAAAAATGGGGAAGGCTCTGCTTTAATGAAAGATCCTCTTTTGGTGGAAGCCATCGTAAAGGCAATATACAGAAAGATAAAATCCCCCGTCACGGTGAAAATTCGTAAGGGCTTTGAGGGAAGGCAAAACGCCGTAGAAGTAGCCAAGGCAGCAGAATCCGGTGGGGCGGCCGCGGTGGCTGTGCATGGGCGTATGCGCAAGGAGTATTATAGTGGAAAAGCCGATTGGGAGATCATCAAAAAAGTCAAGGAAAGCATACAAATTCCTGTATATGGCAATGGCGATCTCTTTTCACCTGAGGATGCAAAAAATCTGCTCGTCTACACCGGCTGCGACGGATTGATGATAGGCCGGGGAGCCAGGGGAAATCCATGGATTTTTAAGAACTGTAAAGAGTACTTTGAAACCGGAGTCTATGCACTACCTACGCTTGATGAGAAAATTAGCCTTGCTTTGCGCCACTGTCGTTTGCTGATGGAAGAAGGTATACGATTGGTTGAAATGAGGAAGCATTTTGGCTGGTACTTTAAAGGATTAAAGGGGGCTGCTCAGTGCAGAGCCAAACTGAATGAGGCCCAGAGCTATGCAGATTTTAACGCGATTTGCGAAGAAATAAAGATTGCGGATGAAAAATTAGGCTGAAAAATTATGACGAAAAATAACAGGCAGGGATTGACAGAAAAATGATAAAGTGTTATAACCTATACAACGCTTGCACAGATCCAATTAAGCTGCAAATGGAGGTTTCAGAATGAATAAAACAACATCTTCAAAAACAACTACTTCAAAAGCATCAGCTACAAAAACCAGAAATGCAATGCAAAAAGGACATACAATGGACTACTATAATGAGGATTTGCCAAGGAAAGTAGCCAAAAGGCTACTTGACGAGCAGCCGTCTCGAAAAAGTGGAGACGACGAAGAGCTTGATTTAGACTTATCAATTTACAGAAAAAAGAATATACGTGCGAATACGAACATACAAGAAGATGATGAGGACGATGAATATATCAGCCATCCAGCAGATGGTGCGATTGTTACAAAAGTGGTGTATGCCATTGGCTTGTTTGTTATTTTAGTGATTTTATGCGTGATGGTCATCCGCATTAATTCCGTCAATGCAAAGCTTAAGGCTGCAGAAGCCCGCCTTGCTGCCATTGATGATACAGCGGTTGAGTATAATACCTTAAAAATTGATTATGATGGCTTAGTCGAACAAAACAAACTGCTGTCGGATGAGCTGGAAGCTTTACGGACAAATCCCTCAGCAGGCACGCAGGCGCCAACGCAAACAAACCTTTCTGTCTCTAACGGTACTTCTGCTACTCCAGCACCGACTGCCACTCAAAGTCCTACAATATCTGCCACTCCAAAGCCCAGTTCTAATCAAGTGACTCACACTGTAGCTCAAGGAGAAACCCTTTCAAAAATAAGTTCTCTTTATTATGGTTCATCAAATCAGTACAAAAAAATCAAAGATGCAAATAACTTAACTGGAGACGATTTAAAAGTTGGTCAAAAGTTGATTATCCCAACGAATTAATTCAGTGAACCTTGCTTAAATTAATGAGCAATAGCTACATTGGAAATGCATACTATAAAGTAACCTTACTTATAAAACCACCTATGTTTATAGGTGGTTTTATTCTATGTGTCCTATTAACGACAAAATTCATGCAAAAATTAGAATATTCTCCAATTTGGGAACAAATATTGAGGTGTTTATGAAAGAATTAATGGAAATGCACATTATGGAATTACGGGCACTTGCCAAATCGAAGGGAATCAAAAACTTTGTCCGCTACAGAAAGACTGAGCTCATTGAAGCCATCAAAGCCTTGGAGCCAAAGCATGAGGCCTTGGAGGAGGTACAGACTGCCGCACAGACTGAAGCGAGTCAGTCTGTAGCCGCTATGGCATCAATAGTGACTATGCTGCCTATATCTGAGCCTACTGAGAACCAGGCATTGCCAACTGTAGCCGATAAGGACTTAGATATACCAGACATTCCCTTTGAGGAAGAGGTTCGAGTTCAAAGCCCTTATCGGCCTCGCTCCATTGATCATTTGGATAGTGGGATCATTGAAGAGGGCGTTTTGGAAATCATTGCCGATGGCTACGGATTTTTACGAACAGAGAACTATATTCCTGGCGACCGGGATATTTATATATCCCCTTCACAGATCCGTCGCTTTAATTTGAAAACTGGCGACATGGTGAGAGGCAGCATCCGAATCCCAAAAGAGGGAGAAAAATTCAATGCCATTCTTTTTGTTAAGGCAGTTAATGGGCTTGAGCCCAATTCCTCCATTCGCCGTCCCAATTTTGAAGATTTAACTCCCATCTTTCCTAAAGAACGAATTCATCTGGAAACCAATCCTAAAGAGCTTTCAAATCGCCTTATAGATCTGATTGCACCCGTCGGAAAAGGCCAACGTGGTATCATTGTGGCCCCTCCGAAAGCGGGCAAAACCATTCTTCTTAAGAAAATCGCCGATTCTATCAGCATTAATCACCCAAATATTCATATGATTGTTTTATTGATTGACGAGCGTCCTGAGGAAGTGACGGACATGATCCGCTTTATGGAAGGCAAAAATTGTGAAGTTGTGTACTCCACCTTTGATGAGCAGCCGGAGCATCACAAGCGTGTTGCAGAAATGGTACTGGAACGGGCTAAGCGCTTGGTTGAGCATGGTAAGGATCTGGTGGTGCTTTTGGACAGCTTGACCCGGCTATCCAGGGCCTACAATCTGACCATTCCCCCCAGCGGACGCACGCTTTCGGGCGGATTGGATCCCGCTGCACTTTTTATGCCTAAAAAGTTTTTTGGTGCAGCCCGAAACCTAGAAGAAGGAGGATCCTTGACCATATTGGCAACAGCTCTGGTGGACACTGGAAGCAAGATGGATGATGTCATTTTTGAAGAATTTAAAGGCACTGGCAATATGGAGCTGGTTTTAGATCGGCGGCTTTCAGAAAAGCGGATTTTCCCCGCCATTGACATTATACGATCTGGCACCCGCCGTGAGGAGGAGTTGCTCAGTCCATCAGAACTGGAAGCAGTCTACACGATACGCCGTCTGACAGGGAACATGTCTACGCTTGAAATCATTGAGCAAGTAACGGAAATCCTAGTTCGAACCAAAAGCAACTGCGAATTTGCAGATTGCGTAATCGGCACCTTTAACGGGAAGTGAGAAAAGCAAGACAAAAGCCCTAAATTCACTCTTGCAAAACACAAAGCCTTATGATATACTTCCAGGCATAAAAACAAGTGAAGAAATCAAGAATAGAGGTGAAACAATGAAAGATGCAATCCATCCAAAGTACTTTCAAGCAAGCGTAAAGTGCAACTGTGGAAATGAGTTTGTAACAGGCTCGACTAAGCAGTCCATCCACGTTGAGGTTTGCTCAAAGTGTCATCCGTTTTTCACAGGCGGTACAAAGCTTCTTATGGAAGCAGGCGGTCGTGTTGAAAAGTTTAAGAAAAAATATAAGATATAATAAAAACCATTCTGTTCGCTTTTTAAAGCTAATAGAATGGTTTTTTATTTTTTGTCTTATCTTTTTATCCTTTTTGTTGACATGTACTAACAAACTAGTATAAAATACAGGTGCTTTTTGATAATCAGCCCAAAAATAAACTTGGAGGTGCATCATGCCAGGAAACAACACATCTCAGCTTGGATATTTAATGGAGCTTTTCAGTGTTTCAGTAGCAGAAATGTCAAAGTACCTAAATGTAGAGCGAACAACGGTCAGCAAATGGAAAACTGGGGCTCGAACTTTGAGTGAAGGTTCGCAATACTACAAAGAAGTCATTCAGTTTTTATCTCAGAAAAGCACATTCGTTAGAAAGAACAAAATCAATAATTTTTTTAAATACTTATATACTGACATAGATTGTACACAAAATAATTTCATTGAGCGATGTATTGAGCGGTTTTTAAGTGGAGCAGAAGGACCTGGGACTGCAATACAATCCAAATACTTAATTTATGATGTCAAAAATGCACTTTATCGAGCTACCTTTTCTGTATATAGTGGACTTGAAGGTAGGAAAAACGCAATGGAAATGGTCTTAGGTGTTGCTGAGGATTACAATGATCCATTAAATCTTGTTATTTTTGAATGTGATCAGTTTAGTTGGCTTCGTAGCGACAATGCTTTCTTGTCTTATTTCTGTGACCGCTTAACCAAGTTGCTCAAAAAAGGAGACTCCATTGAGCTGATTTTAACCGCAGAAAGTATTTGTTCAAACCGTGCTTTATCCCTTGGATTCATCACAAATTTAATGATATACAAAAATTTAAAGCTTTACATCTCTAATGAACCTTCAAAGGGCTATGCAGATGCCTGCATTTACGCTATTCGAGAACATTTTTGTGTCTTGAGTTGTAAAAGCAGCAATGGGTACAGTCAACAATATTATACATCGATATTCAATGATGTGCTAACGGTCAATCAACTTATGGTGTTTTTTGATAACATAAAAAACAATGCCAAATCGATCATTGCCTCAGATAGCCGAAACTATATCCATAGTATCTGTGAGCTTATTATTGAAAGTGAAAACAAAAAAGAACCTCTGTATATTTTTGCAAATATGCTGAGCGTCTTCCACATGAGTGACGAGCTTTTAGAGGATGTTTTGCTGGGAAACAAATTTCCAGCTTCGGAAAGAGAGGCCTTTAGAAAACTGTTTAATTCTATGCGCACTAATATTTTATTGAATGCAACGTATACAAGCTGTATGTTTATTTATTTTATAGAAGAAATCGTTGATTGCCTAAAAAAGGATAAAAGTGTTCATAGCGAGCTAAGCATGCTCTTGGGGGTTCCGATCTTCATGACACGAGAACAATGCGTCCGACATTTTCAGGATGCCGCCCGTTTCTTAGTGGAAAACCCTTTGATTAAGATTTCCTTGAATCATACACGTCCAACGCATATCTCTTTAGGTTGTTATTGGATAATGAAAAACATATGGGGGCTTATTATAGGAAAGGATGCGGCCAATAGAAAGATCGTCTTTTTGGATACACCTAACATGACACAAATCTATACTCAGCACTTTGACATGATCTGGAATATGACAGCCGAGGAATACAAGAATAATCAATCTATATATGAACTTTTTCACAAGATAGCTGAAGGAAGCTATTAAAACGAAAAAAGCCAAAAAAAGCACATTATCAGCATGGAGGCGAAGATAATGTGCTTTTTTTGGCAAAAAATCAATTTAATGCCTCTATATTAAAACAGTCTAAGCTAAAGGAGTGCTATTCAAGGATAAACCTTGCAACCATTTGTGCCATTACTTCTGACTGGCTGTTAAGCTCTTGAGAGGCTGCGGCAGCTTCCTGAGAAGTTGAGGAATTGCTCTGAACTACTTCGGAAATCCGTTCAATGCCTAAGGTAATCTGTTCAATGCTTTCTTCTTGGCTACTGGTTCTCTCATGAATTTCATCAATAATCTGTGTGACATTATCAGTTTCATGTAAAATCGCAGTCAAGGCATCAGCGGTAAGTTTAGCAATCTTAGTACCGTCATTTACCTTTGCAATAGTGTCTTCAATCAAAGATGCTGTTTCTTTCGCCTGCTTCTGACTTCTAGCGGCCAGTGTTCGTACCTCAGAGGCCACAACACCAAAGCCTTTACCGTATTCGCCTGCCCGTGCAGCCTCAACAGCAGCATTCAGCGCAAGTAAGTTGGTCTGGAAAGCAATCTCATCAATAACCTTGATAATCTTGGAAATATTTCTGGAGGCCTCCGTGATGCCATCCATAGCATGAAGCATGTTTGTCATTTCCTGATTTCCGTTGCTTGCGCTCTCCATACATTTTTTAGAATACACGCTTGCGTCCTTGGCCTTTCTGGCATTTTCCTTGGTCTGCTCATTAATCAAAGTAATGGAGGCATTTAGTTCTTCAACGGAACTTGCTTGCGAAGAGGCTCCATTAGCCAAATCCATGGATGTTTCAGAAATTTGCCTTGCTCCTGCCAGTACATTATCAGCAGAACCTCTGATTTCCGTAAGTGTATATCTTAATTTTTCAACGATATGGTTTATAGAAAGCTTAATGTTTTCATACTGCCCCACATAATCTCTGGAAATCTGATTCCTCAAGTCACCGGAAGCAATTTTGTCAAGGATGTCTGTAATTTCGTTGATATAAGATCCTGTACTGCCAATCATCTTATCAAAGGATTTCATCATCCTAGCAAAGCTTCCCTTATAGTCCATATTGACGCTGATGTCAAAATTACCTTCCGAAAGCTGAGCCAAAATCTCGTTAGCACTGTTGATCGGCAGATTTACTGTTTGAACCAGCTTGTTCAAGCCCTCTGTCAACTTCTGCCAGTCACCTCTATATTGCTCAGTCTGAACTCGGACCTCCAGATTGCCGTTAATTGCGTTGTCAATTAGTTTGTTCACATCATTGCTGATGGAAAAAAGATTGTTCTTCAGCGCTTTCAAAGTATCGGAAGCCAAAGCCTTCTTTCCTGGCATCTCCACAACCTGAATATGAAAATCACCGTTCATGAACTTTTTCATACTATCAATAATAGAAAGGTTATCATCAATCAAGGAGTTTACCGCTTTATTGATAGAACTGGCAACACTTTTAAACTCTCCATTGAAGTAGCTGTCGGTGATCCGTGCATCAATATCACCTAATTCTAGCTCTCTAGCCATCTGATTAATTCCTGCCAACAATTGAACAATCGTATTTCTTACATCTTGGAAAGAATCCACAAGCTGTCCAATTTCATCGTTGCTTTGCTTTCTCAGATTGACATTCAGATTCCCCTTTGCGATCTCAGAGGCGGCTTGTTCCACCGCTTTAATCGGTTTTGCAATACTGCCTGTGAGATAAAAATAACACAAGCAAATAAAAATAAGAACCAAGATAGCAAGAGCAGCGACAAACAAATAAGAGAAGGCAGCAGTTTTGTTGGCTTCCTCCACAAAATGGTTTGACTCAACACTACTGTCATCCCCAATTTGCTTAAGTAAGTCAATAATCTGCATCAGAATCTTAGAATAATGTTCATCCAGTACCTCAAGAGCTTTCGCGTTTTCATTTTTCGAAGCATAGTCCAAAACTTGCATTCGATATGTTTTTCCGCTGGTTGCAAGCGCGATTGCCTTTTCAACCTTTGAAGTATCAGGCACCAAACTGAGAAGCTCAATTAAAGCGTTGTTAAACGCAGTACCGCTATTGTTCGCTTGGTCGACACATTGCTTGGTAGTGTTCACATCACTTGTCGTAAAGCTCTGGTAAATACCGACCTGCATGGTTCTGATTTCACGTCGGGCGTTCATGGCTGTTACGGTTGCCAGATGGGCTGTATTTTTGAATTCCGTCAATTGATTGGCAACCTTACGTAAATTCATCAAGGCAACAGCCGCAACGACAATAAACAAGGCAATAATTACTACAAACACTACAATTAATTTTTTCCCGATTTTTAAATTTTTTAACACCTTACCTTACCTCCCATTGAATCAACCGAAAAAGCCGGACGTACACCATTCAACATCAAGGCTTTGGTTGTTATATATTCGGTAATAATATTGCCAAATATCACGTTAGAACTGCAAACAAAGCC
>CAZSXS010000003.1:0-64193 GCA_964611385.1 uncultured Defluviitaleaceae bacterium
TTTGAAAAAAAGTTTTCTTCTCCTTCCCCCCACAGTCTTGTACTAACTTAAAAAGGTGGTATGCATGAAATCCGTATTGATTGTGTTGCTTTTGGCTTTGACCCTAAGCGGCTGCCAAACAACAAAGGCTTCCAAGAGTATTAAGCTTGCTGTTGTTGGTCATGAGGTTGTTTATGACTATGATAAGAGTTTTCTGAATGGGGTCGAAATGGCTGTTGAGGATTGTTTGGCGGAGTATGATTTTGATATCACATGGGAGTACTATAATGATGACTATGAGTACGAAAAGGGTATGCTGATAATTGATAGACTGGTCTCAGACCCGCTGGTCACAGCAGTTTTTGGGAGTCATAATTTTAGTGTGCTGGAAGCATCCGCTGGAAAGTTTGAGGAAGCCGATAAGATCATGCTGGCAGTAAACGGTATGATTGATGAAACCATTTTAGATAAGGGCTATGACCTGGTGTTTCGGAATACCCTAGGCGAGAAGGAAATGGGCTATTCCCTGGCCAAATACGCCTTTGACCAGGGGCATGACAGGATCGCCGTTGTACATAGCAATTCAAGATATGAAAGAAGCCTCACCAATAGCTTTGCGCTTGAAGCCAAAAAGCTTGGCCTAAAGGTCGTTGACTTCGTTCCTTACCTGGGGATTGAGGACGAGTTTACTACCTTGTTGGAGCGATGGGAGGCCATCGGTGTTAACGCTGTGCTGATTACCTGCGAGATTTTAGAGGATTCCTTTACGGTAGCCAAGCAGATTAAGCAGCGAAATAAGAATATCTCTCTGTATGGGGATTTTTCCTTTGACGCCGAGGAACTTTTGCTGGCAAATAAAGAATATGTCGAAGGCTTGGTTTTTCCGTCCGTGCTTTCTATAGCATCAAGCAGTGAGTTGGACGAATTGATGAAACGATATGAAGATCGCTATCATGAAACACCATCCTTTTGGGCAGCTCACGCTTATAACTCGGTTCGGATGATCGTTGATAGCGCTGCTGAGATCAAGTCCACAAAACCCGCAGATATAGCTGAAAAATTGCACTCGGACGGATATGATGGCATTTGCGGAACGTATGAATTTGATGCAAACGGTGTGCTTAAAACCGGTGAGCCGATTTATATGATTGTAAAGGACAGCAAGCCGACCCTTCGGTGATTTGAATTGGAGGCATACCCATGAAACTTAGCTATAGAAAAGAAGCTCTTGATACGATTTCCTCCCCTGAGCAGCTTGACCAATATGCAAAGATTATCCGTCCTTCTTCTTGGTTGTTTATCGCTGGAATTGGTACCATCCTTATTGCTGTTTTAATCTGGAGTCTTACAGGAAATATTACGGATGGGGTGCGGGTGTCGGGGATTATTTTCCCAAATTCAGGTGTAATGAACCTAACGTCGCCCATAAAAGGAACGGTTACGGACGTGCTGGTTCAGGATGGGGAGTATGTTGAGCAAGGTCAGACAATACTTGTGATTCCAAATAACGAGCTGATCGACAAAATTAAGATAGCGAAAGCCCAGCAGCTTTCTCCAGAAAGCTACGCGCAGTATATCAGCGAATACGAGGACAGCTCTTTGATCAAGACCAAGGTTTCGGGTACCATTCAAAACATTGTTGCTGAGAACGCGTTGGTGTCCGCTGGTAATGTGCTTGCAGGGATTGTCATTGAGGATCGATCAACCAACAGTAAGGAGCTGATCGCCTTTATTCCTTTGAGCATCTCCAAAAAGTTTAAGATTGGTATGGAGGCACAAATTTCACCCAGCTTTGCCCCACGCGAGGAATATGGATTTATTAAGGGCTTTATTACCAAGCTTGGTACTACGCCGGTCACCCATCAATATATTGAAAAAACCTTTGGTTCCTTGCAGTACGAAGGTCTTTTGCCCGAGGAAAACTGCATTGAGGTTCGAATAGCCCTTAATATTGATTCCAGCTCGAAAAACGGGTTTGAATGGTCCAATGACAAGGGCAAAGAATTGATGGTGGATACCTATACCTATTGCAGCGTGTTTATCGTCATTGGTGGCAAGCGTCCCATTAACCTGCTGTTCAGGCTGTAAACACCGAAAGGAAGGTTAAAATGAGGCCTGTTAAGACTGTGCCTGTGGTCATGCAAATGGAGATGGTCGAATGTGGTGCCGCTTCTCTTGCTATGATTTTGGCCTACTATAAAAAATATGTACCCCTTGAAAGACTACGGATTGATTGCGGTGTATCCAGAGACGGCAGTAATGCAAAAAATATTGTTCTTGCTGCCAAACATTATGGCCTTGCAACGAAGGCTCTTCGACTGGAGCCGGAGGAATTAAAGCAAAAAAACTTCCCGGCTATTATCCATTGGAACTTTAATCATTTTGTTGTACTGAACGGCTTTCATAAAAATAGAGCCTATATCAACGACCCTGCCAACGGAACCATTTCCGTATCCATGGAGGAATTTAACAAAAGCTTTACAGGGATTGCCATTTTTTTTGAGCCTACGGAAACCTTTGTGAAAGAAGGTTCAAGGAAAAGTATTTTACATTTTTTGAAAAAACGCCTTAAGGGATCCTTTGGGCTTGTTGTTTATTTATTTCTAAGCGTCTTATTCTCATCTCTCTTAGCTATGCTCACTCCCCTCTTTTCTCAGTTCTTTACAGATTACATACTATTCGACCTTTCTCTCGGGCGACTCGTCCCACTTTTACAGGCAATGCTTTTGACTCTAATCTTTACCTTCTTGGTTGAATGGGCAAAGACCCATTTTTTGTTAAAGACAAAGGGCAAGCTGGGAGCCAGCGGAAGCTCTCTGTTTTTATGGCATGTTTTAAAGCTACCCGTTGAATTTTTTGGCCAGCGCTACGCAGGTGACATCAGCGAAAGACAGGAGAGCAATGATCATATTGCTGCAAGCTTTGCTGATATCATCCTTCCGGTTATATTGAAATTTTTTATGGCCTTTCTTTATTTTTTTGTCTTGTTGTATTATGATTGGCTTATGGCCTCAGTGGGCTTGGTTTCGGCTCTGTTGAATTTTTTTGTTCTCTTTCTGATGTCAAGCATGAATCAGAATCAGTCAAAAAAACTTTCCCAAGAGTACGGCAAGCTGACCGGAGTCACCATGGCCGGAATCAGCATGATCGAAACCATTAAAGCCAGCGGCACAGAAAGTGCGTATTTTGAAAAATGGCAGGGCTACCAAACTAAATATGACAACGCAAAAAAGAGCATCCGGGAACGCAATGCTTACCTTTCTGTAGTGCCTGAGCTTTTGCAGGGGTTGTTGAATACCTTTGTGCTAGGGCTGGGCATTTATTACATCCTGACGGGGCGTTTTACAGTGGGCACACTTCTTTCCTTTCAAGGCTTTATGAATCGTTTCCTAAGTCCCGTCAACAAGCTGGTTTTCGTTGGGCAATCCATGCAAGAGTTGGTGGGTCAGGCTGAAAGGCTCGAAGATGTGCTGAATTATGAAGCGGAGGCTCTCGTTTGCCATGAGGATGAAGAATATGAGAAACTCAAGGGAGATATTGAGCTTAAAAATATAAGCTTCGGGTATAACCGCCTTGCAAAGCCCTTAATCGAAGATTTAAACCTTTGTATTAAAAGCGGGCAAAGCCTTGCCATTGTGGGTGGCAGCGGCAGCGGAAAGTCCACGGTAGCAAGGTTAATCATGGGGCTTTTCAAGCCCACTTCGGGGGCAATCCTCTTTGACGGAAAACCCAAGGAGGCGCATGACAGAAATGTTTTTTCAGGCTCTGTGTCTTTTGTAACCCAGAAAGCAACGGTTTTTAATGATACCATCAAGAATAACATTAGTATGTGGAACAGTGAATTGTCAGAAAAAGAAATCATAGAGGCAGCAAAGGCCGCTTGTATTCATGAGGATATAGTCAAGCGGGAGGGCGGCTACGAGAACAAGCTATCTGAGGACGGGAGAAACATATCCGGTGGTCAAAAACAGCGCATTGATATTGCCCGTGCCTTGGTAAACAACCCAAGCATTTTACTCCTTGATGAGGCCACCAGCGCCCTTGACCCTACAACAGAAAAAAGGATCATGGACAATGTCAAGGAGCGAAGGATTACGACCATCATTATTGCCCATAGACTGTCTGCAATCAGAGACGCAGATTGTATCGTGTTTTTAGAAAATGGTAAAATCACCGAACAGGGTACCCATGAAGAGTTGCTTCGGCTAAACGGAAAATATGCAGCACTGCTAGGGGCAGATTAGCAGAGGAAAGATTAAGAAATGAGTGAGAGCTGTAAGGAGGAGAAGATGGAAAAATTTACAAAGAAGGTAAAAGCCGAAAAGGGCAATGATGCGTTTTTATTGAAATCCTCTTTCTATAAAATCCTACTGTCTGTTTCTAAGTCGGATGCTCGAGTCATTAATAAGCCTAGTACACAGCATACGGAGGGTGCGATCTTAGAAGTGGCGGCTTACTTTGGATACAAAGACCTTGCTTTGCCAACTGCGCTTTCGGAGGACGAGGCCTTAGACTTTGTACTCAATCGAACGGGCTTATTAAAAAGGAAGATACATCTAACCAACAACTGGTGGAAGGAAACGACTGGCCCTCTGCTATGTCGGCTAAAGGAGACTTATGTTTCGCTTTTTCCCTGTACGGGGGGAGGTTATTCCTTCACAGACCCAGAGACGAGACATATCATCAGGGTTCATAAGGCAAACGCCGAATTGTTTTCAGGCGAGGCCTACTGCTTCTATAAGCCCTTTCCCGAAGAAAGGATGAACTTTGGAAGCTTAGTTCAGTTTATCTATTCGGCTTTAAATATGCGCGAGGTGATTTATGCCGTACTGATCAGCGTCTTTGTTGTCTTGACCGGGCTTCTTCCTCCTTTTTTTAACAAGGTACTCTTTGATGTGACGCTCCCTTCTGGTACAATTAAGGATATCTTCCCGATTATGGCCTTGCTCTTAGGGGCTGCTTTTTCCTCAAGCTTGTTTACCCTTTTGCGCTCGCTTTGTTTTATGAGACTGGGCGACAGGATTCGCATTTCGGTTCAAAGTGCCGCTTGGGATCGCTTGCTGCGCTTGCCCGCCGGTTTTTTTTCTCAGTTTTCTAGTAGCGAGATCCTAAGGAAAATTCAAGCTTTTACTTCGATTTGTGGGATCATTAGTGGGAGCACGGTAACAACGTTGATTACTGTCTTGCTATCCTTCGTCTACATTGCTTTGATTGGGAGCTTTTCACAAGCTTTAGTCCTTCCGGCTACCTTGATCAGCTTGCTGATGCTTTTTTTATCCTTGTTAATCAGTAACCTGGAGCTTAAAATTCAACAGAAGTCCCTGGTGATTTCTTCAAAGCTTTCTGCTTTGGTTTATCAGTTTATTTCTGGGATAGACAAGATTAAAATTTCCTCGGCGGAGTTTCGCGTTTTTGCACAGTGGGCGGATCTTTACAGCGAAAAGGCAAGACTAAGCTATTCTCCCAATCGGATCATTGTCCTCTCAGAAGCAATCTTTGGGGCCATTGCTTTACTCTCAAACATGTACATTTACTTTACCGTGGCAGCCCATCAGGTGAGTCCTTCCGATTTCATCGGCTTTAGCGTTGCCTTTGGCTCCTTTACCTACATATTAATGCAGTTTCAGGGGATCGTCTCGCAGCTGGCGAGCTTACGCTCTTCTTACAGGCTTGCCTTACCCATTTTAGAACAGTGTCCAGAAAACAGCAGAGTGCTTACCCATGTCAAAAAGCTCTCAGGTAAAATAGACGTGAACAGCCTTTCCTTTCGTTATGCAGAGAATTTACCCTTCGTACTCGACGAGCTTAGCTTTTCGATCAGTCCGGGAGATTATGTTGCCATCGTTGGCACTTCCGGCTGCGGAAAGTCCACGCTTTTTAGGCTGCTGTTAAAGTTTGAGGCGATGCAAGGGGGCGCTATTTTTTATGATGATAGTGACCTCGCTGGATTGGATGCATGTTCCTTGAGGCAACGGATTGGAGTTGTACTGCAAAACGGTACCTTGTTTGCAGATGATATTCTGTCAAACATTAAGATTTCAGCTCCTTGGTTAAGTCTGGAGGAAGTTTGGGAAATTGCTGAGCAGGCCGGACTAGCGGAGGACATCAGAGCCATGCCTATGGGTATGTTTACCTTAATCACCGAGGATGGCGGGGGAATATCAGGAGGACAAAAGCAGAAGATCATGATCGCTCGTGCCCTGGCCTCCAAGCCGGATATCGTAATGTTTGACGAGGCCACAAGCGCCTTAGACAACATCAATCAAGGCATTATTGTCTCAACGCTTGAGAACCTGGGTATCACAAGAATTGTGATCGCCCATAGGCTTTCTACCATTAAAAAATGCAACAAGATATTGGTACTGGACAAGGGAAAGCTGGTGGAAGAAGGTAGCTATGAGGCGCTAATGCTCAAAAGGGGATTGTTTTATCATATAGCGGAAAGACAGTTGATTTAGCATAGTATTTATGGTACGAGGTGTTTTTAATGAAAAAAGGATTCATCATCAGCAGCATAGCTGTCATAGCCATCCTGACATCCAGCATCTTGCTTTCCGTGCTTCTGGTTGGAAAGTTTATTAGCAATTATGAAAAGGATGTAACGGAACGAGCCATGCAGTATGGGCAATTGGGATCAAAGCTGCACAACGACGAAGAAATTCTTTCAAAGTTCTCAGAATTGACAGCAAAAAGCGAAGCAAATGATCTAATCAGTTATGGCAAGGTAGAACTACCGACAACGACTGAAGCGAATCCCTTCTTCGAAAAAGAAAACGCTACAATCAAGGCCTACTTTCCAATAAAAGAGGCGGAAGCAGAAAAACAGTGGTTTACTGTAAGCATCAATTATTCGCCTTATAGTACGGCTATCCAAAAACTGGCAACAAAATATAATGTAGGCCTAGGAATTTTTGCTGTCATCCTCTTAGTGCTTTACATTGTCTACAGCTTAATAAGGCCTTTTCTCCACAAAAAAAGAAAGCTGATTAGAGCCTTTGTGTTTGTTTTTCTTGCTCTATCCTTGCTTTGCTTTGGAAGCTTAGTCTTATCTCAAATCAATCTATTCAGTAAAGGCCTTCCTTTCAACGAAATTTCTGTAGCTACTAAGGATGTAAAGGATAATGTGTACATAATAGACACCTTCAATACAAGGCTGATGAAGGTCAACGAAAATGGTAATCTGGTCTATAGCTTGCGGGGGAACAGCAGGAGTAGGGATGGGTTCTTTTTTGCAATGGACTTGGAGCCGGACTTGGATGGAAATGTCTATCTGATTGCACGAGAAATAGCCGAGGAAGGTGACTATGCTTGTAGTGAGCGGATTCAGAAGTTTAACAAAAAAGGTGAGTATGTCAAAACAATTTTTGAGATCGTTAACGAAGAGAGCAGCAACGTAAACCGGGCGGGAAATATGTTAGCAATTACAGGCTCCAACGATCAAATTTTTTTCCTCGTTTCAGCGGAGGACCGCTTAGACCTGTACAGCTATGACCCCAAAACAGACATCTGTTCAGAGCCTATTCCGATTCCAACCAAAGACGCTGTGATTTCAGCTGATTATGATGCCCTCTCGGATACACTGACCTATGCAACGCAGGATGGGGAAATTTTTTTGATACGGGGCGTGGGAACAAGCCAATCCAAGACTGAAAAGCTTGCTCTGTCGGAAACGGCCATTCCGGCTTACGTTCAGCTGACTGAAAAAGGCGAAGTGTATTACTTGGATTATGCAAGCCGCTCAATTCAATCTTTGAGCCATGAAGGCAGCACGGAGCTGCTTAGTGTTAAAAAGCTTCTGAAAAAAGGCTATGACATTAACCGCTTTACCCAAGTGGAAAATGGTTTATACCGTTTTAAACTACAGAGGGGCGCAATTGTTACCAGTGAATATGATAATGTAATCTTATGGAAAGGTGACCAACAGGGAAGTGCTTTTCGTCAAGCCGGTCTTTCCTTTTTTTTAAGTACTGTTTATTACCTTGGCTTTCTATTCATGGCGCTTTCAGTTTTGGCGGTATGGTCTTTCATTTCTCTTAGTACGAAGAAGAAGGCTCTCAAAAAGACAAATGGATCGTACATAGCCTTTCTGGTGGGAGCCATTCTTCTGGTTTGCTGTTGTGGCGGATTTTTGCTCTTTGAAAAGAACGACAAGCTTAGTATGACAGCATTAAGTGAGCAGTTTAGGATGAACAGCAGCTTTTACGCTTTATTGATGGACGGGGATAAGGTTGAGAAATTGCAAAAACCCTCGGATTATCAAAATGAGACCTATATGGAGCTTCTTTCCGAATTAAATTATGGCTATGACGGCATGGAGGACTGGTGGAATGCCAATTCCTATGCTGCCGTTTATGCCATTCGAGGGGGGCGGGCTATAACCATTGCTTACAATGATGACTCTGCAAGGTTTCTAATGCCGGTTGCCCTCTTTCCCTCGGACTCCCTTTCAGTTTTCCTAAAGGCTTACGAGACCGACACGACCTTAATCCTAACGATTGCGGATGTGGAAGGTAGCTGGTATTCCGGACTTTCGCCAATCAAAAACAAGGAAGGTACCATCACAGGGATCTTGGAACTTGGAACTGATCTTAACCTGTATAAGCAAAAGAACAACGCCATTATGCTAGACATGCTTGCAAGCACCGTATCGGTTTTAATGACCATCATGCTTCTCTTTACGGAACTTATTTTCTTTGTTTCCGTCCTCTTAGAAAAGCAGAAGTATCAAATTGAGACCACAAAAAAGACCTTCGACATACGCTTTTCTCGTAGTGTATCCTTCCTTTTCTATACGGTTAAGGATATATCCCTTTTTTTTATGCCGATCTTAGCGCTAAAGCTTTATTTAGACATGCCTACTCGACCCTATGACCCTATGCTTGTTGCTGCGGTTCCTTTGACGGTGCTTATGGTTTCTAGCATGATTACTACCTTTATCAGTGAAGGGGTCGTATCCAGACTTGGTTGGAGATGGTCCTTTTTGGCTGGCTGTCTTTGCATTGGATTTGGTATTTTGGTCGCGAGTGCTTTTCTTTCGCTTTATACGATCATACTTTCAGCAGTATTTTTTGGCATTGCTGACGGCTTACAGGAGGTTTCTTTAGCCACTTTTATTATGATCTCCAAAAAGGTAGACTCCTCTGAGGATACTGTGAGCGAAAACTTGGCCAATTTTAACTCCGGAGGCTTTGCCGGAAGCAACTGTGGCATACTGATCGGTAGCTTGGCCTATGAATTTTTTGGGCCTAGGGTTGCTTTCTTGTCGGGTTTGCCTATTCTTTTCGCTTGTTTTTTAATCACTTATCGGTACTTACCCAATGCGAAGGTTGCCAGCGAAAAACAAGAAGGCGGCAATGTTTTATTCTTCTTGTTTAAAAAAGAAATTCTGCTTTCTGGTATCTTGCTGCTACTGCCTGTTATGATAACCGAAATGTTTATTTACCAGTACTTCCCCCTTTATATGGACAACATGGGGGTTTCTACTACCGTTTCCAGCCTTGGTGTCATGATTAACAACGGCATGATCATTTATCTTGGCCCGCTACTGACCTCTTACCTTGTTTCAGCCTTTGGTCTTAAACGTTCTACTGTTTTGGGAAGTGCAGTTTCCTTTGGGGCCATCCTGTTCTTTGCCCTGAACCCATCCGTGGTTTCACTTTACTTTTGCTCTATGCTCCTGGGGATAGGTGCCGGGTTTGCAATGCCACTGCGCAGTGAATTTTTTTCTCAAATGGATGCCTCTAAGGAAGCCGGTGAGCTTAAGGCCATGTCTGCCTATAAACTTTATCAATATGCCGGATATGCTTTAGCGCCCGCGATGTATTGCTATACACTGAACAGTGAGCCCGGTCAAAGTCTCCTATTCAGCATCCTGATTTCCTTTGCACTGATGGCGCTCTACTTATTTATTTCAAGAAAAAGGTACAAGTATGCGAAAAAATGGGAGTTAACGATTTAGATTGGAGTGTTTTTTATTCGTTTCTTATACTTAGGCTGTGATACTTATGTTAATTGCTTAGAAAAACTGATCGCCCAAAAGCATGAAGTCTGTAAAATATTTATTCCCAAAAGCAGTGACCCTTTTTTAAGCAGCTTTAAGATTCAAGAGATCGCCAAGACATTTGGGATCCCTCTATCTGATGAAAAAATAACAAGAGCTGAGCTTGAACACTACATTGAAAGCAGAGCCTGTGACTTTGTAATTACTGCCGAATATCCCTACAAAATTTCCATACCCAAAACGCCTCTTTTTAGGGGCGTTAATTTTCATTATTCGCTGTTACCCGAGGGTAGGGGTTATTGGCCTCTGCCTTTTTATATACTTCAAGAACGCCCCTTTGCTGGTATTACCTTTCATAAATTGGATCGTACGATTGATACAGGAGACATTCTTTTGCAACAGAAATTCCCCATTGAAGCACAGGATAACATTCACAGCTTACTTAGAAAATGCCACATGGCGGCTGAAAGTTTGTTTGATGTGTTTTTATCAGATCCGATCCAGTGCTACAATAAGGCTGTTCCACAGCAAGGCGGTTCTTACTGGCCAAAGCCAAGGATCGCTGACTCTACCATTACCAGAGAAATGAGTATACGACAAGTCAGGCTTGTTTACCGTGCCTTTTGGAATGAGGAGACTTGCGTGGACTTGAATGGTTGCTTGTATCATATTTCAGATTTGGAAGCTTTTGTCTTTGAGGACGCTGGGCTTCTTCAGAAAGAGTGTTTGAAGGATGGTTTTTGTCTCTTGCAGGTTAAAGATGGGATCGTGGTCTTTCGTTTAGGGGAGCCAATGCTCTGCAATGTTGAACGGGGCTGAGTATAATTCACAATTACCCCAGCATTGAATATATTATACCATGTTTGAAAATCAACTTATTTGCGGGAGGTAATCATGCGTAAGTGGATCCGTGCGTTGCTTTTTCTACTATGCACCGCTTTTCTGAGCGGTTGTGAAGCGGAGGGTTCAAAGGTCAGATTGAATGAGGTTGTTCACTCAATCTTCTATGCACCTCAATACGTTGCCATTGAAAAGGGATTTTTTAGCGAAGAGGGACTATCTATCGAATTGAGCGTCGGTCAGGGAGCAGATAAATCTATGACGGCTCTCTTATCCAACTCGGCTGACATTGCACTTTTAGGTACGGAAGCGGGCATCTATGTATATAATGAAGGGCGGGAGGATTATCCAATCGCTTTTGCGCAGCTCACACAAAGGGCCGGCAACTTCCTGGTTTCCAGGGTTCAGGAAGATTTCTCCTGGGACTTGAAGGGCAAGACCATCATTGGTGGACGGGTTGGGGGTATGCCGCAGATGATCCTTGAATATGCCCTTGATCAAAAGGGCTTGGTCATCGGCAAAGACTTGGAGATCATTACAAACCTCCAATTTACCTCGACGGCTGGTGCTTTTGCTGGCGGGGTCGGCGACTATACAGCTGAGTTTGATCCCACGGCCCTTAGCCTGGAAAAGGAAGGTCATGGATATGTTGTGGCCTCCCTGGGAAAAGAAAGCGGCAGTATTCCTTACACGGTGTATATGGCAACCGGCAGTTATATCAAAAACAATCCGGAGATTATCCAAAAATTTACCAACGCAATCTATAAGGGTCAAAAATGGGTCAATGAGCACAGCTCCAAAGAAATTGCCGAGCTTGTGCAGCCTCACTTTACTGAAAGCAGCGTGGAAGACCTGGAAATCATGATCGAGCGCTACAAGAGCCAGGACACCTGGAATCAAAGCCCCATTTTTAATGAACAGGATTTTGAAAGAATACAAGACATTATGGTACACGGCAAGCAATTATCCAAGCGGGTTACATTTGACACCCTTGTAAACAATGCGTTTGCTCAAAAGGCCGTAGACACAGTCACAAATACAGCGGAATAAGCATCATGAAAGAACACATTTACTAAGAGACGAAAGCATCAACAACTCCGGATGTGCATCCGTTCATATAAATATTCTAAGTGGTGGCCGCCGCAAAAAAAGAGCTAATGTTTCGCAGATTTTCGAAACATTGGCTCTTTTTACTTTAAAACCGTGGGGGGAGAAAGGGAAAACTTTTTCAAACGGCGAAAAAGTTTTTCCCTTTCTCCCCCCCACACCCCCCTCTATCCCTTTTCAAAAAGCCGGACATGCAGAGTGGTACAAATTGCATGGGGATTTTGAAAGACCTACTTTTGTAAATAGATTCTATATACGATGACATTCATGAAACACCGATCTTTGGCGTTTCTGGAAAATATTTAGTAGAAAATAATTATCTCTGCACCATATTGCTCGGACAGCAATAGTATGATGTTGAGCATAAAGTCCTCCGATCCTGCAGGTGTTTGTGAGTACCTGTGGGAGCAGACAAGGCGGTGTTTTGTTTGATTACGATCTTATCTTTAGTAGAGGCTCTGCTTCTTGTGACAGCGTCCTCTACCGATGCTTTTGTGTCCGGCTTTGCCTATGGCGCGGATAAAATAAAAATTCCCTTCAGGTCCGCTGCGATGATCAGCTTGATTTGCAGCCTGATCTTGGCGTTTTCACTGTTTTTGGGCTCCTTGGCTGGGCCTCTTTTCCCAAGGGGCATAGCCGTTCTTTTTAGCTTTTCTCTTTTACTATTCCTGGGGATTGTCAAGCTTTTCGACAGCTCCATCAAGGCTTTCATCCGAAAAAACAATACCATTAACAAAAAAATAAAGCTGAATCTTTTTAATCTATGCTTTGTACTGAATATTTACGCTGACCCCGAGACGGCTGACCTGGATCGTTCAAAGACTTTGTCTCCAAAGGAAGCAGCTTATCTGGCGCTTGCTTTGTCCTTGGATGGGTTGGCAGTGGGTTTTGGAGCAGGGCTTTTCAATTTTAATCCCTTGTTCGTTCTTCTGCTGTCTTTGGTCTCCAATCTCAGTGCTGTACTGATCGGCAGTGTCCTGGGAAATAAGGTCGCCAAACATTTTTCTCTCGACCTGTCTTGGTGTAGTGGTCTTTTGTTGATCGTCTTAGCCTTAATGAGAGTTAAATGAGAATTGATCAATAAAGTAGAAGCTAGAGCTAAAGCAAAGCAAAAACTAATGCAAAAGTTGGAGCTGAAGTCAAAATATACCTATGTTCAGTCATGTTGCCGATCCCTTCCTTGCAACAAGCGAGTATCAATGCTATAATGCAGCTCGTTTTCACAAAGAACATGCTTCTACCTATATTTCTTGGCATTCTACTTTTCTTGGCATTCTACTTTTCTTGGCATTCTACTTTTCTTGGCATCCTACATGATTAATGAGAAATTAATGGCAACACGATTGTCAATATCACCACTACTATGATTACCAATTAACTACAAAAGACAGAAAGGGATTATCCTATCATGAAGATGATATCATTTAATGTGAACGGACTGAGGGCTTGTATGGACAAGGGCTTTCGAGAATTTTTTATGCAGGCGGACGCCGATATTTTTTGCATTCAGGAGATCAAGATGTTGCAAGAGCAGGCTGATTTTTTCTTTGACGGGTATCTGGATTATTGGAATCCTGCTGTTAAAAAAGGCTACTCCGGCACCTTGGTGTATACGAAGAAAAAGCCTCTCTCTGTCCGTTATTCCATGGGCGTTGCGGAATACACGGCAGAAGGGGATAGGGACAATGAGGGCAGAGTCATTACCCTGGAGTATGAGAATTTTTATCTGGTGAACGTCTATACACCCAATTCGAAAAATGAACTGACCCGTCTGGAGTACAGGATGACCTGGCAGGATCACTTTAAGAACTATCTTTGCGAAAAGGACAAGCATAAGCCGGTTATTGTTTGCGGGGACTTGAATGTGGCGCATCAGGAGATTGACCTAAAAAATCCAAAAACCAATCGCAGAAGCGCAGGCTTTACCGATGAGGAAAGAGGCAAAATGACAGAATTGCTGGAAGCAGGCTTTGTAGATAGCTTCCGCTATTTGTATCCGGATAAAATCGCCTATTCCTGGTGGTCATACCGAGCGGCAGCCAGAGCCAAGGATACAGGCTGGAGAATTGATTATTTTCTGGTTTCAGACTCCATCAAGGATCAAATTAAAGAGGCCACTATTTACAAGGACGTGCTCGGCAGTGACCATTGTCCGGTTGGCTTGGAGATTTTCTAGTTGTCTAAATTTACACAATGTTCACAGCTTATTCATGAATCTATCGTATATTTGAAATCACAAACCCTCAGAATCCACAAACCCCTTGAATAAAAATGAAAGTTATTGTATATTATCATGGAATTTTTTGAGGCAAATAGCAAACAAAAAAATATTTGGAGGGATACACTTGATTGAAGTAAAGAATTTGACTAAGCGCTATGGTCAGCATTGTGCTGTAGACAACATCAGCTTCACCCTTAAGGAAGGGGAAATCCTAGGCTTTTTGGGCCCCAACGGTGCCGGGAAATCCACAACTATGAACATCATCACCGGATATATTTCCGCTACGGAGGGAGAAGTGAAGGTTGGCGACTACGACATTTTAGACCAGCCGGAAAAAGCGAAGGCCTTGATCGGCTACCTGCCGGAAAATCCCCCTGTTTACGGAGAAATGAAGGTGGATGAGTACCTAAATTTTGTAGCCGACATTAAAAAAGTTCCCCCCGCTGAACGGGGCAAAATGATTGCCTCAATCAAAGAATCTGTTCGGATTACCGATATGTCCAAGCGTCTGATCAAAAACCTATCCAAAGGCTATAAGCAAAGGGTGGGCCTGGCCCAGGCCATGATCGGAAGACCCCAGATTCTAGTGTTGGACGAGCCTACCGTTGGCCTGGATCCCAAGCAAATTATTGAAATCCGCGAGGTAATTAAAAAGCTTGGAAAGAGGCATACCATTATCTTAAGTTCCCATATTCTGCCGGAAGTTAGTGCGGTATGCGACCGGGTTATGATTATTAACCGGGGTAAGATTGTAGCCAGTGATACACCGGAACGGCTTTCTTCGAATCTGACCCAAGGTAATAAGCTCATTGCCAGAATTAAAGGCAGCCAAGAGGAAATTTTACAGGCCTTTTCGTCTCTGCAACTGGTCAGCGAGGTGAAGTTAGATAGCTCCAAGGAGCCAGGTACCCTGGATGTGGTCATTACGGGTATGCCCGATGTAGATATCCGTGAAGCCGTGTTCCAATGTATGTCCAACAACAAAACACCCATTTTAATGATGAAATCCCTTGATTTGACCCTTGAAGAAATATTCCTTCAAGTAACGACGGGAGAAGGAGGAAGATCCTGATGACTTCAATAATCAAAAAGGAATTACGCACCTACTTTACCTCCATGGCGGGGTATGTTTTTTTGGGCTTTCTTGTGCTTTTGACAGCAATTTATTTCAGTTTGATTAACGTTTTACAGCTGTATCCGGATTATAGCTATGTTTTATCTGGGACGGTTATTATGTTCCTGATTTTAATCCCTACCCTGACCATGCGTCTCTTTGCCGAGGAAGCAAAGCAAAAAACAGACCAACTTCTGTTTACCTCCCCTCTTACGGTCAACCAAATTGTGATCGGTAAGTATCTGTCTGCTTTGTTCCTGTTCTTGATCGGTATGGTCATTACCATGTTGTTTCCTTTGATCATTTCCAATTTTGGAACGATTCCAGTAGCCCAGATTGCCGGTGCTTACATTGGATATATTCTTTTGGGCGCCTGTTTCATTTCTGTAGGTTTGTTTGTTTCCGTTTTGACGGATAACCAAATTGTTGCCGCTGTGGCTACTTTTGTTTCCATTTTCCTTTTTTACATCATGAACGGCTTGGCGCAAAGCCTTCCGGCCGACCGGGTTTCTTCTATCGTTTTCCTCCTTGTTGTCATTGCCGGCTTGTGCTTTTTGGTTTTTGACAGTACCAAAAACATTGCTGCTACCATCATCATGGGCGTCCTCTGTCTGGCAATTCTTGCAGTGGTATTCTTTGTGAACAACCTTTTGTTGGACGGCGTAATGTACAAGGTTTTAAGCTGGTTTTCTTTAATGTCCCGCTTCGAAAACTTCAACAAGGGTATTTTAAATATTTCTGACATTGTATACTACATTACCTTTTCAATGGCCTTTATTTATCTGACCATTAATGTCATTGAAAAGAGAAGATGGAGATAGGAGGGTTTTAACTTGGGTATATTCAAGTCGTTTTCCGACAAAAAATTTAAGTATGGTTCCTTTTCAACCTTAATGATTATCTTTGTCATTGCCATTTTGGTGACGGTCAACCTGGTGGTTGGTCAACTAAAGCTTAGCTATGACTTAACCGCAGATAAAAAATATTCAATTTCTGACAGAAGCAAGGAAATTCTGAGCGGTCTGCAAGAAGAAGTGACTTTATATGTTCTGTTTCGTACCGGGCAGGAAAATTCTTACTATAAGGATTTGATTGATCAGTACGGTAACGCCTCCTCCAAAATCAACATCGTTTATAAGGATCCCTACCTCTATCCTCAGTTTGTTGAATCCTATGCGAAGGATGGCGAGTCCATTTTACAAGACAGCGTAATCGTAGAAAGCAGTAAGCGTCATAAGGTTGTTCATGCCAAGGACATGCTTACCTATGATTATGACTACAACACTTTTGAGCAATATTTAAAGAGCATAGATGCGGAGCCTCAGATCACCAATGCCATCCGCTATGTTACGGATGAAAACACTTCCGTTATTTATACCCTTACAGGTCATAGCGAGCCGCCTATAGACGATGCCATGAAGAAGCTCATTGACTATGCAAACTACGAAATCAAAGAACTGGATCTGCTGACGAAGGAATCGGTTCCCAAGGATGCAGATATCCTCTTTGTGACCACCCCCGCCAGAGACTGGACCGCCGAAGAAGCTCAAAAGGTAAAGGACTTCCTTGAAGATGATGGACGAGCTATTTTCTTTGTGGACTATACCTTAACGCCGGTTCCCAATCTTCAATCGGTTATAAACAGCTATGGCGTGAATTTTTCCGATCTCTTGGTTGTAGAAGGCAGCACCAGCAATTATTTAATGTCCAACCCCACCAACCTGGTACCCACGCTTCAAAAGCATGAGATCAACAATGCCATCATCAGCAAGGGCTACATGGTTTTTGCACCCATTTCCCGTGCGATTGAAAGAACAGATATCAAGAAAAACTCAGTAACGATTGATTCCCTGCTTAAGACCTCCAATCAGGCCTACGGCAAAAAGAGCGAAAACTCTAAGTCTGTCAACAAAGAAGCCGGAGATGCAAGCGGCCCCTTTGATATCGCTTTAGCCATTACCGACAGCTATTATACCAGCGAGCAGCATACCACCAAGATGGTTGTTGTGGGTACTAGCTACATTCTGGACGAAGCCGCCAACAGCTACGTTAAGGGCACAAACGGCGACTTTGTGGTCAATGCCATCAACTGGCTGCAAGACAAGAACGACAACATCTACATTATGCCGAAGACCTCCAGTTACACCCAGCTGGTCATGAGTCAGAGCCAAGCCTTCACCATCATGTTTATTGTTGTGATCGCACTCCCTCTGGCCATTTTTATCACGGGATTGGTCATTTGGCTTAGGAGGCGGAACAGCTAATGAAAAGCAAATTCATCACAGTCATTGTATGTATTGTTTTGCTTGGCGGGCTTTTGGGCGTGAATTATTACATGAAAAACAAGCCTCAACCGGAAGAACCAGAGGTGCCTAAGGAAGATCCGATCATGTTGATTGATCGTTCTGTAGATGATATCACACGGGTCACCTTCACCTCAGAAAAGGGCAGCATGAGCGTCATACCCAAGATGGTGAAGGATTCCACCGGATATGAAAGTAGGAAGTGGTTTTTGGAAGCGCATCAGGACATCACCGTCAACAGCTCAACCATCGGAAGTATGATTACGCCACTTTATTACTTGTCACCGGAGTTGGTGACGGAGAATATCAGTAATCCAGAGGAATACGGCCTGAAACCAGCTAAAGCTACCGCTGTGGCTGAATACAGCGACGGTAGCACACACACCGTTTATATTGGTATGGCCACCCCTGCTAAGGACTATTACTATGTAAGCGTGGAAGGAAACAACAACCTTTATATGATGTATTCTACCACTGGTGATCGGTTTTTCTATACAGAAGACGACTTGATCGACAAGAGCTTACCCCAGATTAACGTAGAGGCCTTACAATATGCGTATATCAACGACAACGGAACAGAGCTTGAGATGGACTACAAAGGCTCTGACGATGAAAAGAAAAAAGATCTGGAAGCCTATGGAATGATTAGTCTTACCATGATGAAGCCCTATAAGGGTCGTGACTTGTATTTGTCCAACTTTATTGATAACGTCCTGTCAAACTTAAGTGGGGTAAGCCTGGGGAAACTGGTTGATGTTCAGCCTACAGACTTAGCTCAGTATGGTTTGGATAAGCCCTCTCTGGAGCTTAAATTCAAGGATACGGAACTCACCTTTCATTTATTGATTGGTAAAGAGGATGAAGATGGTCAGCAAGCGTACTGTAAGTTGTCAGATAAGCCCAGCGTCTTTTTAATCGACAAGGCAAAACTGTCTGCTTTTTACAACATCAATCCCTTCAAGTTTATTGACCGCTTTGTATCTCTGATTAACATTGATGATATCTACAAGATGGACATCACCAAGAACAATGAAAAGACCGAGATCTATCTGAATCATGAGGCACTTCCTCTTGAAGAAGGCGAAGAAGAGCCAGAAATGATCATCAAGCCTACCATTAACGGGCAAGAAGTACAGGATCTGGCCTTCAGAACCTTTTACCAGGCCGTGATCGGTTTAAGTTATGACTCGGAAATTGAGGAATACAAGCCGACTGTAGAGCCGGAAGTCACCATCAAATTCTATGGTGTAGAAGGCAAGCCGGACATTGTCACTCGTTACTACCCTTACAACGGCGATTTCTATGCCGTCCAGCGGGACGATTTCCCCATTCAATTTGTAGTTAGCAATCACTCTGTACGCTTGATGTTCAAGTCCATTGATGATCTGTTGGCAGGCAAGTTAGATAGGGATCATTAAAAACAGGGGGTATTTCTAAAACCGTGGGGGAGAGGAAGGGAAAAACTTTTTCAAACGGCGAAAAAGTTTTTCCCTTCCTCCCTCCACACCCCCCTCTATCCCTTTTAAAAAGCCGGACATGGAGGACTTATAAATACTACAGAAATTATGATAATATCCAATAACGTGAAAAGGCTGTTACTCTACCAAAAGGTAGCGAGTAACAGCCTTTTCACGTTCTACATTAATGTACCATCGTAGCAAAAACTCCTGCCCAGATTTAAAAGGGGTGTGTTTTTAGTCTCTTTATAGTTTGGCGTCTTTCAAGATTTTCATGGGATCTATATGTCCCCCCACGGTTTTAGAAAGAACCCGTCTACTCTTGATTCAACTCCGATATATCCGTGCAGCTGATCAGGTAGGCCCGCTTAATGAATGGCCAGTCTATGGGCGTTGCGTTTGCTTTGATTCGCTTTCCTAGCTTGTGATTGGTCAAGCAGATGGAGCTTTCGGTTTTGTCTGCTGAAAGCTCTGTGATCGGACAGTAACGGCAGGGAGCGCTTTCTCCACGGTATGCGGAGTAGCAGCGGCGCTCGTTGGATAGCCCGCCGATCAGAGAGCGGGCTTTCTTGTTCTCATATAAAATTTCATGGTTGTCTGCATCAATCACGTAGACCGCATTGGAAAGTGCATCAATGATGGTTGCAAGGGAAAAGAGGTTTGTGTTCTCAATTTCCGTCCGCGTTGACTTGTAGCCAGAGGTCAACTGCCCAGAAAAGATGGTTAATCCATTTTTACCGCGCTCCTTGGTGCTGTACAGGGCGGCATCGGCGCATTTGTAGAGTGTGTCAAAGTCTTTGCCATGCTCGGGATATAAAGAAATGCCTATGCTTGCAGAAATTTCAACGGAAAACCCGTTTTCCGAGTAGGTCTTGTGAAACAGTTTACAGACTTCCTTGGACTTCTCATATAAGATGTCTAGCGGCCGATAGTTTTTCAGAAAAACGAAAAATTCATCTCCCCCCACCCTTCCAATGATATCATCGGAGCGGAATAGTGGTTTCAACCCTTCGGAAAGCTCTGCCAGAACAAGATCACCGTTCATATGCCCCAATTTGTCATTGATATTCTTAAAGTTATCGATGTCAACAATGAATAGCGCATGCTTGGTACCGTCTAGTGTATGTAGTAAAGTTTCTTTGATCAGATTCTCAGTTGTGGCCTTGTTGAACAGCCCTGTAAGCTGATCTTTCCTTGCTTTTTCTGAAAGCTCCAGAATCTGGGTGCGCTGCTTGGTAACTTCTGTCATTTTACCGATGGCTCGGACAGGCTCTCCCTTATCATCATGAATAATATTATAATGATAAAGATACCATACATCTCCCCCATCTGGCAGTTTCAAATGCAGCTCTTCTTCCACGATTCCGGAGGTGGATTTCTTAAATCTGTTTTCAAATAAATGCAGGCTGTCCTCCGCAATGATGCCTCGACTTAAAATAGCGGCGGGATAATTATGAATCATTTCTGGGAGGCCCATGCGGTCAGCAAAATTTTTTGAGAAACGGATCACTCCGGTTGTCAAATCGCAGTCAAAAAAAGCATCTTCTGTTAGACTCGCAATCAAATTATTAAAGTTATGTTCATTTTCCAGTCGTTCATTCAGCGCCATAAGCTCTGATATATCCGTCATTGCAATATATACAAGCGCTTTCCCCTCCTCATTCACAACCAAGCGGCCGGTATACTGTGCCCATATGTACCCCTTTGCCTTATGAGCAACCCGAGCGCGAGCATTAACAAATCGGTTTGTCCTAAGCTCCTTGATGGCCAATTGGCGAACGATATCCCGATCTTCTGGATGAAAGGCGTCAAGACCACCTTTGGGGAAACGAGCAAGAAACTCCGCCTCTGTATAACCCAGTATGTCATAATAGCCCTTGTTGGCATAAACCTTTGTAAAATTCTCATCGAGATTATTGACTCCAATACCAACCGGAACAGACGAGATTAGTATTTCCCTTTCTTTTGCCTTGCCTATTGCGTTGTGTAAACAGTCATCCCTCTGACCGCAAGCAGTACATTGACCTGCACAAGTTTCGTTCAAAGCCTCCCACATACCTTTTCCTCCGTTTCATTGACCACCAATCATTTATGCTTTCAGAATGATTCGGTTTTTGGCTTACTATTATGCTCTTTGTATGCATTTTACCTATAGGCTGCCATTTTTGCAAGTGGAATGTTTTTGAGAATATAAGTTGAATTACAGTATTGAAATATTCTTGATTATAGTATATGATTACTCATACTAAAAAACTTTGTGGAGGTCTTCATGTTTTCGGTTTCGATAAGATCCATCATGGACGAGTTTGACTGCAAACTTATCTCGGATAAAGTAAACATTGAAAATAAAGTCGTTACCCATTCCGAAATTAACCGGCCCGCACTGCAATTGGCAGGCTTTTTTGATTTTTTTGATTCTGACCGGCTGCAAATTATGGGTATGGTGGAATATGCTTACCTACAAAGAGCGACAGAGCCGGAACGGGACAAAATGATTGAACGGATTTTTGCCTGTAAGATTCCCTGCCTAGTTCTGTGCCGGGACTTGGAGCCCTTTCCCAGCATGATCAAGTACGCTACCGAGTATGATGTCCCCCTCCTGGGCTATGCGGATTCCACGACCAACTTCATGGGCGAACTCATTAAGTGGCTGCGTGTGGAGCTGGCTCCCCGGATTACCATGCATGGCGTGTTGGTGGATATCTATGGTGAAGGTGTCATGATCACAGGAGAGAGCGGCGTTGGCAAAAGCGAAACAGCCTTGGAGCTGATCAAGCGGGGTCACAGACTTGTTGCGGATGATGCAGTTGAAATCAAGCGGGCCTCCCAACGAACCTTGATTGGAAGCTGCCCGGAGGTGCTTCGGTACTTTATTGAACTGCGAGGGATCGGAATTATTGATATCCGGCAAATGTTTGGCGTAGAGTCCATCAAGGCCACGCAATCCATAGATCTTGTCATAAAGCTGGAGGTTTGGGAAAAGAATAAAGAGTACGACCGCTTGGGTCTAAAGGAGGAATACATTGATATCCTGGGTAACTCCGTGGTCTGTCATTCCATCCCCATCCGTCCTGGTCGGAATCTGGCCATCATCTGCGAATCTGCTGCCATCAACCACCGTCAGAAAAAACTGGGTTATAATGCGGCAAAGGTCTTAAGTGAGCGCGTATTGAACAATATGACTAAACAGCTTCATTGATGCATATTTATAAATAAAAAGAATAGGAGTGACATCAATGGAAAATGATATGTCTTACGCCGTTCAATATATGGATCAGTATCTCTTTAGGCATTTGGAGGAATTCTATCAGGCGCTGCCCGCCCATATCAAGTCAGAAACGCGGCTTCATGAACCCCTGAAAAATCATACCTCTTTTCAAATCGGAGGCCCCGCCGATGTATTGATTGAGCCGGCGAGCTTTGATGATATACCCGTAATAATAAAGCTTTGTGCTGAAAATAACTTAAAATATATGGTGATTGGCAACGGAACCAACCTTCTGTTTTCGGATGAGGGTTTCGGTGGCGTGATCATCAAGCTGAACAAGAAACTAAGTCAGCTTAGCCTTCTAGAAGGTAATCGCATTCAAGGAAGTTCTGGAACCTTGTTGAAGGATCTGGCTGATTTTGCTTTGGAAAAATGCCTGTCGGGCTTGGAGTTTGCCTCTGGCATTCCGGGAACCTTGGGCGGAGCGATTTACATGAACGCGGGTGCCTATGATGAAGAAATGTCGGCTGTAGTGGATTATGTACGGGTGCTGACTAAGGACGGAAATATTAAAGCTCTTTATAACCAGGATTTAGAGTTTGGGTATCGAAGCAGTATCATTCAAAAAGAAGGCTACATCATATTGGATGCCACCTTTAGATTGGAACCTGCTCTGCCCCATCTGATCTCTAATAAAATGAATAACTTAAATCAACGCCGCAGGGACAAACAACCCCTGGAGCTGCCCAGTGCTGGAAGTGTATTCAAGCGACCGGAGGGTCATTTTGCCGGGAAGCTGATTATGGACAGCGGCTTAAAGGGCGCTCGGGTCGGGGATGCAGCTGTTTCCGAAAAGCACTGCGGTTTTATCGTGAATCTGGGAAATGCAACAGCCAAGGACGTTTTAGCCCTAATCGAATACATCATAGAAACTGTTCAGAGCAACTTTGGGCTGAGCCTGGAACCGGAGATTCGGCTTGTCGAAAGGTAGTAGGAAAATGGATTTTGTAATTGTCACCGGTATTTCTGGAGCCGGTAAATCGACTGTATTAAAATTTTTGGAGGACTTCGGTTTTTTTTGTGTGGATAATCTTCCGCCTTCCCTCTTGCCAAAATTTGCGGAAATTTGCTTTCGCGCAGGAAGCGAAATTCAACGGGTGGCTTTAGGCATTGATATTCGGGGCGGAAAGCTCTTTGAAGATTTTTCCTATGGGCTGAATGAACTGGAAAGTGCTGGATATGAGACCAAGGTTTTATTCCTGGATGCCTCCGACGATGTCTTAATCACAAGGTATAAGGAAACAAGACGTACCCATCCCCTGACCAAAGGCGAACGCCTTGAAACCGGCATTGAGCGTGAGCGTGAGCTTTTGGCAGAGGTGAAAAGTCGTTCTACCTATATTTTGGACACTTCCTTCATTTTGGCCCGTCAGCTGAAGGAAAAAATTGGGGAAATTTTTATCAGCAACGAGGGTTTTGATAACCTGATGATCACGATTTTATCCTTCGGCTATAAATATGGAATCCCTACGGATTCCGATCTGGTCTTTGACGTGCGCTTTATCCCCAATCCTTTTTATGATGCCACACTTCGCCCTATGACGGGTAACGATGCACCTGTCCGGGACTATGTTATGGATTGTGAAGCTAGCAAGGCTTTTTTGGACAAGCTTAAAGAGATGCTGGAATTTTTAATTCCCCACTATAAAAAGGAAGGTAAAAACCAGCTGGTTATCTCCATTGGCTGCACAGGCGGGAAGCATCGCTCAGTTACCTTGGCCAATGCACTTTTTACACTCTTAAAAGATAAAAACTACTCAGTCACCTGTACCCATCGAGACATAGAAAAAGATGCAAAAAAGGGTTAGATAAGGAAGTAACGAAATGACCTTTTCATCAGAAATTAAAAAAGAGCTTTGCAGTCATTTCGGAAACGGGCGGCACTGTTCTATCGCAGAAATTGCAGGGATTATCAACACCTGCGGTCTGGTAGGCCTTTCGCCTCCCTTTATCAAAATTCATTCCGAAAATGCTTTTGTAGCAAAAAAATACTTTACCTTAGTCAAGCAGACCTTTAATTTTAGCAGCGAGGTATCCATAAAAAATAATAAGCAGTTGAAAAAAAACAGAATCTATTCTGTGATTATCAACAACAAGGAAGCGGAAAAAATCCTCAGAGCCACAGGCTTACTCAAGGATGAAAGCAGCGGCCCCCTGCTGACTTTGGGGATTCCCAAGCTGGTGATCAAAAGCAGCTGTTGTAAAAGAGCTTATTTAAGAGGAACCTTTATATCGGGCGGCTCCCTTTGTCACCCGGAGAAGAATTATCATCTTGAACTGGTAAATCAAAGCGCTTCTTTGTGCAATGAATTAAGTGATCTGATTAACACCTTTGATATCAATTCGAAGGTCATCAAGCGCAAGGATAATTTTGTGGTGTACATTAAAGACGGCGAAAAGATTGTGGATTTTTTAAATGTGATCGAAGCCCATTATTCGTTGATGAATATGGAAAATGTGAGAATTTTAAAAGATATGCGCAACAATGTAAATCGCATGGTCAATTGCGAAACTGCAAATTTAAACAAAACGGTTACAGCGGCTGTAAGGCAAATCGAAGATATCAGGCTGATCGAGCAGACAAAAGGCCTTTCCTCCTTAAGCGAAGCGCTTGAGGAAATTGCCGCTTTGCGGCTTTCCTTTCCGGATGCCAGCTTGAAAGAAATCGGAAGCCTTTTAACACCGCCGGTGGGCAAGTCCGGTGTCAATCATCGCTTGCGGAAGCTATCAGAGATTGCTGATAATATAAGAGGAGGATTTTTAAATGACAGAGTATACAATGAGGGTGAATAACAGTTTGGAAGCAAGATTGGCTGCATTGTTTGTTCAAACTGCCAGTAAATTTGATGCCAGCATCCATGTTCGAATCGACACCAAAACCGTCAATGCAAAAAGTATTATGGGTATCATCTCCCTTGGTATCTTAGATGGTCAGGACATTACCCTTATCGCCGAGGGCGAGGACGAAAAGGAAGCCGTTTTGGAACTGGAGCGGTTTTTAAACAGCATGAACTAAACGGGAGGCACAAATGAAAAAAGCCCTTGTCGTTTTGGTTCTTATTCTTGGATTAAGCGTCCGGGACAGTATGGCTCAGTCCTATCAGCCCGGCAGTACCCAAGATCCATTAGTATCGAAGAGCTATGTAGATCAGCAAATCACCCAACTCGTTTCTCTGATTAATGACTTAGGTCAAGCGGAGTCACTCTCCTCCTTTACCCCTGTTCGCTTGAATCCCGGCGAAATTCTGCTTGGTGATGAGGGCACCGAAATCATTATGCGCAGTGGGCAGGGGGTGGGTTTTTGCTCGACAGAAAACGGAATGGTGGATGTAACGGCGGGCATTGACATTGTCAATCATTCGGAAGTGAAAATCAACCATATGCTGATCGTCCCCCGCGGCGATGGCAGGGGCGTTTTGGCAAAAACAGAGGCTTGGTTTATCATAAAGGGAGGTTTCAGCATTGTACCTCTTGGTTAAAAACTACGAGGGGATTGTAGTACCGGAGGTTGAGGGGTGATCTACATTGGCAAAAAATAATATTCAGACTGTAATCGCTGGGCAGGTAATCACGCTCGTATGCGATGAAAACGAGAGCTACGTTCTTAAATTAGCCAGTTTTGTTGATAGAAGGATAAATGAAATTAATTCAGCCCCATCGACCTATGCTTTAAATAACCAACATAAAACAATTTTTATCGCCGTTAACATAGCAGACGACTTGTTCAAAGAATTAGAGAAAGTTCGGCTCAGGGAAAAAGAGCTGGTTGAACAGCTTGAAGGTGAAATTGCTGCATTAAGGGAAGAACTAGAGGTTGGGAACCACCAGCTCATGCAGGAGTATGAGGAAGAAATCAAACAGCTTAAAAATGAGCTTGCTCAATCCGACCATGAGTTGAAACGAGTAAAAGAAGAAGCACTGAAGACACGTGAAGAACTGATTGCTATGAGTAACGAGCTTGAGAAGGTAAAAACGGATATTCAGTCAAACGATGATGAAAAGGCAGGTCTTTACTCTGAATTGGAGAAAGTAAATAGCGAGTTGGCAATACGAACTACCGAGCTTGAAAAGAGCAAGGAAGAAACGCAGAGTGCCATTCAAGAGAAAACTGCCTTAAGCGGAGAAATCAAAAAGCTCCGAGACGAGGCCTTAAAGCTGCATTATGACAAAAATGGTTTAAATGCAGAATTGGAGAAGTCCAAAAGTGAAGTAGCCAGAGTCCAGCAAGAAAACGAAGCTCTTGTCAACGAATTGGAGAAAACTCAAAAGGAGATGGCTAGGGTTCAACAAGAAAGCGAAGCCTTTGTTGAGGAATTGGAGAAAACCCAGAAGGAGATGGCTAGAGTCCAACAAGAAAGTGAAGCTTTTGTTGAGGAATTGGAGAAGACCGAGAAGGAAATGGCTAGAGTCCAACAGGAGTATGAAGCTCTTGTGGGAGAAGTAGAGGTATTCAAGAACGAGGCGGCTAGAGCTAAACTGGAATATGACGGTCTTCTCAGTGAATTGGAAACGACCAAGAATGAAAAGTCCAGAGTCCAACTTGAGAATGAAGGTCTTATTAGCGAATTGGAAAAGACCAAGAGCGAAACAGCCAAAGTTCAGCTAGAAAATGAAGGTCTTATTAGCGAATTAGAGAGAACTAAGGACGAAACGACTAGAGTCCAGTTAGATAATGAAGGTCTTGTCAGTGATTTGGAGAGAGCCAGGAATGAAGCGGCCAGGTTCCAACTAAAAAATGAAAGTCTTGTCACCGAATTGGATAAATCCAAGAGGGAAGCAGATAAAGCCGTTCAAGATCAGACGATTTTAAATAGCGAGTTGGAAGAACTAAAGGCTGAAGTTACTATGCTGACCCAAAACAAGGTAGCGCTGACTGTCGAATTGGATCAAGTCAAGGCAGACGCTTTAAAAGAAGCCCAGACGAAGGAAACGTTGATTGATGAAATGACCCAGTGTAACGAAGCATTGTCTGAGGAACTGGATCAAGCAAAGGTAAATGCTCAACAAGAAGCTAAATCCAAGGAAGCTTTGATTGCCGAACTGGATCAAGTCAAGGCTAAAGTTCTACAAGAAACGAAAACCAAGGAAGCTTTAATTGCCCAACTGGATCAGGCCAAGACAAAAGCTCTACAAGAAACGAAAACCAAGGAAGCGATAATTGCTGAACTGGGTCAGGTCAAGACTAAAGCCCTTCATGAAGCTCAGTCTAAAGAAGCATTGATAACCGAACTGAATAAACTCAAAGCAGACGCTCAACAAGAAACCCAAGTCAAGGAAGCATTGATTGCCGAACTGAACCAAGTCAAAGCAGACGCTCAACAAGAAACCAAAACTAAGGAAGCCTTAATTGTCGAACTAGACAAGGCCAAGAACGATGCTAGTTTGTCTGATAAAGAGCGATTGGCTTTAACTGCTGAGCTAAACCAAGTACAACACGAGCAAGAAAATTTGAAAGAAAATTTGGTCAAGAAAGAGACTGAATTGGAGAAAGCCAAAGCAGACCTAGAAAAGGTCGGAAATGAAAAGAGCCTTATTTATAGTGAATTTGAGAAGACGAAGCTTACGCTCTCTAATGTAATTCAGGATAAAAATTCTCTGGATAAACAATTGAATCAAACCAGGGATGAATTATTGTCGGTTCATCAAGAAAAGGCTTATCTGTCTAATGAACTGGAAAAATATAAGGATGATACTTTAAAATTCCTTCAAGATAACGAAGCCTTAGACATTCAGCTTCAGCAATATAAAGAGGCGCTCGAACAATCGAAACAAACAGTCGAGCAATCGACAAAGCAACAAACATTTTTACAGCAAGAATTAGATCAGTCTACAGAACAACATGCATTAACAAAGTCTGAACTGGAAAAATCAACAGAGCAACAAGTACAGTTAAAGACAGAACTAGAACAGTCTACAGAACAACAGAAACAACTGCAACAAGAAATGGAGTACATGAAGATCACTCTTGAACAGCTCAAGCAAGAGCTGGAAAATTCCAAGTTAGATCTGATGAAATCGAAGCTTGATAACGAGCAAGTAAATGCAAAACTAGTAGCAGTGGAAAATGAATTTCAAGAGTACATAGATACCTTTGGTAGGTAAATGGATAGTTGGGATGGATACACATGAAGAATTTGGAACTGCTTTCACCAGCGGGTTCTATGGAAAGCCTAAAAGCCGCTGTTCAAGCAGGATGTGATGCGGTCTATTTAGGAGGAAAAAGCTTTAGCGCCAGGCAGGGAGCCTCAAACTTTGGGGATGATGAGCTTCGAGCTGCGATTGAATACTGTCATTTACGCGGTGTCAAAGCCTATGTGGCGGTAAATACACTTTACAAAGAAGAGGAATTGCCCTCTGTTTATGCCTTTTTAGCCTATGCCTATGAGGTTGGTGCCGATGCTTTTATCGTGCAGGACTTGGGCTTGGCTTCTTTTATAAAGAAGCATTTTGAGATCAAACTCCACGCCAGTACGCAAATGACTACCCATAGCAAGGATGATGTTGCCTTTTTGGAGGCTTTTGGATTTGACCGGGTGGTGCTGAGCCGTGAACTGTCTTTGGATGAAATCAAAGACATTGCTGCGCTGAGTCAGTGTGAGCTGGAGGTTTTTGTTCATGGGGCGCTTTGCGTATCTTACTCCGGACGTTGTCTTTTCAGCAGTATGCTGGGTGGCAGAAGCGGTAATCGGGGACGCTGTGCGCAGCCCTGCCGATTGAAATATGCCTTGGTTAAAGACGATGATCGCTTTGAAATTGACAGCGGCTATCTTCTGAGTCCAAAGGACATGCAGGGACTTCCGGTTTTAAAAGAGTTGGAGGGCTGCAATGCCTGGATTTCTGTTAAGATAGAGGGGCGAATGAAAAGCCCAGAGTATGTTTTTGCGGTGACGAAGGCGTATCGAACTGCAATCCGTGAGATGGATAAACATCAGGACGGCCAATCCGATTCTATTGGAAAAAGTGATAATCAACAAACCCTCAAAGAACTTACGCAGGTTTTTAATCGCGGAGGTTCTTTTAATAATGCCTATTTTCATGAGTTTTCCGGTTTGAATATGATGAGTCCGAAAACGCCCAAAAGTACGGGTGTTTTTTTAGGTAGAGTTACGGAGTACTCTGCGAAAAGCGGAAAGACGGTCATTCTTGCAGAAGAAGATGTGGTGGCCGGTGACGGCATCGAAATTTGGACCAGGCAGGAGCCACATGTAGGCACGGGTCTGAACAAGCCGGTTAAAAAGGGAGAGAGCCTGTTTGTAACGTTGTTTGGAGATATCCGACCAGGGGACTTGGTTTATAAATCCTACGATAAGGCCTTAACCGACCGATTGCAGCACGATTTGCAGGAGGATACACGGAAACAAGTGATTCAAGGCAAGCTTCTGGCCAAGGTTTCAAAGCCTCTGCGCCTCGAACTTCACTACAAGGGACATAAGCTTATAACAGAAGGAAGCATCGTGGAAGAAGCGAAAAACAAACCGATGTCACCTGAACGGCTTCTTGAACAAGTGAACAAGACTGGGAATACCCCTTTCCGCTTTCAATTGGAGGCGGAAATTGACGAGAACATTTTTATTGGTATCAGCGAGATGAATGCTTTAAGACGAAACGCAAGCGATCGTCTGGGGGAGCTGATTCTGGCTGACAGTAAAAGGGATCCGGTGCCGCTTACTATTGTGAAAGATTTAGCTCAAGCGAACACAGATACAAAAAACCAAGCAAATGCAGATACGAAAAACAATCAAGCGAAACCAGATGCGAAAACCCATCAAGCGAAGCTAGCTACGCAAAACCATCATGAGAGAGAACTGAGTATCCAAGTCCTAGAAGCAGAACAGGCTGCCTTTTTATTGAAGCCGGAAGCGGCAAGACTTGAGCGGGTCAAACGAATTTATATACCACTAGTCGATGAAGCACTACGAAAGCGCTGCAAAGAGCTGGGGATCGAATACTGGGTTACACTGCCGTCCGTTGACCGGGGCAGTCAAGAGTCCAAGCAATTGATTGCGCGTACAAAGGATGTAGCAGACGGTTATCTGGCCAGGAATCTGGGACAGCTTGCAAGCTTGAAAAAGCTGGGGCTAAGGGCTACGTCTGATTACACTTTGCACGCTTTTAACACAGGAACTGTTGAGGCTTTATCTGAATATGCGGAGCTTGTTACTGTGTCGCCGGAGTTGAGCTTTGCGGGGCTTTCGGAGATGAATGGTGGGATAGAGCTATTGGCGCATGGGCATTTGACTTTGATGACGACCCATCAGTGCCCGGTGGGGCTATATGCCGGAAAGAAAAAGAGCGGGAAGTACTGCAAGCTTAGGAACAATGCGAAGGGGTACTGCTTGAAGGATAGAAAGGATCTTACCCTTCCCATTCTTACAGATTGCTCTGCCTGTGTTGCCTATATTCTGAACGGATCAACGCTTTGCTTGCTCAATCGTATCAGCGAAACCAAAGATCTCCCCATTCAATCCCTGCGCTTATGTTTTACGCTTGAATTTCCTTATGAGGTCATGAAGGTTGTTGAGGCCTATGATTTAGCCCTAAAGGACTATAGCAACGGCAGTCTGGAGATCGACAGAGCGACTTATGGGCGATATTTTAGGGATATTGAATAGTGATTTTACCGAAGGAGATGTCAAGATGAATATTTATCCGGCGATTGATATTATAGATGGAAACTGTGTTCGGCTGTGCCAAGGGGATTTTGACAAGCTGACGGTCTTTAATGACGATGTGGCCAAGCAGGCTCGGGAATGGGAAAGCTGTGGTGCCAAGTACTTGCATGTGGTGGATCTGGACGGAGCCAAGGGTAGGGGCCATAACCGAGAGGCTATCCAAAAAATCTTGGAAGCTGTGCAGATTCCCATTCAGGTGGGTGGCGGCATTCGAAGCTTTGAGGATATCGAAGGAATGGTAAAGCTTGGCGTGAGCCGAGTGATCCTTGGTACGAAGGCTTTGAATGGGGATTTTGTAAAGGAAGCCGTTTCGAAGTATGGGTCAAAGATCGCTGTAGGGATTGACGCAAAAGAGGGTATGGTTGCTGTATCCGGCTGGACTTCTGTCAGTACGGTGTCGGCGCTGAGCCTCTGCCAGCAAATGAAGGCACTGGGGGTCTCAACCATCATTTATACAGATATCGCGAAGGATGGCATGATGGCTGGGCCGAACATAGCGGCCACAAAAGAACTGATCGAGAAAACGCAGCTTTCCGTCATCGCATCGGGGGGCGTGTCCACTTATGAGGACTTGGAAAAAATTAATAAAATCGGCGCAGAAGGCGCAATCATTGGTAAAGCATTGTACCAAGGGAATATAAGCTTAAAGGAGGTCATGAACAGATGGAGTTGAAATTCAACAAGGATGGGCTGATTCCCGTGATCGCCCAGGATTATAACACCGGAAGGGTTCTGATGCAGGCCTACATGAATCAAGAGGCCTATGATAAAACGATAGAAACAGGAAAAGTACATTATTACAGCCGCAGCCGGAAGTCCCTTTGGTTAAAGGGCGAAACCTCCGGTCAGTATCAAATCATAAAACGGATTCGGGTGGATTGCGACCAGGATTGCCTGTTGGTTCAGGTTTTGCAGGAAGGCGGCGGTGCTTGCCATACGGGAGCAGAAAGCTGTTTCTTTACTACCATTGTGGATCAGACGGGAGAGCCTTCTGCTCAGACTTGTGTAGAGCCGCTTAGCCCCAATCAGACCACTTCTGATCTAGCGAATGCCGAACAAGATTCTCTTGACAAGGGCAGCAAGCCCGAAACCGTTTTACAAAAGCTGTACGAAACCGTTATAGACAGACAGCGTAATCCCAAGGAAGGCTCATATACAAACTATTTATTTGACAAGGGTTTGGACAAGATACTCAAGAAGGTAGGCGAAGAAACAGCAGAGGTACTCATTGCTTCCAAGAACCAAAGCAAAAGCGAAATCACCTATGAAACCGCCGACCTCTTATACCATTTGACTGTCCTTTTAGTCGATAGAGGCCTAACGTGGAAGGACATTACAGACGAGCTATTAAAAAGAACAAAATAATCACAGGAGGTACACATGAAATATATTGGTGTTGATATTGGCGGTACGAAGTGTGCCGTCTCTTTGGGTAATGAGCAAGGTGAGATTCTGCAAAAGATTCGCTTTGAAACAACAGAGCGAGATGAAACAATTGAAAGAATTATTAATACAGTTAAAACCGTTCTTGATGAGGCCGTGGCTGCCGGTACGCCCAAGGATGAAATCAAAGCAATCGGAGTAAGCTGTGGAGGCCCACTTGATAGTAAAAGAGGCCTGATCCTAGCCCCTCCCAACCTTTCTGATTGGGATAAGGTTGAAATTGTTAAAATTTTGCAAGAAGCCTTTGGGCTTCCGGCCTTCCTCCAAAATGATGCAGATGCCTGTGCGTTGGCTGAATGGAAATTCGGAGCAGGTAAGGGCTACCAAAACCTGGTGTTTTTGACATTTGGTACCGGCTTCGGGGCTGGCTTGATCCTGGGTGGCCGACTGTATACCGGCGGCTGTAATATGGCTGGAGAAATTGGTCATGTCCGTCTGAATTTTGGTGAGCATGAGGGGTATTATAAAAAGGGCTCCTATGAAGGCTACTGTAGTGGTGGCGGAATTGAACAGTATGGTTACGGTAGCGCCCAGGAGATTGCCCAAAAAGCCAAAGAGGGCGATGCAAGAGCCATTACAATTTATAAAGAAGTCGGAGAAAACCTGGGTAGAGCCGTTTCTCTGCTGATTGACTTTTTGAATCCGGACGCCATTATTATAGGAAGCATTTATACACGGGTCAGCGAACTGATGGAAGAAAGTATGCAAAATATAATCCAACAGGAAACCTTAGAAATAAGTAGAAAGCACTGTAAAATTTTAAAAGCAGTGCTGCAAGAATCTCTTGGAGACGTGGCTGCTATCACTGTTGCGGTAAACGGACTTGAGGAAGGACGGTAGTGTTATGAAAAATACCTGTGATTTCATACAGGCTTTGATCCAAGATTATCCCCAATTGGCACCCGCCCAGTCCTCCATCGAAGCTGCCGTGGCAGCCCTCATTGAGTGCTATCAAAAGGGCGGAAAGGTTCTGGTTTGCGGAAACGGGGGAAGCGCAGCAGACAGTGAGCACATTGTGGGCGAACTAATGAAGGGCTTTTTGTCCAAGCGAAAGATACAAGACGAAGGATTGCCAAAGGAGCTTGTAGAAAACTTGCAAGGTGCCTTGCCCGCCATCGCGCTAACAGGCTCCCCTGCTTTAAGTACTGCTTTCAGCAATGATGTAAACCCATACTTTATCTTTGCGCAGCAGGTGTACGGTTTAGGGAAGGAAGGAGATGTTCTGATCGGTATCTCCACCTCCGGTAACGCTAAGAACGTTTCCTATGCCGTCCAAGTTGCCAAGCATAAAAAGATGAAAACCATAGCACTGACGGGACAGGCTGATAGTTTGTTGTCCCAGAGCTGTGATATTACGATTAAGGCGCCTTCTGCAAGCACGCCCAAAGTTCAGGAGTATCACCTACCCATCTACCACGCCATTTGTGCGGCTGTGGAACATGCTTTTTTTGCAGACGGAATATAAGAAATAGTTCGTACGGAGATGATGATTTGAAGATTTATAAAAGTATAACTGAATTAATCGGAAGAACGCCCATTCTGGAGCTTTGCCGCTTTGGAGAGGGCCTGGAAGCTCGGATTTTTGCCAAGCTGGAATACTTTAATCCCGCGGGGAGTGTAAAGGACAGAGTTGCCTTGGCTATGATAGAGGATGCGGAGAAAAAAGGTAAACTCACCAAGAACTCTGTCATCATTGAGCCGACCAGCGGAAATACGGGAATTGGACTTGCTGCGGTGGCTTGCGCAAAGGGATATCGGGTGATTTTGACTATGCCCGAAACTATGAGCATGGAAAGACGCAACTTGCTTAAGGCCTATGGAGCGGAGCTGGTGTTGACAGCCGGTAAGCTGGGCATGAACGGCGCCATTGCAAAAGCTGGGGAACTTGGGGTAACTATGGAGAATAGCTTTATTCCCAGTCAGTTTGAGAATCCAGCCAATCCTGAAAGCCATTTTCAAACCACAGGCCCAGAGATTTGGGAAGATATGGCCGGGAATATTGACCTTTTTGTGGCTGGTGTTGGTACCGGCGGTACCATCAGCGGAGTAGGACGCTATCTGAAGTCCAAGAACCCAAGCATTCGGATCGTTGCCGTAGAGCCTAATGATTCCCCAGTCTTATCCACAGGCCAGGCAGGACCTCATAAAATCCAAGGCATCGGAGCAGGCTTTGTGCCAGATATCTTAGATACCGGTATATACGACCGCATTCTACGGGTAAAGCACGAGGATGCTTACGCAGTCACAAGACGCCTTGTGAAATGCGAAGGAGTGCTGGTTGGGATTTCTTGTGGTGCGGCCCTATGGGCAGCCGCAACACTTGCAGCGGAAGAAGAGAATAAAGGTAAAAACATTGTTGTTCTGCTTCCGGATACAGGTGAACGCTACCTATCGACAGAATTGTTTGGCTTGATGTAAAGGAAAATGAAGGAATAAAATGAATTATCGAATTTCTAAGACAAAATTTATAACCTACACCGCTTTGTTGCTGGCCTTGTGCCTGGGGGTACAACAACTGAAAAGCCTTTCCCAATTTATTACAGGCCCCCTTGTCAATACCATCTTGCTGATTGCAACGCTGTACGTAAGTCTGCCCAGCGGCTTGCTCATTGCTGTCTTGTCGCCCCTGTTGGCTTTTTTGATCGCCCCCTCGCCGATTATGCAGGTAGTGCCTCTGATGATCCCCATCATTATGCTAGGAAACGCCACCCTTATTCTTCCGGCTTGGCTTTTGCGTAAGAAAAGCCTGATCATAGGCTTGCTTCTGGGCTCCCTGGTAAAGGCTGGCCTGCTCTGGGCAGGAATTGCATTTGTAATAATTCCTTTTTTTGGCAACGCCTTAAAGCCGCCGCAGAAAACAGCACTTGCTGCAATGTTTTCCTACAATCAGCTGATCACCGCCCTGATCGGTTCACTGATTGCTTATTTAATTTTGCTTCGTTTAAAAAAGAATTAATGCAGCGCAGACTGCACTATTGGAGGGTATTTTATGTACAATTTTTCCATCGGTATCATGCTTGAAAGCTTAAAAAAGGAAACCAAGGAAGCCTTAGCCCGGGTCAAGGCGCTTGGAGCACAGGGTATCCAGGTTTACTCGACTTACGGAGAACTGTCTCCGCAGAATCTGGTGGGGCCAAAGCGGAAAGAATTTCTTGACCTTGTTAAGTCCCACGGCCTGTGCATTTCAGCCCTGTGTGGCGACTTAGGTCACGGCTTTGGCAACAAGGAGAAAAATCCAGAACTGATTGAACAGTCAAAGCGGATTTTGGATCTGGCAAAGGAACTGGAGACAAACATCGTTACCACCCACATCGGCGTAGTTCCCCAGGACAAGAATCATGAACGCTACAAAATTATGCAAGAGGCTTGCTTTGCTTTGAGCCGCTATGCGGATGAGATTGATGCCCATTTTGCCATTGAAACCGGGCCGGAAATCGCGGTCGTGTTGAAGGAATTTTTAGATGCCTTGAATTCAAAAGGTGTTGCCGTCAACCTAGATCCAGCCAATCTGGTCATGGTTACCGCCGATGATCCTGTGCAGGCAGTTTACACCTTGAAGGATTACATCGTACACACCCACGCCAAAGACGGCCGTCGGCTTCTGGTCAAGGATCCAGAAATCGTTTACGGACTCATCGAGGAGGAAATTAAAACTGCTCAAGCCTTCATTGAGCTACCCCTCGGACAGGGTGATGTAGACTTTAAGCGCTACCTTGCCGCTCTTGACGAAATCGGTTACAAGGGCTTCTTAACCATTGAGCGCGAGGTCGGAGAGAATCCAGAAGGCGATATCCGAACCGCTGTTGATTTCTTGAAAGCGTTAATGAAGTAAGCTATATACTCAGTCTCTTAAACATTTGCCAAGCTACCATCAATCAGCCTAGTTAAATTTTATTATTTTGGATGGCGGTTTTGCAAAGCTCAATGTGACTGAGTATAAAACAATCAAAAACCCCCGCAGAACGTGTTCTGCGGGGGTTTTTAGTAGCCAATGAAAGCTCAAAGTAAGTTAGTACGTGCAGGAGCATTTCTATTTACTTTAGTCATATAAATACACAGGGCAACACCAACTGCAAATGTCAGGGCACTTCTAAATACTTCAACGTTATCAGATGTTTTTGCAAGAAGCTGTGCCGTAAAATTACTGCAAAGATGCAACATCACAGCAGACAAGATACTGTGCTTCGTTTTGACAAACACAAAACTCATAATCACCGTCATCCCTAAGGTCATGAGCAAGAACATCCAAAACCCAGAAAGTCTAAATCCCATCTGACCGTGCCAAGTCTCTTTCATAAAATAAAGTGGCAGATGCCAAACACACCAAATAACACCTAGCAACAAAGAGGCTTTTATGAATCCAAACCTTTGGAGTAGCGGCTCAAGGGCATATCCACGCCAGCCCAATTCCTCAGCAAAAGGGCCAGACATAAAGCTTATTAAAAGAAGAGGGATAAAAGATACAGGATTTTGAAGTACAAATTTTAAATTTATCATCTCAGGAGATACCCCACCCATAAGCTTATCAATAAGTATACTTACGGCAAAAATAGCGGGAAAAATTAGCAGAATGAACAGCCACCAACTTGCTTTAATGCGCTTAACTTGATAACATCTCCTAAAGTATTCTATCTTTTCTGCTTTGTTGTATGTTATGAGCACCATAGCAAGACCGACAAACGTTGGAGAACACCCTCCGCAAATAAGTAGAACCATACCTGTTCCCGAGTATGGATTTAACCCCAATAAGATAATTGCACCATAAAACAACCATGTCAAAATAAATGATAAAGCAAAGAATAGCGTTACATGTGATAATTGCTTTGTCATATAGTTTATACCTCTCTTTACTTTAAATTAATGGTGTTCATTTGACTTGTTTATTTAAGTTTTAGCTGATTTTATAAATTTATTAGCTTAGTCTTTTCTAAAACCGTTATCCATTTCCGTTTCAAAATATAAAGGTTTTGTTGTCTTTAGTAAAACTTATTTGCCAATTTTTCCTTTTTTATCTAAATCTTTACCAATTAACCTTCACCTCATTTAATGTTTAAAGCAATAAGATAATTATTTTAGACAATATTATATACTTTATAAAAGTAAAATAGTTTATAAAAAACTTAACTTTAACTTGACAGCACCTCAGTGACAAACTAAAACATTAAATCAATTTCTTCAACACAAAAGTGTGCAGGAAAAATTGAAATATTTTGTTGACAGTATGTTGACAATGAAAAAAATTTCTGTAATATTAGCAATAAAGTTTGAAGTATAAACTTTACAGGGTTTTTATTGAAAAGGAGTTGAATGTATGGTAAGCAAGTATCCGAAAATCAACTATGATTATGAGGCAATAAAGCTAAAGAAAATCTATGAGCATCCCCTGCTAAAGGATTTTCCATGCTGCGGTGTGCAATCGGATGAGAGCATTAAAGTATTTGGTGAGCTGCGGTTTCCGGAGCTTCCAAATGAACGCTGTTATACTACTGCTTGTTTTGTCACCTCGATGGATGGTAAGTTGGCATATCCCGATAATCCGGCAGGACCTGTTATCGCACAGAGCAATGGATTAGACCCCGTTGGAGCGACCGCGGATTTTTGGGCACTTAATTTGATGCGGGCTTCTTGTGATGCGATTTTTATGGGTGCTGTTACCATGCAGAAAGAACCCAACAGCCTGACATGTATATTTGACCAAACATTAGAAGATGAACGCGTGAGACTGGGGATGCAAAAAGCTCCTTGGATTGTTGTTTCAAGCTTTGATGGCACAGACATTCCATTTGGCGATACCTTGCTTGAAAATCAACCCGTAATGTTCAACACTTCGCCAGTCGGGGCAGAGTGTATCAGCAAAAATATAAAGCAAGACTTTTATATTGTAGGTTCTTTCAAAAATAAAGATGAGATAGATGCGAGACATATCACCAAGCAATTTGATGAAAATAAGTACAAAAAAACACCTGTCATCATCACAGGCGAGGGCACAAAAACCGATACAGGGCTGTTGTTACATATCTTGAAAATCATGGGTATAAACATTGCAATGGTGGAATCCCCGTCCTATTGCCACAGTATGCTGCAATCGGGCTTATTGGATGAGATTATGCTTAACTACTCCTGCGTGTACATCGGCGGCAAGGCATTGGGATTTGGCGGCAACATGGAGTCGTTTACTTCGACAAATCATCCGCACACAGAGGTTTTATCCATACATTCACATTCGCCGAGTTTCTTTTATTTTCGCCACAAAATTGTATATGGCATTACACCCAACGGATATTTGGGTGCGATATATTAAGGTATATTAAAAGGAGGAATATCATGCAGTTAAAAAGATTTAACTCACTCCAGCCGGTAGAGGAACTCTTATTTAGGGTAAAACCTGAATTTGTCGAGGAGTTTATCCGCATCGACCATGAGGTATGGACACTTGCTCTATCAAAGTACCCGGGATTTGTGAGTAAGGAGATTTGGGTAAACGACGACAACAAAGGTGAGATTACCACCGTTCTTTACTGGGAGAGTATGTCTCATTGGAAATCCATCAGCCACAAGGAATTGGAGGAGACTCAAAGGTGCTTTGACGAGGCAATCGGAAAAGAAAACTACTCCTTTGTGAAGGCTGTTCACGAGGGGAATCAACGATACAGGGTATGCAAGTATGAATAATGCCACCTACGCAAAAGGGGAATGTTACCCCATTGAAATGTTTGAAAGGAAGAGTATATGAAAACACTCGTATTTTATGGATCGGCCCGTAAGAATGGCCATACCAAGCAGATGTTAAGCCTATTCCTGAATCATTTGGAGGGCAAAGCCGAGATCGTTGACTGTTACCGTGAAAAGAACATATCCCCCTGTATGGACTGCCGATATTGTTTGAAGACACGAGGTTGTGCCATCAAGGACGACATGCAGGAGATTTATAAAAAGATTGATGCGGCGGATTTGATTGTCCTTGCCGCACCGATGTATTTTCATTGCATACCCGGCCCTATGAAGTCGGTACTGGACAGATGCCAGCTCTACTGGGCAGGTTTGGTAAGAAAAGACCATGACTTGGATAAGCCAAAGATAGGCGTAATCTTGATGGTCGGTGGTGCGCCTGACTTTGAAAAGCAATTTACTGCGGGCGAAATGGTGTTGAAGGGATTGCTCAGTGACCTAAACGCCGAGCATATGGGTACGGTCTCAATGCCAAATAGTGACCATGACAGCTTGGAAATACGACTCGATATCGCAGAACAAATCATTCAATTGGCAAAAGCCATAAGGGAGAGGGACGCATTATGAAGCTCGCAGATAAAGTGGTAATAATCACAGGTGTGAGTTCCGGTATTGGGGAGGGTGTAGCGAAGCGATTTTTGGAGCAAGGTGCTAAGGTCATGGGCTGCGGTATAGAGCCGTCGATGCGCATAAATGCCGACAACATACATTACATACAAGCAGACTTGACTAATTTTGACAATGCCCAAAGGGTTGTGGACGAGGCTGTAAAAATATTTGGCAGGGTGGATTGCGTGATTAACTGCGCGGGGATATCAAAAGTCCAATCCCTCGAATCTGCCGATACCCAAAGCTTTGAGCATGAATTCAAGGTCAATGTCACCGGAGTGTTTCACATGTGCAAGGCGGCTGTTGCCGAGCTGAAAAAATCCAAACAAGCAGCCATTGTAAATATCGCATCAGACTTGGGAGTGCGCCCTATCCCTGAGCGTATCTCCTATTGTCCGTCCAAAGCGGCTGTGATAATGCTGACAAAGTGCATAGCCTTGGAGTACGCCCCGCATATCCGCGCCAATTGTATACTGCCGGGACTCGTCGAAACCCCTATGGTTACATCCAGATTTTCATCCGATGCAGAACTTGAGTCCTTTAGAAACAATATGTCGCAAATCTATCCTTTAAAGAAATTGGGAACGATTGATGATATGGCGAAAGCAATAATTTTTCTCGTAAGCGATGACAGCACGTTCATTACAGGAGAGAGCATAGGAGTTTGCGGCGGCAGTTTGATATAGAGGGAGAATTTAAGTTGAACAATCGACATCATTCTGTGCGCTTCTCGTTAATGCAATCATTTTACTGGTGCTCGGTGGGGGCATTCGCCTCGTTTGCATTGATGTTTTTTCAAGAACAAAGGGGTGTATCCGCGTCTCAGGTGGGTTTACTGACGGGGGTATTTACATTATGCGCATTTTGTGGACAGTTTTTTTGGGGATATTTATGCGATACGTGGAGGACAAATAAAAAGGTCTTTATACTGACTTGTATGCTTCAATGCATAATTGGCGCAATCTTGTATCTTAGCAAGGGATTTGCTTCTATCCTCATACTGTATGGCATGTTGGGGTTTGTACAATCACCGATGACGGCCATCCTCGACACATGGATAATGAAAAGTTTTCCGCGTTCGCCGCTTGCGCTATCCCCCATACGCGCCGCAGGTTCGCTGTCGTATGCGGTGCTTATGCTGTTTTATGGCAAGATGATAGGTACATGGGGTTACATCATCATGCCCGTCAGCTTGTTGATGTTTGCATCCGCTTCGGTAGTAACGGCATATCCTGTGCCTGATGCTCTTGCTACCCACGAGGATTCCCGGCACAACAAAAATGTCGGCGGAAAGCTCTTCACGCCGACATTTTTGTTATTGATTACATGTATATTCTGTTGTGGTGTTGCCGGTACTACATATACGTTATATCCGATTATCATTACAAATGTCGGCGGCAATACCTCTGACTTGGGGCTTGCCCTGTCCGTCAGCGCCTTTAGTCAAGTTCCGTTTATGATATTGGTGGGCAGAATAAGCCGCATCCCCGCGAAAATAAGGTTGATAGCCAGCGCGGTCGGATATGTTGTCACCTTGATGTGTTTCGTTTTTTCAAAAACTCCCGTGCAGATTATCCTCGCAAGCCTTATATCCGGCATATCTTTTGGGGTTATGCAACCCTCAATGCGGGAAATCGTTTATCAGCATTCCCCTCAACAGCTGCGTACAACGGCACAGAGCATCTCCGATGCTGTTCATTATTCTTTATCGGGATTGTTTGCGAGTTTTGCGGTGGGCTTTGCGTGGGAACGCTTTGGATCTGCGGTTGTGTTGTCGTTGTTTGCTTGTGTGCAATTCTTGGGGATTATTTTGCTAATGCTGTTGAGGAAAGATACTTAACGAATGTTTGTGTGTTGCTTTGGAATATAAAAAATGGAAGATCATCCAAGATGCTGGATAATTCATTTCATCTTGCATCTGCTCCATTCTCACTTCCTAAATCAATTGATAGAACAAACCGTGATTTGTACAATACCATACTAACATTCCGTGTCCAAAGCAAGATATGCGTGTTTGAACATTCCATTCAGGATACTGCTTTCGGAGCATAATACTATCTCCTGTTACCAACGCAACAAAGGTAATATAATGCCCCTTTGACATTTCATGATCAGTCGAGATAAAAAATTCATTTTCTATCTTTTCCACCGTTAATTTTTCTGTGTCTGTGGCTTTTTGGGGAATCAATGCACATAGCTTTTTTCCACAACAGGAAATTGCAGCCTCATGGGTTGCGGTCAATAGATTTCCGCATGATGGACAGACATAAAACTTTAACTTTTTCATATTGCCTCCTACTAAATCGCTGGGATCTAATTCACCAGCAAGTAAATTTTCTAAGTTGACACCAAAAACAGTTGATAGCTCAGAAAGCAATGAAATATCAGGGCAGCCAAGCCCACGTTCCCACTTTGAAACAGCTTTATCACTGATATTCATATGCTCAGCCAATTGCTGCTGAGTCAGTTTTCTCTCTGTTCGTAAGCTATAAATCAGCCTACCGATCTTTTCACAATCCATATTTGCTCCCTCCCATATGCACAGTATAATTGAACCACACACGTTTTACAATAAACGCTCCGTAGAGTTCAAAAGCATTATAGATAGAAATGAAAAGACACATCTATCGGGGGTTCTTGTATGGCCTCAGGAAATTTGCTATATGCTGAGATAGCTGTTGCAATAGCAAAATACCAAAAATTGAAATATGCGAACATACCTTCTCAAAGAGTTGCCGAAAAAAACGGTATGAGATTTATAACGGAATATGAAGATGCCAAAAATAAAATAGCGAAGGTGTATTCAATTTCATCAGAAGAGTATCAAAACAATGAGCACAACACGCTGTAACTTTTCTGACTAAGCCCAGCACACACAAAAGAGTTGTCGGAGTAGAATTTTCTTGATTTACAAGTACATGTGTTAAAAGCTGTCAAGCGTTAAGCTGACAGCTTTTTTTATACGACTGATTGTTTACAGCAATAAAGGCTTTGTTAACCCAAACATGCTTTATTGTTTGTCCGTCCGTCCCAGCAACCCAGCAATTCTAAGTAACACCTGTCCTAATGCTTCGATAATGCCTAATCGAACGGCAAACAGATTGGTTATTCCGGAGCATATTACGATGATTCCAGATATAGTTGCCCAAGCAATCCCTTTACGTTGCAAACCTGTAATAAAGAGAATTACCCCAAGCCCAATGCTGACTATAGCGCCTAAATTCGACAATGTTTTTAATGATTTCATTTTTATTCCTCCTCAGATTTTTTACGTTTAAAAATAGCAACAAATTGGGTTGTAACACCAAGCAGTGCATATTTAGAGCTCCCCAACCCAGTAGTACACATTACATTTACCATTTCCCAGCCGTTCTCACCTAATTGATTTAACTTTGTTTGAAACCGCTCATCTATTATACCTTGCTCTCCAGAAGTGGTGATCATTTTGTATTCAAACTTTTCCATAGTAAACCTCCTCAAGATTTAAATTTTAGAGCTTTTAGAACACACCAATGATCATCGCAATAGTCCAGCAAGCTCTTAACCAAGGAGAAATCTCCTTTGAAACGCTGAAAATAAAACCCACTAATTCAGAAACAATGCCCATAAAATACCCCTTTCATTATGTTGTAGCTGTCATTACTCAAAAATGCTCTCCACCAATTGTTTTGCAATAAATTGGAATGCGGCTAAATAGTCAAATTCAATTGGTAAATTAACATTGACTTTGCAAGCAACGCTTGATAACAAAACACTTAAAGCAGACAATGCAATTGTTTCTGAAACTTTAAGTTTAAGCTTTGCCCGTTCCATCGCTTTGCGAAAAAGGTCTGTACTGTCAACAACCAGCTGCTGCTTCATAGGCGTAGATAATTTGTTATAAAACGAAGTAAAATCGGGTGTTTTCACATCATAAAGAAAGGGCTTGCTTTCGTATTCATGATAGAGCTGAACCAAAGCTCTTTCAAAACTTGCCTTTCCACCATTATCATCAAATTGTTTCAAAAACCATTGATTGATTGAAGTATGGGCTTCCAGTAAAACTTCAAAGAACAACTCTTCCTTTGTGGAGTATAAGTTATAGAATGCTCCTGTGGATATTTCTGCCTTTTTGCATAAATCATTGATGCTTGTTTCCTTATATCCTTGCTCTAGCCAAAATGATAGGCAACTGTCTTTCAATTTGCTCTTTATCTGGATTTTATCATCTGGGCTAAAGACTTTTTTACCCCTTGCCATTGAGTAGCCTCCTTGTTAAGAATTTATCTTATGAATATTCATATCTTATATTCATGTAATAATAGAATTCTATTCTTTTGTCAAGAGCTTTTTTTGAGTTAATTAAAATTATTTTTTGGATTCATAAATGAGGAACTTTAATAGGCGTTGATGACCGAAGTTCCATATGGTATGATATCTTAAAAACTTATAAAATTACTTGGGGGAAACAGTATGTTTACACAAAAAACCTTTGACTTCTTAATTCAAAACTACATCAACAATAGCAAAACATGGTTTTTAGAACACAAAAACGAATATCACGAATATGTTTTAACGCCCCTCACCGAACTTGCAATAGTACTTGGCCCCACGCTCGAGGCAATCGACGGGCAAATCATAACCGAACCAAAGGTAGATAAAACCATTTCCCGTATCTATCGTGACATACGGTTTTCAAAGAACAAAACGCTGTACAGGGAAGAAATGTGGTTGTCTTTTCGCCGGGATAAAAAAGCATTTCCAGGGTATCCCGAATTTTTCTTCGTGGTCACGCCGAATGAGTTTCTCTACGGCTGTGGGTATTATGCCGCTGCTTCCAACGTTATGGACTGTATCCGTAACCTGATACTTGATCAAAATCCGATGTTTTTAGCGGCCCAAAACGCTTACGAGGGACAGTCAGAGTTTGTGATAGAAGGCGACCTATACAAGAAAAGCAAATACCCTCAACAGCCCGAAAGCATACGAGCCTGGCTTGATAGAAAGAGCATTTGTTTTATGGTGAAAAGCAAAGACTTTTCCGAGCTGTTTTCAGACAGACTTCACACTAAGGTTATGTCAATATATAAGCAAATGGAACCAATCTATCAATTTCTGGTTTACGCTGAGCAAAAAACAAGGGGATAATAGGCATCCGGCTTTGATATTTATTTATGAAACTTTTCTAAATGTTTCAAAGCATTTTCTTGACTCTGACACCGTGTCGTACTTTATAATCAAAAAGAAAAGAAATGAGGACATATTATGGAGCTTCAAACCATCAGTCAAGTTTCAAGGGATTACGGAATTTCCACCAGAATGTTACGTTATTACGAAAATGTGGGCTTAATTCAAAGCCAGCGGAAAGACGATTATGCTTACCGGGTTTATGACGAAACTGCCGTGAGCCGTTTGCGGCAAATCGTTGTCCTACGTAAGCTGCGTGTTCCTGTTAAGCAAATCATAAGTATACTGAATAACTCCGATGCTGTGGAAGCAGTGGAAATTTTTAGGCAAAATATAAGCCAAATAGACAGCGAAATCACTGCGCTATCTACCGTTAAATCCATTTTGATGCGCTTTATTGAGGAAATTAATGAAAAAGCTGATGTTAACCTAAAACTTCTCGGTGATGAAGCTGTGTACGCCGTTATAAGCTCTCTTTCTTTTTCCAATAACCAGATTAAAGAAACGAAGGAGGATTTATCAGTGGAAGAGTTAAACAAGGCGAATGAAGAATTAATGAAACTGGAAGACAAAGATGTGCGGATTGTGTATTTGCCGCCCATGACTGTGGCTGCCGCTTACGCATCGGGAGAAGGCTGCGAAGGCAAAGCACTAGACAGGATAAGTGCATTTACAAAAGAGAGCGGGTTGTTAATGATTAAGCCAGATGCACGCAGCTTCGGCTTTGACTGCTCTCAGGGTTCTGTCGGAATTGGCGAAGGCTCACAAGTATATGAAGTGTGGGTGTCTGTTCCAGATGATATGGAGATACCTGAACCACTTGTGAGACGAGTGTTTCGTGGTGGATTATATGCTGCTCATGTGTTAAGGGCATGGGATTTTCAGGATTGGCGGCGACTGAGGGAATGGGTTAATGCAAGCGATAAATACGATAATGACTGGGGATCAGCACGATGGGAATCACCCGAAACGGTCTTTGGTCAAGGCTTTGAAGAAACTTTGAATTTCTATAACTACATTCTAAAGCATAACTCTGAAATGAACTATTTACAGCTTGATTTACTGTTTCCTATCAAGGAGAAAGTAAATGGATGATTTTAAAGTCGGCTCAACCATTGCATTTGGCAGTTTCAACTGGCGCGTGCTTGCCGTACAAAATAACGCAGCTTTGATTATAACTGAAGAAATCATAGAAAGGCGCTCTTACCATGATGTTTATAAAGAAATAACATGGGCTGAGTGCTCACTACGAAAATATCTTAACGATGAATTTTATTACAGATTCACCGTAGCGGATAAATCAAGAATAGCTCGGGTATTAAACAAAAATCCTGACAATCAGTGGTACGGTTCAAAAGGTGGAGCAGATACTGAAGATAACATATTTTTATTAAGCATAGAAGAAGTGGTATGTAAATATTTCGGTGATAGCAGCGAAAAGTTATACAACCCCGGGAAAAATCAAAGATATTGGTTTGAAAGAAAAGATGAAAACAACAGCAAGCGAGCATTAGGACATTGGTGGTGGCTTCGATCGCCTGGTCGCGTTAATGTGAAAGCTGTGTACATTCACGGTGACGGTAATATCGGTATTCAAGGCAATAATATATTGAAAGGCAATATTGCCGATGGTTATTGTGCGGGCGGCGTTCGTCCCGCTTTATGGCTGAAATTGTGATTTCAAGAATGGGTATGTGAGCAGCCAGATCTGAGATTTGGCGGCAAAAAAGCGAGTGCTAGGGTAAGCACTCGCTTTAAGTTTGCAAAGAAACTGCCGTAAAAGCTTGGACAACTGCAAGGCATTTACAAATAAAATCTCCGTTATAGCCATAAGCATAAATGAAAGAGCAAAAATTGGAATGACGTAATGGTTCCATATTACGGAAAAGATTATCAGAAAAATACATGCTAGCGCGTTAAGAAGAAATATCTGCCTAATGGAAGATATCTTTTTTTGTACCATTGGTGCGAGTATATTACCCAAAGCGATGAAAACAAACCTCACAGTTAGAATCGCACTAACCCATATTTCGCTGAGTTGAAAGTCAATTATAATGAGGGCATCAAATTCATCCAGATAACCTCCAATGCTTGCGAAAAATACTAAAAACAGTATGGAAACTAGAGCAACCCCACTTCCTATGATAAAAGTACCTGCTTTTTTAAATGTCTCAAAAAAACCTGTGTGCTCTTCGCTTAATCGCTCTGAATAAAAGTTTTTCTCCCTTATTTGTAACGCAAATAATACATTGCCGAAGCATATTGCTGCGGATATTAGCGCAATGCTTTCTACACTGATGAAGCTAGCAATGATACCTGCCGATGCAATACCAACAATAGTACCCGCATTTGCGTAAAATTGGGCCTTTCCATACACTGTGGTGAAGCTTTCTTCACATCTATCGCTTTTCAAATTATCATAGATTAAACCTTCTTCCGTTCCAGAAGTGAATGCTCCTGCAATAGCCCAAAAAACAAACCCAGTCGCAAACAGAAGAAACGTATGGAAAAAAACCATATAATGAAACATAAGCCCTTTAACATTGCTGCTATAGCAAGCATATTTCTTCTGTTCCATCTATCTGCTAAAATCCCAGAAGGAATTTCAAATGTTAGGCTAAATGCACTCCAAAGTGCAATTAATACAGAAATATCTGTAACAGACATTCCCCTATTGATGAACAAAATCGTATAAAAAGCATATATGGGCAAGCACTGACTTATGAATTTGTAAATGTATAACGCCTTGACATTAAATGCCATCACTTTCATCTCCTCCAAATTTTTATCCTATAGTATGAACAATATAGCTTTACTTGGAGGGCCTCGGTTTCTTATAGGATTTGAGGCTTAACAAGGAGGCCTAATCGTATTCATTTGTATCATCTCCCATTCGATGTAGCCCATTGGCATTTCTAAAATGATTCCTTTAAAATTGATCGACTGTTACCTTCACAAATTTATTCTTCCCTCGGCTAAGCACAAAGGTTGCTGGGGCCTCAATCTCCAGGGCAATATCCGTTACAGGTTTCCCGTCGAGCTTGATTCCCCCTCCAGCGATCAGTCTTCTGGCATCCCCGTTGGAGGAGGCGAAACCAAGCTGAACCAGAAGTTCTATGATACCCAGCTTCGATGCTGAGAAGCTTTGGGACGGGATATTTTCTGGCAGTTTCCCAGCGGCAACCTCCTTGTAACGTGCCTCGGCAGGAGCGATGTGTTCTTCCCCGTGGTATAGTTGGATCAAGGTTCTGGCATAGAGAAAATGTGCTTCCCGAATGTCGGCTTGGATTGCGGCTTCATAGATATCCGCCGGAACATCCGTAGTTAGGCGGAAATAATCAAACAAGAGGGGATCAGGGATCTTCATACATTTTTCAAACATCTGTTCGGGTGCTTCGTCTATACCGATGTAGTTGTCCAGAGATTTACTCATCTTTTCCGTGCCGTCAAGACCAATCAAAAGCGGGAAAGTGATCACTTCCTGCTGCTCCTGGCCGTAATCCTTTTGAAGCTCTCGCCCTACCAAGAGATTGAAGGTCTGGTCAGTGCCGCCTACCTCAATATCCGCATGTAGGGCAACGCTATCATAGCCCTGCATGAGGGGATAAAAGATTTCGTGGAGGCCAATGGCCTGATTTTCGTTATAACGCTTCGAAAAGTCGTCCCGCTCCATGATCCTGGCTAGGGTGTATTTCCCAGCAAGCAGCAGCACATCTGCAAAATTCATTTTAGACAACCACTCCGAATTGTAGGTGATGATGGTCTTTTCTGGATCCAGAATCTTGGTCACCTGCTCGAAATAACTCTGCCCGTTAGCCCTTGTCTGTTCAAAAGTCAAGGGTTGACGGGTTTTGCTTTTCCCGGAGGGATCACCGATCATGCCTGTAAAATCACCGATGACAAAGGCAATCTCGTGTCCCAAATCCTGAAACATCCGCAGCTTACGCAAGGCAACTGAATGTCCCAGATGTAAATCCGGTCGGCTAGGGTCAGCCCCCATTTTGATTTTGAGCTTTCTTCCACTTTTTAGCTTTGCAAAAAGACTTTCTTCAGAAAAAATGGAAACGGCATCCCGCTTTAGCATTTCAAAAAACGCTTGTGTATTCATTCAAATACCTCCTAATTATATATAAAAAAACAGGCCAAGGCGAATAAAGCCTTGGCCTGTTAGTCCCATCATAAAGAAGGGCAACACAACCAAAGCCTGTTTCCATAATAATAGGAAGCAGACTTTACAGAATATGAAAAGCTATGCAATTGTGAATGGGTTTGCATATTGAATTGCAACTGCATGTCTCTATGCAACTGTGTATTGGTATGCATTCGTATAGCCATATGCAGCTGTTCATCCATTTGCATAGGCAAATTGGATTGTAAATTCATGGTTGTGCCCATCGTTCTTTATCCCTTCAAGTGTTCTTTCAGTATCTTCAATAGTGCCTCTGACTCGGTGTCCGACAGGGTGATACCCTTGCCCATCTTTTCATGGTCGGGCGACCACTCCCGGATATCCAGCTTCGGCTCCCGATCATTCCAGCTTACAAGATTTAACTCCTTGAGCCAACCCTTTGGGTTTTCTGATAAAATCCCCAGATGCTTCGTGATTTCATATTTGATTTCGGCCATGGTTATCTCCTTCGTTTATAATGATACTGGCTGCTTTACTAATTATACAAGCCTTCCGATTAATTCTTCTCTATCTCCTGGAAGCAGATCAATGACGGGCAGTTCGATCATGGTATAGGCTCCGGGGGCTTGCTTTAAGGAAGCTCTGGCGCAGGAAAGCATCACTTGAGCGGTGAGGGCCGGATTGTTAATCTTCATGTTGAATTCAAACAGCTGGTTGTCTGTGGTGCCGGAGGTTCCCTTGCGCAGCATACTTACACCGTGGCCTCTGTCAATCAGTTCGTCTACATCCTTGACCTGGATGACATGGGTTTCGTCATGGCTGAAATAAGGGTCCGCCTTAATCAGTTCCGTTACATGGTTGATGTCTGCACCCTCTTTAAGGCTCACATAAACCATACGGCGGTGAACCCCAGTGCCAAGCGGTATCGTCATGGACAGTGCTTTTTCCACACCCGCAATGCTCTTGGCGGCAACCGAATGCCCCATGCTCATGCCCGGGCCAAAATTCGTATAAGTAATACCCTTTGGTGCGCAAGCCTCCAGCAAAGTTCTGACCACTGAGTCACTGCCTGGATCCCAGCCGGCAGAAATAATAGCCACTGCCTTATTTTCCTTTGCAACGGGCATCAGCTTCGTTCTCAGATCGACAATGGACGTATGTATGTCGAAGCTGTCTACCGTGTTGATCCCCATGGAAAGGTAAAGAGGAGCGATTTCAGGAATGCTTCTGGTAGGTGTGCAAAGCAGAGCGACATCAATCTTCCCTAGCTTTTTTATATCATCTGTGACGGGAATGCTTACGCCATCAACAACCTGCATTTCACCACCGTTTCGTCTTACGATACCCACCAATTCTACATCCTTGGCGGTTAATGCAGCTTGCACTGCAAACTTTCCGATGTTACCATATCCAACAATAGCAATTTTCATTGTGTTCCTCCATATATATTAATTTTTTGTTGCCACAAAGGTAAGTCTTTCGCTGTTCGCACGGGGTTTTCTGCGGCGATAATCCTCATAGACCTTCAACAGCCTAAGACCGACTGTTTCCAGAAAGCCGCTAATCTCCTCTAGCGAATACGCTCGTTCTAAATGTCTTTCAAAATATCTTCTATATATTATATCTTCCAGGTCGCTTTTATACGAGTCCTCCGATTCCTTGCAATCGCTTTTTATAAAAAAATCAATTTGATATTCATGAATCTTCTTTTTTTCATGGTAATGGTTTTCCCAGATCATGGCAGCATTTTCGTCATGCTCTGAAAAGACATTGTTGCCTAAAATATGCTTAAACTTATATTCCGTGTTCAAATCAAATAAAAAGAGGCCGCCGGGGTTCAGATAATTCTTAACTTTTTTAAAGACGCCTATAAGCTCTTTGTCTTTCAGCAGATAATTCAAACCGTCACAAACACAAAGAATACTGTCCACCGTGCCGTAAAGTTCAAAATCCCTCATATCCTGGTGCAAGTATAAAATCTCCTTGGGAGAATTTTCTCTGGCCTGCATGAGCATTTCTTCTGAAGCATCCAATCCGATCACTTCATAGCCCTTTTCTGCCAAGAGACGGCAAACTTGGCCTGTCCCGCAGGCAAGCTCCAGGATGAGTTTCGCTTTTCCAGACATATCCCCTTGAACAAGGCCATATTCCTTCCAGATTTCCTCAATGAAGCGAACCCAGCGTTCGTAAGGTGCAGTCATAAACAAATCATAGACCTGGGCAAAATTGGTATAACAATCCATTCCGGGCAAGAAATCATCCCCTTTTTTTGTTTTTCATATAGTGACAGACTTAGGTGCCAAGCAGGGTAGAGATTCCTAAATAGACCAGTCCAGAGCCAAAAATAACGAGTATAGGGTTCTTTTTAAAAACTTTAAGGACCAGAAAGGCTAGTAAAAAAACAAGGACAGCAATCCCATTTAAACTTGTAAAAACTCGGGCAGCTGCATTAAAGAATCCCTCACTGAGCTTGAACGAAGGTTTTTCGATAAACAAAGACATAGAAAGAATCGATAGGGAGGCAGAAGCGATTAGGGCGACGGCAGCCGGGCGAAGACCGGCGAGAACAGATTGCACCACCGTAAGGTTTTTATATTTGAAGTAGAAGAAGGCAAGGGTAAGAACAATGATACAGGAAGGGGTGACGCAACCGGCCGTTGCAACAATTGCACCAGGAATGCCGCCCACTCGTATGCCCACAAAGGTGGCGGCATTGATCGTAATAGGCCCTGGGGTCATTTGAGAGATGGTGATCAAATCCAAAAGCTCATCCATGGTAAGCCAAGCGTTCAGCTCCACAACCTGCTTTTGAATTAAGGGCATGGCCGCATAGCCCCCGCCGATACTAAAGAGTCCGGTCTGGAAGAAGCTCCAGAACAGTTGTAGGTAGGACAAGGAAAATCACTCCATTTGCAAACATAGTTGACGATAAACCAATCCTCATATATACTTTCACCAAATGAAACATTTTAGCATAAAGTTTAGCCAATGTGAAAACCTAAAACAAATAACAAAAGGATGATCAGTATGAGAAATTACAGTGAAGAATTAGAAAAAAGAGTCGCTTTTATTCAAGAAATCCTTCAAAAATCCAAAGCCTCCGGCATTGTGTTTGGGAACAGCGGGGGCAAGGACAGCGCCCTGGTGGGGATCCTGTGTAAGAAGGCCTGTGAGCATGTAACCGGGGTGATCCTGCCTTGCCGTTCGGTTCAAAATTATCAATCGGATCGGGACGACGCCCTGGAACTGGCGAAGGCTTTTTCCATTGACACCATCGAAGTGGACTTGAGCAAGGTGAAAGACGAGTTGTTAGCAAGTATCCAAAAGACGACCGCGATTATTCCCCAAGCCGATGTAAACATTGCCCCCCGCCTGAGAATGACCACTCTTTACACCATCGGGCAAAGCAAAAACTACCTTGTAGCCGGAACCGGGAACAAGAGCGAGGCTTTTGTGGGGTATTTTACCAAGTGGGGGGATGGGGCCTATGACTTCAACCCCATAGGGGACTTGACAGTTACGGAGGTCTTTGAGTTTCTACGATTTTTGAAGGCACCGGAGTCCATTATCAACAAAGCCCCCTCCGCCGGTCTTTATGAAGGACAGACGGACGAGAAGGAGTTGGGTGTCAGCTATGCCCAAATTGATGAATACATTCAGACTGGACAAACCAGTCCGAAGGAATCAGAGGAGAGAATCCACAGGGCGCACAGTTTGACGCAGCACAAGCGGGAGCCCGTCCCAGTCTACCGTGGTTGAGCCACCAGTAGCCATGTTCTTTAGATTTAATTTTTTCTGAGCGATTTCATCATCACCAATGATACAGGAAAAAGCAGCGTTGATCTTATCCGCATATTTCAGCTGAGCCTTCACGCTACGCTCCAGCGTATCTGTTTCCGCAACAAAGCCAGCCTGCCGCAACTGAAAGGTCAGAGCCTGCGCCTGATAGAAACCGGCCTTGCCGACATATCCGATGAATATGTCCGCAGCGGCCGGTTTTTTCGTGGCCAGACCCTGGGACTCAAGCACCATCAAAAGGCGTTCCAAGCCCATACCAAAGCCAACAGCTCCAGTCTTGGGGCCACCGCATTCCTCAATCATTGCGTCATAACGACCACCGCCGCAGACTGTACTTTGAGAACCGATATCGCCGCAAATAAATTCAAAAACAGTTCTAGTATAATAATCCAGGCCACGAACGATCTTGGTATCAATGAAAAAAGGAATATGCAATCCGGACAGGATTTGCATCAGGCTTTCGAAATGCTCCCGGCACTCCTTGTCTAGGCTTTCAAGGACGGAGGGAGCGTTTTTCACGATATCCTTACACTGCTCATTTTTACAATCCAAAATTCGAAGGGGATTCTTCGAGAAGCGATCTTTACAGGTATCACAGAGCTGGTTTAAATTTTCCTGCAAGTAGCCTTTTAAGACCTCGTTATATTTTTTTCTACACTCACGGCCGCCCAGGCTATTGATATGCAGAGTAACATTTTTGATCCCCAGTCTTTGGATCAGCTCATAGGCCAGGGAAATGACCTCAGCATCACAGGCGGGGCTATAAGAGCCATAGGCCTCAATCCCAAACTGGTGGAACTGTCGATTTCTACCGGCCTCAGGTTTTTCATAGCGGAAGGTAGGGGCAATATAATAGAGTTTTGTGGGCTGGGTGTTGGCGTACAAGCTATGCTCGATATAAGCACGGGCGGCACCGGCTGTTCCTTCCGGACGAAGGGTAATACTACGCTCACCCTTATCTTGGAAGGTATACATTTCCTTCTGCACGATATCTGTCGTATCGCCCACGCCCCGCACAAAAAGCTCGGTATGTTCAAATACAGGCGTTCTAATTTCTGTATAATTAAAGTCTCGGCAAGTTTGCTTAATCAAGTCCTCAACGCTCTGCCAGAGTCTTACTTCATCACCAAAAATATCCTTTGTTCCTCTCGGAAGCTGTGTTATCAACATGACACTACTCCTTTTTTGTTAAGACGGCGTTTGTGGTTTGTGAACGGCGTATATATTCGCCTACATCTTTTGGGTTTGCCTTTCGTTCGATGTGATTGCTGTGCCGATCCACGAGCTTTGTGATGGCTCCGGCTCCGGCGGCCAGGATCGTTTGCTTTTCGGCCATGATCATCACATTATAAAAGCTGAAATACCCTTCCTTGGCATAGCCTACATTTTCAAAGTTTCCCAGCATGTTTTTTTGCCGGTACATGTAATAGGGCAGGAGGTCTTTCTTTGAGAGCATTTCTCGCGAGATACTCAGCATGTCTTCAATTAATGAAAGGCCTTGATGCAAGTCATGAGGGGAAAATTCATCCGTGCTTTTCTTTTGATTGATTTCCTTTTCATAGGTTTCTTTTTCATTTGTTTCTTTTTCATTTGTTTCTTTTTCTCTTGATTCTTTTTTGCTTGTTTCCTTTAGGGTTGTTTGCTCCCGCATTTCCTCTTTGAACCTGGAAGCTCTTTTGATGGCAAGGGTATGCACGGTTACGGACTTGGGGCTTAAGGAACAGATCTCCTGAAAGGTGTTTTTTACGTCCTGTAGCCCTTCCCCGGGCAAACCCAGAATCAAGTCTATGTTGATATTGTCATGGCCAAGTCGCTCTGCCAGCTCATAGGCTTCCAAAAATTCTCTTGCTGTATGTTTCCGGCCAATGCGTCTTAGGGTTTCATCATTCATGCTTTGAGGATTGATGCTGATTCTTGAGACGCCGTGCTCTTTACAGATCCGCAGCTTGTCCGCATCCAAGGTATCCGGCCTTCCAGCCTCTACAGTAAACTCCTGTAGATTTTCGACCTCAAAGAGCCTGACCACCGTGTCCAGTAGGCGGGCTAACTGGGCCGCACTTAAAGCAGTGGGAGTTCCACCGCCGATGTAGATGGATTCAAGTACCTGTAGCCTCTGACTTAAGCCCTCCAACTCCTTACACAAGCAATCCAAATAAGAATCAACCCTTGAAGTCCCATACTTTTTCGTGGCCCACTGAATATCCTCCGCCGCAAAAGAGCAATACCCGCAGCGGGAAGGACAAAAGGGGATTCCGATATAAAGACTAAGCCCTTCGGGCTTGGACAGGCGCAGAATTTTATCTTCGTTTCTGGAGATCTCCTGCATGAGTAAAAATTTATCTTCGCGAATACGGAAGGCTTCCCGATCAAGGTCTTTCACCTTTGCCGGTCGTACACCAGTTAAAAGTCCCCAAGGCGGGGAAAAGCCTGTAACCTCTTTTAAAAGCTCAAACATGCTCAGTTTGACCAAATAACGTTCTTGGGCTTTCGATATGGAACCTTGCACCCTGTCTGCATCTTGCTGCACGTCGTGATTTTGTGCCGAATCAGCACTTGACACCGCTATGGAATCAACAAACTTCCGCTTATGCTCTTGGCCATCCACATAATAAATACTTAAACAGCGATTCATCAAGAGCAGGCTTTCTACCGTGATCCCCTCTTGGGCCGGGCAGCTTAGCTTGGTGTAGTTCTCACCCTGGTAAAACACCTGGGTCATGGTTTGAATCTCGTAGTCGTAGGGATGATTTAAAATGCAGTTCATAGGAGCGGATTATGCCGTTTTTCATGGCCAATACTGGTTGCCTCTTCATGACCGGGATAAACCGCCGTGTCCTCTGGTAAGGTAAAGAGCTTTTCAATGGAAGACAGCAACTCTTGTGTGCTTCCTCCGGGAAAATCGGTACGCCCAACAGTCTCACGGAAAAGAGTATCGCCAGAGAACAGCACGCCTTCCTGGGGATCATAATAGCAAACGCAGCCTTTGGTATGCCCAGGTGTATGCAGCACTCGAAGCAAAGTACCCTTTGCGCTGCCTTCTACAGGCTTGTCGCTGTTCTTGGTGCCAAGAACAATCTCCGCTCCATCCTCTAAGGCTTCATCCACCAAAATGGAAAAAGCCTTATCCCTTAAAAACACAGAAAGATTTAGCTTCGGATCAGAAAGCAAGGAAACTTCATCCTTGTGGGCGCAAATCTTCACGTTCTGGCTGTGACTGCCGGTTTTGGTGGATAAGGCTTCCTTTAGCTTTGTTACACTGCCCACATGGTCATAGTGGCCATGGGTCAGCAGGATTCTGGAAATCTGAATACCCTTTTCCTGAATGTAATTCATAATTTCCAGAAGGCTGCCGCCTGGATCAATTAATACCCCGTCCTTACTGTTCTCGTCATAGTAGAGATAGCAGTTTTCAGCCAGGGGAGGAACTATAAAGGTTTTTATTTTCAAAGGAAACCTCCTATTTAATTACTTGATTCATTTCAGCAATCTGTAGAATATGCCCAATATTCCCCACGCCTGCAAAGCGCTTCACATCAAAGAAATCCTGGGGTAAGTCAAGCCACAACAACTCATTTTCATCCCCGTGAATGGGGACATCTTTATTTAGCCTTCCGACATAAGCCTCCAGGTAGCAAGAATCCTGTGGGTAGGTAAAGTTCATGACATGGGTTAAAGTAATCGCTTCTTTAGGAATACCCGTCTCCTCCGCAAGCTCTCTGTAAGCAGCATGAAGACCGTCCTCTTCAGCTTCGATCTTGCCGCCCACCAGATTCAGTAATCCTTTGTATGGATTCTTCCTTCGTTTACACATCAACAGTTTTGTTCCGTCCGTATTGTATACGGCGATTACGTTATATCCCTGCATTGCGCTTGCCCCCCATCTTTACTAGCTCAGCAAGGTTCAGTTTTGCAAGGCCGACGAACAACAAAATAGAATTTATTCGGCATAAAGGATGGCGGCCCGGCAACTGTTTATGATACTGAGTATACTTACGTCGTTACCCTTTGGATATCTCGTACACCCGGCAAGCGGGAAATTCTTCCAGTAACACGGTTTAACTGCTCACGACCTGTGATCTCGATGCAAAGATTGCATACGATTTCGCAGTTATCCGTCCGGACCACGAGGGATTTTACTGAGATATGCTCATCATTGAGAATCTTTGAAATATCGCTTAAGAAGCTGATTCGCTCATCGCTACTGATCCGCATTTCTGCCCGGTACAAAACACCAGTATAGAGATTTTGCGGAAGCTGCCATTCGGCTTCCAGAAGTCGGTGCCGCTCTAACTCATCCATATAAAGGATATTAATACAATCCGTCCGGTGGATGGAAACACCCCGTCCTCTGGTGGTATAAGCCACAATTTCATCGCCGGGGACAGGACTGCAACATTTCGAAAAGCGCACGTCGATTTCCCCCACGCCCTTGATATAAATGCCGCTGTGCTTACCAGAGCGATGAATCTTTTCCTGGCTCAATATGTCTTCGGGGGTAATGATCTTGTTTTTATCCAGCTTCAGCAAATACTCGTCGTGAAGGCGGTTCAGCACCTGGCCTTCCTTGATGCCTCCGTGTCCGATGGTAGCACAGAGCGATTCCCAATCCTTCATACTAAAGCGGTTGAGCACCTTTTCGACAAACTCCGGCTCTAAAAGCTCTGAAAGGACTAAGCCCTTTTTCTTGGCTTCCTTTTCAAGCAGCTCCTTCCCACGGAGGATGTTGTCATCCTTGTTTTCCTTTTTGAACCACTGGTTGATTTTGCTTTTGGCCTGACTGGTTTTCACCAGCTTGAGCCAGTCATGGCTTGGGCCTTTTGAATTTTGGCTGGTGATAATATCGACCCGGTCGCCGGTTTGAAGCACATAGTCAAAGGTGACGATTCGCCCATTGACCCGAGCGCCGATCATCTTGTTACCGATGGCACTGTGTATAGCATAGGCAAAGTCTATAGGTGAGGAACCGCTACTCAGGCTCACTACGGCCCCTGTGGGCGTAAAGCAGTAGACATGCTCTTCGAAAACATTCAAGTCTACCTTCAGGGTTTCCAGATATTCCTTGTTATCCGACAAGTCCCTCTGCCACTCCAAAATCTGACGAAGCCAGGCAAGTTTTGCTTCTTCTTTTTCGTTGGAGGCGCCGCCGCTACCTTCCTTATACTTCCAATGGGCAGCAATACCGTACTCGGAGATCCGATGCATATCCAAGGTTCGGATCTGCACCTCAAAGGGTTCCCCTTCTTTACCGATAAGGGTGGTATGGAGGCTTTGGTACATATTGGGCTTTGGCATGGCAATGTAGTCCTTGAAACGTCCAGGTACTGGCGTCCAGGTCTCATGCACGATGCCTAAGACATCATAGCAATCGCGCACGTCCTTCACGATGGCACGCACCGCAAAGAGGTCAAAAATCTGGTCAAGGGTTTTATCCTGCGCCTTCATTTTTTTATAGATGCTGAAATAATGCTTCGTGCGTCCTTCAACATTGGCCTCTATACCCGCCAGTCTTAGCTTCTCTTTTAAGGTATCTACGATGGTATCAACGAAGACAATGTGCTCAAGCTGCTTGGCATTGATTTTATTTTTAAGCTCGGTATATTCCTCTGGATTGATATAGTAAAAGGACAGATCCTCCAGCTCGTAACGGATTTTAGAAATACCCAAGCGATGCGCCAGAGGCGCATAAATGTCCAGGGTTTCTTGGGCTTTGATTTTCTGCTTTTCGGGCTTGACATATTGGAGGGTGCGCATGTTGTGCAACCGGTCCGCAACCTTGATCAAGATGACCCGAATATCCTTGGCCATGGCTAAAAACAATTTTCGATAGTTTTCTGCTTGTAAGTCTTCTTTAAAGTCGATGTTGTTTTGTTGCCTCAGCTTTGAATTGTCATCTTCAATCTGTTCTAGCTTGGTCACTCCGTCCACAAGCTGTGCGATTTCCTCGCTGAAAAGCTTAACTACATCCTCATAGTTGATCTCTGTGTCTTCGATTATATCATGCAATATACCCGCCACAATGGTCTCCAAGTCCATTTCAAGTCCCGCAAGAATAATGGCAACGGAAAGTGGATGGATGATATAAGGCTCTCCGGATTTTCTGAGTTGTTCTCCATGAGCATCACAAGCAATCCGATAAGCCTTTTCAACAATGGAAAGGTCATTGGACGGGTGATATTTTTTTATTTCTGTTATTAATGTATCAAATAATTGTACACAATTCATACTCTCAACCTTTCCATGTTTTTGGATTACATTCAGTCCCTCTCAGCTTTGCAAGGTCGCCACTCAAGACAATAGAATTTATCAAGGCTGAATGAAGGCGGCTTAGAAAATGTTTTAGAGACTGAGTATAGATACTTATCAAAATATGCAGGAAGCTGTTTTTTTGAACCTACTCAGTCTTGGTCAGCTTTGCAAAACCGCAATTATATTGGGTACCCGCAGAGATGATAGCAGATTTGAGATCGGTTTTGAGACTGAGAATACTATGTAATGCCCAAAATATCGGACATCAGATGAACAAAAAGATCATCTTCTAAGCTTACCTTGCATTTTGCTTTTAAAGCTTTCTGTTTTTGAACTTTCGGTATAAACGGAAAAAGACCATCTTTAAAATGGCGCTGGCAGGGACGGCAAAGACAAGACCCAAAAAGCCAAAGAGCTTTCCAAAGACCGCCAGGGACAGTAAAACCGTTACCGGCCCAAGCTTTACGCTTTTTCCGACCACCTTGGGTACAATGAATATAGAGTCGATCTGTTGCAAGACTAAAATTCCGATGGCAGCAATGACCGCTTTTTGTGCGTTACCGTTCATTAAAGCCACCAGTACAGTTAGCACAAAGCCCACGATGGAGCCGACATAGGGGATCAGATTGGAAAAGCCGGAGATCAAACCGATGATTAGGGCAAAGTCCACCGAAATCACGGTAAGCCACAGGCCGATCAGACTAGCCATGATGATGGCGTCTGTCAACTGCCCCCGAATATAGCCGGAAAAAACTTCATTCACATCGGACATCCAGCCAAGTACCCGACGATTTAGCTTGCTAGGGGTAAAGGTGACAAAGATTTCTTTGGTCTTTCGTAAGAGGGTGTTTTTGTCCTTCAAGAGATAAAAAGAGATGATCAAGCCTAAGAGAAAATTCATAAGCCCGCCTCCGGCCGTTGTTAGGCTTTCGGCAAAGCCCAGGAGAAAAATTTTAAAATACTGCCCCAGGGTGCTGATAAAGTCCGTTAAATAAGTGGAGATATAGTCAAAAACGCCCCACTCCATAAGCAAAACCTGAATGTTGGTATAAATTTCGGAGAAGCGGTTTACGGTTTTTGTGGTGCTGTCCATGATCAGGTTGGTGTCCATGGTTTTAAAGAAGGTGGCCACCAGAGCAAAGAGGATCAGAAAAAAACAGAGAAAGGTAGCCAAGGTACCCAGGAAGCGGGAGCTTTCTTCTTTGGGAAGGATCTCCTTCTCACCGGGCTTGTTGCGTTTTGGGGAAGCCTTCGGCTTTCGGTATAAGCTTTTATACTTTACAGCCTTACTCTGCCTCGGTCTTCCCAAAGAACCTAGCTTTTCCCGTATGCGTAGCTTTGTCAGCCGTTCCTGAAAGAAGCCCACTAACGGATCCAACAGGTAGGCAATGACAAAGGCAATGAGCAGGGGTGAGAAAGCAGAAAAAAGCCCTTTGAAAAACCCGAAAATCCCGGCAAAAAAATCAGTAGGATTGGTTAAGATCTGCGCCACTGCGTTCGCAAGCAGGGAAAGGGCATAGACCACAACTAAGGTAAAAATAACATGGAAGGAAATTTTCAGGTAATTCTTATCCCAAGGCAGTTTCATAGAAGCCTCCAAGCGTTTATCTCAACTACAGGGTTTTCCTAGCTGAGGGATTATAAGCGTTCAAGAAGCTTGATTAAAAAGCCGGTCATGCGTTCCACAGAGGAGATGCTGACTTTTTCATCTGGTGTATGAACATGCCACAGGTTTGGGCCGAAGGAAAGCATGTCAAGACTCTTCTGTTCGCTAAAAACACCGCATTCCAGTCCGGCGTGGATGGCCGAAACCGAGGGCACTTTGCCAAACAGTTCAAAGTAGGTCTTGCAGGCTGTCTCTCTGAGTTTGGAGCCTGGATCGAAGGTCCAGGCGGGATAGTCGGCATAAAAGCGAACATTGGCTCCCAGGCTCTCACCAAGCAAGCAGATTTTCTCCTTGATAAAAGCTTTTCTTGTGGGCACCGAGCTTCTTAATGAACATGTATATTTTATCCATTTTTCGCCAGTTCTAACCACACCGATGTTATTGGAGCTTTCCACTAGCCCTTCAATATGGGCACTCATGTTCAAAACGCCAGAGGGAATGAGTAAAAGTCCCGTGACAATTCTCTTGGTCAAGGGCAGCGTGAGAACCCGATCAAAGCCTGTTTCCAGAGATTCAAGCTCCAGTCTTAACTCCGGTTCGGTAAGATCGTATTCCTTTTGGAAGCTTTTCGAAAGTTGCTCCAGCATGGCCTTTACCTGAGAAAGCATAGCCGGATGGATCATCAGCTTGGCTTCTGCCTCACGGGCTATGGCATTTTCCTTGAGGCCGCCGTTGATTTCTGCTAGAAAGATCCCACCAGAAAGTGGTTCCTCTTTCAGCGTCGGAAGTCCAAAGGGTGTCAATTCAAAAAGGCAACTTAAAATCCGTCCCAAGAGCAAATTCGCATTGGCATAGCCCTTGTGAATCTCCATACCGGAATGGCCACCTCGTAAGCCCCGAACCTGTACGGCAACTGGCACAAGCCCTGCCTCTGCCTTCTGATAAAAGGCTGGGAACTCAATCTCACAACGGCAACCCCCGGCACAGCTCACGCAGAAAACCCCTTCTTCTTCAGAATCCAGATTGATCAGGCGCTTTCCCTTCAGTAAGCTATAGTCAAAGTGTAAGGCGCCCGTCATTCCGGCTTCCTCGTCGGCCGTAAAGAAGGCTTCGATTTCGGGATGAATCAGGCTGTCGTTATCCAAAACCGCTAAAATCATCGCCAAGGCAATCCCATTGTCCGCACCCAGGGTCGTGCCTCTGGCCTTGTAAAAATCTCCGTCCACATACGCCTGAATGGAGTCTTTCATGAAATCAAAATCTGTGTCCTGATTTTTTTCGCAGACCATATCCATATGCCCCTGCAAAATAACCGGACCGCCCTCCAGGCAAGCCCCCTGACTGGCAGGCTTTACGATCAACACATTGTGATAAGAATCTCTATGGTACCGAAACCCCTTCAGCTGAGCAAAGTGCACAAGATATTCGCTGATTGCACCTTCATTGCCCGAACCTCTAGGAATTTTAACGATTTCTTCAAAGAAACGAAAAACCTCATTCATATTTGGCCCTTTCTAGTTCCTAAAACTGTGTATCGGCGCTGGAATCCGACCGCCTCTTTCAATAAAGTCCTTGCAGGAAAAACGGCTGACGGGAATGATGGGCGCATAGCCTAAAAGCCCGCCAAATTCTACGCTTTCTCCTACACCCTTGCCGATTACGGGTATCAAGCGTGCCGCCGTCGTTTTGTTGTTGATCATTCCGATTGCCATTTCGTCTGCTATAATGCCTGAAATGGTTTCCTCCGACGTGTCTCCAGGTATGGCGATCATGTCCAAACCTACCGAGCAAACTGCCGTCATGGCCTCCAGCTTTTCTATGCTTAAGGCGCCTTTGGCGACTGCCTGTATCATGCCGTGATCCTCGCTCACCGGAATAAAAGCACCGCTCAGACCGCCTACATAGGACGAAGCCATGATGCCGCCTTTTTTCACGTTGTCGTTTAATAGGGCTATGGCCGCTGTTGTGCCCGGCGCCCCTGCATATTCAAGACCTAACTCGTTCAAAATCTCCGCAATGCTGTCCCCGATGGCCGGAGTCGGCGCCAGAGATAGATCAATGATCCCGAAGGGGATGTTCAGTCGCTTGGAAGCCTCCTGCGCCACTAGCTGCCCCACACGGGTAATCTTGAAGGCCGTTCTTTTGATCGTTTCACAGATGGTCTCAAAGTCCTTGCCCTTGTCTTGCATCAGCGCCCGCTTGACAACACCGGGCCCACTGACGCCCACGTTAATGACCAGATCTCGCTCGCCCACACCGTGATAGGCGCCGGCCATGAAGGGATTGTCTTCCACAGAGTTGCAGAACACAACAAACTTGGCACAAGCAATGGAGCTTTGATCTTTGGTCAGCTCAGCCATTTCCTTGATGATTTGCCCCATCTTTTTAACACCGTTCATGTTGATTCCGTTTTTGGTGGAAGCCACGTTTACGGAGGAACAAACCCGTTCTGTTTCCGCGAGGGCTTGGGGGATGGAACGCACCAGCCATTTATCGCTTTCGGTACTTCCCTTTTGAATCAGGGCCGAATAGCCGCCGATAAAGTTCACGCCCACTTCCTTGGCCGCCTTATCCAAGGTTTTTGCCACGGACACATAGTGATCCGTGTCGGCTCCCCGGAAGCCCGAGGCCACCATACCAATGGGGGTCACGGAGATTCTTTTATTGACGATGGGAATACCAAACTGCCGGGCGATATCGTCGCCGGTTTTTACCAGGTTTTCCGCAGCCTTTGTGATTTTATCGTACACTCGTTGGTTAAAGGAGTGCACATCTGAATCACAACAATCCAGGAGGCTAATGCCCAGGGTAATAGTACGGACATCCAGGTTGGATTCTTCAATCATATTATTGGTTTCTTCTATTTCAAATCGGTTTATCATATGACTACCCTATATCCTATGCATGATATTAAATATATCTTCGTGCTGAAGCTTAATCGTAACGCCCATTTTATCGCCCAGCGCCTTCAGGCGTTCCGCATGCTCCTCAAAGCGGAGGGCGGTTTTGGATATATCCACGATCATCAGCATATTAAAATACTCTTGAACTATCGTTTGGGAGACATCCAGGATATTAATACCATTATCTGACAAGTACGTACAAACAGCAGCAATAATACCTACCTGGTCCTTTCCCAAGACCGTTATAATACCTTTCATAAATCCCTCCAAAGAAAATAAGACCCTCCAAAGAAAATAAGACCGTGGGGAACAAGGAATTGGCCAACAAGTTGGCCAGAAAAACTTTTTTCAAACGGCGAAAAAGTTTTTCTCTCCCTTCCCCCACACCCCCTTCCCTCTCTTTTCAAAAAAGCCGGGAATAGGGGTTTGGGTCAAGAGCCCGCGTTGATTTTGAATACACATGTCTTTGATTCTTAGGCCTTTCAAAACTTCCACCCCATGTTCGGCTTTTTTGAAGGGTGGGGGTTTGGGGGTGAGAAAAAATTTTATACGTTTTTAAAAATTTTACACCACCCCAAGTAATAATTTTTTTCAATAGTTTTA
>CAZSXS010000003.1:64203-67598 GCA_964611385.1 uncultured Defluviitaleaceae bacterium
TTGTGGTTGGGGGGGGGGTTGGTTTGGGTTTTTTTTTCAAGCTCAGCCTATTAACCCCCCCCCCCCCCCCCAGGTCTTAATTTGTAGCCTTACTTGACTACAAAATTAACTAACCTTCCTGGGACGTAGATTTCTTTTACGATGCTTAAGCCTTCTAGCTTGGATGAGACGGCTTTTTTAGAAAGGCTTAAGACTTCATCCTTGGGGAGTTCGGCGTTGATTTTAATGTTTTCTCTGAATTTTCCGTTGATTTGGATGACGATTTCAACCTCGTCTTCCTTTAGCTTGCTTTCGTCGTACTTGGGCCAGCTTTGGGCAAAGATGGTTTGACTGTGCCCAAGAGCTTGCCATAGTTCCTCAGCGATGTGAGGGGTAAAGGGGGCGAGCAGGATCACGAGGGTGTCCAGCGTTTCTTTGTCCAGTCCGCCGTTGCGTCCCAGATCAATGAGTTTGTTGGTGTATTCCATAAAGCCGCTGACTACGGTGTTTAAGGTCAGATTGTTCAAACGGGCGGTGATTTCGTAGATCAGTTTGTTCCGTACAAATTCCAGTTCCTTTGTGAGCTTTACAGTCTTGTCTTTATGCTCAATGACTAGCTTCCAAACCTTGTTCAGGTAACGGAATACGCCGTCGATACCGCTGTCGTCCCATTCGGAATCTTGCTCCGGCGGCCCAACAAAAAGCTCATAGAGCCGCAGGGAGTCACAGCCGTAGTTTTCTACCAGCCCGTCGGGAGAGACTACATTGCCCTTGGATTTACTCATCTTAATGCCGTTTTTGTTGATCATCCCTTGGTTAAATAGGCGTTTGAAAGGTTCTTGGAAGTTTACGACACCGATGTCGTATAAAAACTTGGTGTAAAAGCGTGCATACAGCAGATGCAGAACGGCGTGCTCGATTCCGCCTACATAGAAGTCAACCGGAAGCCAGTATTGCAAACTTTCCTTGCTCGCCAGTTCCTTGTCATTGTGGGGATCGGCGTAGCGCAAGAAGTACCAGGAGGAACCCGCCCAGTTGGGCATGGTGTTGGTTTCACGCTTGGCAGGCTTTTTGCAGACCGGGCAAGTTGTGTTTACCCAGCTGTCGATCGCCGCAAGTGGGGATTCTCCGGTGTTGGTAGGCTGATAGGATTCAACCTTAGGTAGCAAGATTGGCAGTTCTTCTTCGGGTACAGGAACGATGCCGCAGTGCTCGCAATGAACCAGAGGAATCGGTTCGCCCCAATAGCGCTGACGGGAGAATACCCAGTCACGCAGCTTATAATTCACCGTCTTGTTGCCGATGCCTTTTTCCGCTACATAGTTGGTGATCACTTCCTTGGCTTCTGAGGATTTGATTCCGTTAAACTGCTCAGAATTAATCATTACGCCCTCGCCAGTGTAGGCTTCTTTCAGTTCGCCTTCCTCGTCGCCTTCTTTTATAATAACTTGCTTGATCTCAATATTAAATTTCGTTGCAAACTCAAAGTCACGCTCATCATGAGCTGGTACACACATAATCGCTCCGGTACCGTAATCAATGAGAACATAGTCCGATACCCAGATCGGAATTTTTTTGCTGGTCAGGGGGTTGATGGCATAGGAGCCGGTGAACACGCCGGTTTTTTCCTTATCGGTCATACGGTCAATAGAGCTTTTGTTTCCGGCATTGAAAACATACTGCTCCATTTCCTTTGCCTGTTCTGCTGTGGTCAGATCCTTCACCAAGGGGTGCTCCGGCGCCAGAACCATGAAGGTCGCTCCGTATAGGGTATCTGGGCGAGTGGTGAAGACGGTGATCTTCTCCACATTCTCTGCGTTATCGCCTTTCTGCTTGCAGCCATCAAGTGCAAACTCAACCTCAGCACCAAAGCTCTTTCCGATCCAGTCGGACTGCATTTTTTTAACCTTTTCCGGCCAGTCCAGTTCGTCTAGGTCAGCCAGCAGTCTTTCTGCATATTTGGTAATCCGAAGCATCCACTGCCGCAGCATTTTTTTGGTTACGGTGGCGCCGCAACGTTCACAGGTGCCGCCTCCCGCTTCCTCATTGGCCAAAACGATCTTACAGGAAGGACACCAGTTCAAAGGCATTTCCTTCTCGTAGGCCAGACCATGCTTGAACATTTGAAGGAAGATCCACTGTGTCCATTTATAATAGTTGGGATCGGTGGTATTGACCTCCCTGTCCCAGTCATAGACAGCACTGATTTCATGTAATTGCTTTTTAAAAACCTCTACGTTCTCCGCCGTAGAATCCGCCGGATGAACGCCTGTTTTGATGGCATAGTTCTCCGCAGGTAGACCGAAAGCGTCCCAACCCATCGGGTGCAGGGTGCGGTAGCCTTGCAGAATTTTCAGACGGCTCAGCACATCGCTTAACACATAACCCCGCCAGTGCCCGACATGCAGGCCGCTACCAGAGGGATAAGGGAACATATCCAAGCAATAAAACTTCTCTCGCTTTTCATAGTCCTTAATGCTGTCCTTAAAGCTGTTTTCTTTCCAATTTGCCCGCCATTTCTTTTCAATCTTATTAAATTCATATCTTGGCTGTTCAGTTTGCATGATCTCAACTCCTTCTACTTCCTTGTACTTTTTCAGTTTCATTTTTTTATTCTACCATTTTCAGCTTATCTCAAACCATTCTATGACTTTTTTGACCTCGCTGTCCCAGATATCCCATTCGTGGCCACCAGGAAATTCACTGTACTGATAATCAAAACCTAGGGACTTTACGTGTTCCCGAAAGGCAATGTTGTCCTGATATAAGAAATCCTCGGTTCCGCAGCTTTGATAAAGCCTGGGCTTTTCCGAAAGCTTGGATACTCGGCTTGCCTGGTAAAACAAATCATGGCAGCTGCCTTCTACTTCCTTGCCAAAGACAAGGTTTACGTCAAAGCGTTGATCCTTCTCAGCGTTTTCGATCACGCCTTTTACATCCAGGCAACCTGAAAAAGATGCAGCAGCACAGTAGCGATGTGGATTGTTTAGGGCGATTTTGAAGGCGCCATAGCCGCCCATAGAAAGACCGGCGATATAATTATCCTCCCGCTCATCAGAAATTCCAAAGTTGTCCACTACAAAGCTTCTAAGCTCCTGTGTGATGTAGCTGTAAAATTTCATTTTTCCGAATGCAAGATCTGAGTAAAAACTATTAAAAGCCGCCGGCATTACCACAGCGACGTTTTTGTTTCGCACATAGCGTTCAATGCTGGTCAACCTGCACCAATTGGAATCATCCCCAGAGTAGCCGTGCAAGAGATAAAGAACTGGGAGCTTTTTCGTAGCCCGCTTTTGGGGTAGGATAATCTGAACACTCGTGGAAGTTTCCATGAGCTCCGAAGACAGCCTTACTTGCATAAAAGCCATATAGATCACTCCTTTTCAATCGCATACCATTCAATTTTGCATAACAAC
>CAZSXS010000004.1:0-66782 GCA_964611385.1 uncultured Defluviitaleaceae bacterium
GGAAAAACTTTTTCGCCGTTTGAAAAAGTTTTTCCCTTCCTCCCCCCACTGTTTTAATCTTTTTTTAACTTAAGCATGGTAGAATTTGAGTGTAAATATTGCACCGTTTTCGCTTGTGGCTTCAATGTCGCCTTTCTGTTTGCGTAGAATGGCTAGGCTCATGGATAATCCGATTCCGGCGCTGTCGCGTCCGGCACTTTTTCCGCGGTAAAAACGCTTGAAGAGATGGGGTAGGTCTGCCCGATCAATGCCTGAGCCGCTGTCGTGAACGCGAATGAAGGCATAGATTGGGTTTCCTCCGTAGGTGATCTCAATCTTGCCGCCCATGGGCGTGTTCTCAACTGCATTTTTTAGAAGATTGGCCAGCGCTTCTCTGGTCCAGTCTGGGTCGCAAAGAATGCTCATGTCCTCGCCCTCTATGGATACTTGCTGCTCCTTTACTTCTATGGGGATCGTCAAGGGGGCAAGGGCTGTCTCCACTAGCTTGGATAGTAAAACGGGCTCTTTTTTCAGTGATATAGCGTCTGCATCTAGCTTGGCCAGTTTTAACAGGGATAACACCAGCCATTCCATGCGCTGTTGCCCCACGCGCATAGAGTCTATAAATTCTTGGCGTTTTTCAGGAGGCAACGCGTCATTGTCCAGCAAGTCTGTCATAATCCCTAGGGAGGTAAGGGGTGTTTTCAATTGATGGGAGATATCGGACAGGGCGTTCGCCAGCTCCAGCTTGTCTTTTTGAAGTGCGCCTGCTTGTTGACTCAGAGTGCTTGTAACGCTATAGATTTCCTTTTTTAAAACGCTCAGCTCTCCCTCAGTGTTTTCGCGAATATCCATAGCAGTTCCACCGTTGGAAAGTAACTGTAAATAATCCACAAGTCGAGCAATCTTGCGATACCGAGAGGCGGTAAAGGCCAGAAACAGGGCATAAATAGCTAGGCAGGCGACCGCTGTGATCCCAGCGGCACGCTTGCTGATGAACGAACACAGCACAACAGCAAGAATCGTTATCGCAGCGGCGATCAGGGTGTAGACCCAGAGTTCACGATTACGAAACAAAACTACTCACCTGCCTTATAGCCCAGTCCTCGTACTGTCAGGAAGATGGTTGGGTTTTGAGGGTCGTCCTCTAGCTTTTCCCGCAGACGTTTCATGTAGACGGTCAAAGTATTATCGTTTACAAAATTTCCGGCAAGATCCCAGAGGCTTTCCAAAATTTGTTTACGGGTAAGCAGCTGCCCCTTGTTGTGGGCAAAAGTCAGCAGTAGACGGTACTCCAATGCGGACAAAAGGATTTCTTCCCCGTTTTTGTAGACCTTTGCCTTGGCTGTGTCTATACTCAGGTTGCCGAGGAGGAGTGAAGCGTCGCTATTCTCCTTTGTCCGGCGCAGAACGGTTTTGATTCGGGCCAGCAACTCACGCACCCGAAAGGGCTTTGTAATATAATCGTCAGCACCCATTTCCAGCCCTTTGATGGTATTGCCCTCGTCATCTGCAGCTGTCACAAAGATAACAGGCATTTCAGATACAGACCGAATCTGTTTAAAGACCAAAAAGCCGTCGCCGTCCGGCAAGGATAAATCCAACAAGGCCAAGGAAAAGCGCTGATTTTTGAGCGCAAGAAAGGCATCGGCGGCATTCGCACAGTGTGTTACAGCGTACCCTTCCGTTTGAAGCGCATACAGCAGTCCAGATGCGATGATCGCATCATCCTCGACAAAAAGCACATTCATAGATCACTCTTCCTTTTTTATAGTTCATTTAATGCCTATATTGAAAGCTAATTCCCCGCACACTTTGATCGGCATAAGACAGCTCAATCACACACTGGCTTTCATTCTCAAGGGTAAGCACCACACTAACGACACCTCTGTCAAGGAAAAATTCATAAATATCCTTCTTAGCAGGATCGGAATTTCCTGAAAGACCGGTGATTTGTGCCTCTTTAATTTCGAGCAAGGCACCAAGCTCTTCGGCGTAGACCGATTTTGCTTTTTCAATCCAGAAGTCGCTATTGTTTGCAATAGCTTCTTGATCCAATTCTGTGCTTGGGTTTTCTGCGCTTGATTTTTCTGCACTTGGTTTTCTGTTCGGATTTTGGAAGTTGGCACTTATGTTCTCTACTTCGCCGCTTTCTGCATTGAGTTGAACAAAGTAACTCCAGAAAGCCTCCCCCTTTGCAAGAAGCGTCCGTACTTTCAAGGGTGAAAAAGACACGTACCACTGACGCTCATTCGTACCCTTAAGGGCGCTGAAATTTGCACTGATCTCCAAGGGAGTAAAATCCACCTGAAACAGCTTTTCGATTCCCTCTTTTGCTTTGGAGATCGCCTCTACTTCCGTTAGATCATCGGCATCGGCTTTTAGTAAAATTCCCTCTCGTTCAATCCTCACTTGCACAGCATAATTGATTCTGGCTCCGTGGTCAATGAATTGAAGCAATTCCTCGTCTGTCAATTCCCTAGAAGGATAGTAAATGGTATCCTGATCCAAATCATAGTAAACTTCAGATTCGCCGGCCTTAAGAGGCAGAGGACTTTGGGGTCTGAGGCCGTCATATTTATAGGAGTCACTTAAGATCATCGAACGAGAGACTTCATCCTTTGTCATCTCTCGGTTGCTGAGAGAGGCATGGTTTTGAGAATTTTTATCCAAGGCCTCGTTATAAAGCTGTATATCTTTTTCTGTTACAACCTGAGCCAGGTATTCAGCCAACGACAGGGGTTTCGATTCACTTTCTAACACGGGAGTCTCATCTGAAGATGCTATTAATTTTGGTTCAGAGCCTTGTTTTTTCATTTCCAGAATACTCCACAGAAAGGTGCCCATATTGTCATTCGCCCTCAATTCCACCAGCCAGATGGTGTCATCTAAAAAGTAGAGCTCATAACCAATACCCTTCCCATTTTCTTTTGCTCCTAAGAGTTCATAGCGTTTGATTTGGGTAAATCCAGATAAATCAAGGCTGTGGCTAGGCAAAATCGAAAGGGTATTAAACAAAGCTTGGTCAAATTCCTTCTCAGTATACGTAATAGGCATACTCTTCTCCTGAAATTCGTTTTCTATCAGCAGACTTTCCGGCGTAAAGCTATACTTTTCTTCATAGTCATCAGTGTAAAAAGCGGAGCTTAGAGGATTGGTATAGACCCAGTGTACAAAGGTATACGTACCATAAATAGCTTCTACTTCATTTTTTGCTTCATTTGTAGCTTCGATTTTAACTTCACTTTCGGTTTCACTTTCACTTTTGCTTTCGCTTACGATTAGGAGCTTGCTCTCAGTTGCTGTTTTTTCGCCTGTCTGGCTGGCTTGGGTAGTCAGAAACAAGAGGCCCATACAGGACATAAGAACGATACTGACCACAGCGATTGAAAAGCGGCGTTTTTGAAATAACTTTCCCAATTGAATCATTTGAATTCTCCTCTCAATATTTACTTTGTTATCAAGCATACACAGCATTCTCGGCACTAGGGTAACGCCGCTGTATTTGGCAAGCACAGCCACCAGCGACAGGCTGTATTCTCTTTGGTGCTCATTTCCGATTCGGCTTAGAACATACGCATCGTTGGCAAGCTCCATGTCCTGCCGAACATACTTAAATAGAACCCACAGCAGCGGATTAAACCAATAGACAGCCTGGAAAACAATCAGCAGAAAGTTAATGAGTAAGTCTCGGCGCTTTAAATGGGCAAGCTCATGCAGCAGAACATGAGAAAGATTTTGATCGTCCAGACTTTCGGCGTAGGAGGGCAAGAGTATCCTTGGTCGGAAAATCCCCATCAGAGCAGGAGTTTGTATGTAGGTCTGTAGTATGATTTCAATCGGCTGATGCAGGTTGAGCCTAGACTTGCATTGTTCAAGCAAGGCCATATAACGACCAGTATTAATCCATAATTGATTGCGCTTGACTTTGTAACGAAGTCTCATCGCCATAACGAACAGAAACGTAGCGATGGCGATAAAGCCAAACAGCCATACGGATGGGATCACAAGATCAAAGAGCTGTGATTTCAGTTGCAAGTCTTTCATTTCAACTTGAAGCGTGTTGAGACTTTCGGGCGAATCCGGCAAGTGGCTTGGCAAGGACTCTGTAGATTGGTACGCCATAATCCGCTGACTTAAGGCTAGCTCCTCCTCGCGAAAGGAAATCTCCTTCACTTGTGAGAATTGAAATAACAAGGGGATCTTGCTTTGTAGCCTAAAGGGTAGGGCCAAGGCAAAAAAAGCTAAGAACCACATCGTATATTTCCAAAAAGGTGAAATATGAACATCAGCAAAGCGTCGGATTAGCAGAATCACCACAGCAATGCAAAGTCCGGTTAAGGACATGTACAAGAGATTGTAAAAAATGGGAGCAATATAAGTTGCTATCCACACATCAAAGGCCATCTTTTACTCCTCCTTAATCTGATCCAAAAGCTTTTCGATCTCTGCCTTGCTTATTTTTTCCTCACGCACAAAGTTTAACAGCATATTAAAGGTCGAGCCGTCAAACACGCGATTCAAAAGATTTTTGCGCGTGTGGGCGATATACTCGTCCCTAGACACAAGGGCTGAGTATAAAAAATTCCGTGCTTTGAGTTCCTCTGCCTTGACCGCTCCTTTTTGAACCAGCCTTAACAGTTCTGTTTTGAAAGTGCTTTTGTTTTTCATCACTGCACCCTCCAGATTGTTATAGATTTCCGGTGAGGTCGTAGGGCCTTTTTCCCATAAAACCTTCATAATGGGCAGCTCCCCGTCTGTGATTGATACTTGCTTAGCGTTGGTTTTTGCCATATAGGACTCCTTTCGTTATTGGTTTACACGTGTAATCTCAAATGGAGTTTACAACAGTAATCTCAAGTTGTCAATACCTAAATGCGTCTTTGGCAATGAAAGTATTTCAGAAATTGATTGTAACCATCTTATAATTATGTTATAAACTTTGAGTCCTTCAAAAAAGTTGAGAGAAGCAAGGCATTCATCACTATGTTTTTGACACTATAAAAGAAAGTAGGGATACTATGGCGTATGAGTATATTGAACTCATCGGCGCACGAGAAAATAATTTAAAGAATGTGAATCTAAGGATTCCAAAGAAGAAGATAACCATTTTTACCGGCGTGTCCGGTTCTGGGAAATCCTCCATTGTCTTTGATACAATCGCCCAGGAGGCGGGGCGACAGGTAAACGAAATTTATAGTAAGTTTGTTCAGGGCTTTATGCCAAAATATGGTCATCCCGATGTCGATTCCATTGAAAATCTGTCCTTGGCCATTATTGTTGACCAAAAACGAATCGGCGGAAACTCCCGTTCCACCTTGGGTACCATTACGGATATTAATCCCTTGATACGGCTTCTGTTTTCCAAAATCGGACAGCCGCATGTTGGCCCCTCTCACCATTTTTCCTTTAATGACCCGAACGGTATGTGCAAAACCTGTGAAGGCATAGGTCGTATCGTTACCTTGAACCTTGAAAAGGCGCTGGATGTTGAAAAGTCCTTAAACGAAGGTGCGATTTTGCTGCCGGGCTTTGGCGTTGGTACTTGGCAGTGGAAAGTCTACGCAGGGACAGGCTTTTTTGATTGCGATAAAAAAATTAAAGATTATACCAAAGAGGAATACGATAAGCTCGTCTATTGTAAGGCCGAAAAAATAAAGTCCAGCATCGTGGAAGGGATGAATTCCACTTATGAAGGACTTTTGGAACGCTTTATACGGCAAAACGTCAAAACCGAAGGGGAAAAATCAGAAGCCAGTAAAAAGAAAATAGCCCCTTTTGTGACAGAGGCTGTGTGTAGAGATTGTTCAGGTAAACGCTACAATGAGCTTGTTTTGTCCTCGAAGATCAAAGATTTTTCCATTGCAGACTTGACGGCACTACAAGTGGATCTGCTGCTAGAGTTCATTGAAAAGATTGATCAAGCAAATGTGAAACCCATCGTGGACAATCTGGCGGGTCGTCTACGAGACTTGATACACATTGGACTTGACTATGTAAGCCTGGACAGAGAGACTTCTACGCTTTCCGGCGGAGAATCTCAGCGGGTTAAAATGGTAAAGCACTTAACCAGCAGCTTGACTGATGTGATTTATATTTTTGATGAGCCAAGCATAGGCTTGCACCCAAGAGACGTGCACAGACTGAATGATTTGTTGGTAAAGCTCAGAGATAAGGGGAACACCGTGATCGTTGTGGAACACGACCCGGATGTGATCAAAATTGCGGATCATATTGTTGACCTTGGCCCACAGGCGGGTAAACATGGGGGCAAAATTACGTTTGAAGGTTCCTATGCCGACCTTTTGAAGACGGACACGCTCACCGGAACCCACTTGGGCAGAAATCTGCCGATCAAGAGCAATCCAAGAAAAGGCACTAATTTTTATGAGACAAAGAAGTCCAGTCTGCACAATCTGAAGAACGTAAGCCTTCGAATTCCTAAAGGCGTGTTTACGGTTGTCACTGGTGTTGCCGGTTCTGGGAAAAGCACCTTGGTGAACGGGGTTTTTGCGAAGGAATTTAAGGACGCAATCATCATTGACCAATCTGCGGTTGCAGCAAATCTGCGCTCGAATCCGGCCACCTTTACTGGGATTATGGATGAGATCAGAAACCTTTTTGCCACAGAAAACAAGGTCAGTGCTGGTTTATTCAGCTACAATTCAGAGGGGGCCTGCACCAGCTGCAAAGGGCGGGGTGTCATTGAAACAGATCTTTCCTTTATGGATTCGGTGGAAACCGTTTGTGAAGATTGCGGCGGGAAGCGCTACAAAGAAGAGGTATTAGCCTATCAATACAGTGGGAAGACCATTGTAGACGTACTGGACATGACCATTGCGGAAGCGGTTGAATTTTTTAAGCAAAAGGAGATTCTAAGCAAGCTCAAGCACATTATGGAGGTAGGTTTACAATACATGACCTTGGGACAACCTCTCGACACGCTTTCCGGCGGCGAATGTCAGCGGCTCAAGCTTGCCAAAGAGCTAAACAAGAAGGGAAACATATACATCATGGACGAGCCGACCACGGGTTTACACATGTCAAACATCACAAGCATTCTGGAGATCATCAACAAGCTCGTAGACAAGGGTAACACGGTAATCGTTATTGAGCACAATCTAGACGTGATCCGCAATGCAGACTGGGTTATAGACATTGGAGTGGACGGCGGCAGCCGAGGCGGGCAAATTCTTTTTGAAGGGGCAGCAGCAGATTTGAAAAGCTGCAAGGCTTCTATAACTGCTAGGTATATATAAAACCGTGGGGGAGAGAAGGGAAAAACTTTTTCAAACGGCGAAAAAGTTTTTCCCTTCCCTCCCCCACACCCCCTTCCATCCCTTTTCAAAAAGCCGGACATGGGAGATATCAAACTTCTGTAGGCGGTGTCAACGGGTTAAGAATTTTAGCCTCAAATGTCTTAATGCTTCTAGGCTACTAAGGGCGGTGTCCCTTCTGTGGCTTGGGCGTGGATAACCCTGTTACTTGGCACGTGCTATAAATGCCCGTTTGTAGTATAGATTTACATCCGATATGTTGGCTTTGGCTCCTTTGGTGAAAAGGCTTCTGTACTTAAAGCGGACAAGGTCAAGCCATAGGATTCGGCCACAGCTTTCAGGGTATTTTCTGTAATTTCGGCAAGTCGCTGGGGATTGCTGACGGCTCGGATATTTATAATTAAAGAGGAGTCTTTCCGTAAGGGAAGGCTCATTTTTTTTGAAGAGTCCAGGGAAAAGCCGTCTTGAAGGCTCACGCAGCTTAGCTTACAAAATTCATGCTCACTGGACAAATAAAGTTTCATATGAGCCAAGTCGGGCGAATCTTGCATTTGATCTCTTAGGGCTTCGGCCAAAGCCAGAAGGAATTGGTTGCCGTCTATGTCTTGATTTTCCGCTTCGGTCTGCAAGGGTCCGGACGATAAGGCTCCGGTTTGCAAGGTAGCCGACGTATTTAACCAGCCCAAGTCGGCTTCTGCTTTGGCATAGCGTTGGTAATCAATGTCGAGGGACTGGCCTGGGTCTTTCGGGTCTAAGTCCATGAGCCTTCCGAGCCAGGGCGTTAGGCTACTGGGTTCCCTTGCGCTGACAGCAAGGATTTCTTTGCCGGGGTAGCTGGTTTCCAGGAAGGACAGCATTTGTTTCTTTTCGGCTTCCGTCAGGGTATCGATTTTATTCAGAACAAGGATGTCGGCTTCTTCAATTTGCTTGCTAAACAGATAATTGATCTCGTTGAGCACCCCGGCATCTTTTCCGTCTGCACTTGCCAGGCGCTTTTTCTCACGGATGAGTCTGGAAAGCCGCTTTGGATCAAGCACGACGGACAGGGGCAGCAGTTTGAAATGAAGTCTTTTGTGGACGGAGCTGTGGAGCGGTTTGATAATGGCAGCCACCAAGTCTGTACAACTGCCCACCGGTTCCGCAAGGATGAGATCTGGGGCGTTTTCGGACATGGTTTGCAGCTTCCGCGTAAACTCGTCAAAGTTACAGCAGAAGCAGCCCCCTGTTACTTCAAGGACATCCAACCCCATGCTCTTTAAAAAAGCGGTATCCACCAGCTGACTGCCCTGATCGTTAGTGACTACGCCTACCTTTTTGCCTGCCTGTAGCAGAAGCTTGGCCATTTGGGCAATGGAGCTTGTCTTTCCGGCGCCCAAAAAGCCTCCCACTACCACCAGTTTTGTATGGATCTTTGCTTCATTCATCTTCCATCAGCTCCAATATTTGATTGATTTGTTTGGGTGTTATGATGGTTCCAGCGGATATTTGTTCGTCATTAATTAAAACGGCCGGGAGCTTTTCAACCTCCAGGCCGGATATTTTTTCGAAATCAAGACAAAGAGCCTGGCTCAGTGTCTTGATTTCGATCAGTTCCCAGGAAAAGTCCTTTCTTGTTTCCGAAAGCTTATCGAGGGTTTCTATGTTTAAGGAATTAATGATGACACAAGCCGTGCAAGGCGCGCTTTGAACGATCAGTTTTGCATGAAATCTTGTGCTTTGCATTTTACTTACAGTCCTTTTTTCTTTAAACCATCCACGAAGGAGGCCTTTAAGGTATCGTGATCTGGAATGATGGAGATAAATTTAATTTCTCCGTCAACGCAAATGGTGGGGATATTGGAAACGCCTAACTTCAACATAACGGCGACGGATTCCTTTTCCTTGACCTTGTATTCCTTGATCGACAGGTTCTTCAGGTCTGAAGCGGCTGTCCGAACGGCTTCCATCATGTACTGACAGGGTGCGCAAGACTCGGAGTCAAGCGTGATCACATCAATGTAAACCGTGCTTTGGTCGCTGTAATCAGGCAAGGAAACCTCAATGCCGGAAAGAGGGCTGACGCTTTCCATCAGGTCTGCAACTTCTCCATGAACCACAGCCGCAACAGCTTCTGCGTTTTCCACGGGAACATCAAAGGGCATGTCACAGCCTGGTGAAAGCACAAAGCCTTTTGTGCCGCCGATGGCCAGGCAGTTCATAGCGTCATTTATGTTGTCGGCAACACTTCCGAACAGCATGGTAAGCGTAAGCTTAATGTTCCCGCCGAAGGAAATATTATACTTTCTGCAAACGTCCCGAACATAGTCCAGAGGAATATTCTCGTCGATAGACAAGCCGTCAGGACCGCTCTTACACATGACTTCAATGTTGTTCTTAGCGTTTCCGCAAACAAACAGAGTAACCAGCTTATTACGACTACGGACATAGTCATAGATTTTTTTACAATAAGGCAAAACAAATTCCTCAAAGTTATCAGAAGAAATCTGGGAGGTCATAGGGTCTACAATGGCAATGATATCAACACCAGCATCCAGATACATTTTGGCAGTCTGTATGCCTACCTCAGCGCAGAAGTCCAGAAGCTTATAGGTTTCTTCCGGCTCGTCTATCATATTGTAGAAGATATCGGTTCCCAGCAAGTGCAGAGCCAGGGTAAAGGGGCCAGTGATCAGGCCGTAAACCGCTTTGTCCTTTCCAACGGTCTCACAAATTTTGCGACAGGCATCCAGGACAATGGGAAAGCGACCATCCTTTTCCGTCGGAATTTTTAAGTCAGCAAGCGTTTTACCCTCGGCTAAGGGGTGGGAGATAACAGAAGGAGGGTTATGGGTAGCCCATTGGAGACGACAGCCCATGGCCTCAGCCTCAATCTGTAGGTCAAACAAAGCCGGGATTCCGTCAGCACGGTACTTCTCTACTGCCAGGCTTACTGCTTTCGTGATATGTTCACTGCTCTTGAAAAATTCTTCTGCGTTTACGCCGATCAGCTTCGCTGCATGACAGCCCACAAAGGGGACCCAGGGTGCTCTTGGCGTTTCTTGATTTTTAATGGCTGCTAAAACCAGTTCTTTTGAATTCATATTTTAATTCCATCCTTATCTTTTATTTATACTCAGTCACGCTAGCTTTGCAAAGCCGCCGCCCAAAACAATAGAATTTAAGCAGGTTGAATGATGGCGGCTTGGTAAATGTTTAAGAGACTGAGTATAGCTACTTTGCAAAGTTGACAGTACTGAGTATAAGTGACGAAAGCCCTGTTTTCTTTAACTATTTTATTTTTATTTGTAAATGATTATGGTTTCAGTTTTTACCAATCCGTTTTTTAGTTGCTAATAACTGTATTTTGTGGCATAATCCAGAACAAATTAAAGGGAAATTAACATACCACAAGAAAGGAATTTTCTATGCCGCGCAAAAAAAACACAGACGACACAAAAACAGAAACCCAGCAAGTCAAAAAAACGCCTCGTAAGAAAGAGGGCGTAGAGGCTAAAGCTTTCGAATCCGATCTGGAGCTTTCTATAAAAATCCGCTCCCTTACGGAACGATTGAATGAAGCCAGAAAAGCCTATGAAACCGGCACGGCTATCATGAGTGACCGGGAATACGACGCTCTGTATGACGAATTATTGGAAATAGAGCAAAGGACAGGGATCATCCTAGAAGACAGTCCGACTCAAAACGTAGGTTACACCGTCCTGGACAGTTTGGAAAAGGTTCCTCATGAGCGCCCTATGTTATCCTTGGATAAGACCAAGGAGGTCAGCAAGCTAAAGTCCTTTTTGGACAAAGAAGAAGGACTGTTGTCCTGGAAGCTAGACGGGCTGACAGTCGTACTGAAGTATCAGGGCGGCCTGCTCAACCAAGCACTCACCCGCGGCAACGGCTTAATCGGGGAGGACATCACCCATAACGCAAAGCACTTTAAAAACCTGCCAAAAAAAATAGCCCATACGGGCGAGCTGATTATACGTGCTGAGGCAGTGATTTCGTATAAGGAATTTGAAAAAATCAATGAGGACTCCCAAGAAAAATACAAAAACCCAAGAAATCTATGCAGCGGCACGGTTCGGCAGCTAAACAGTGAGATTGTTGCAAAACGGAGTATTGATCTTTTTGCCTTCTCCCTAGTGAAATCCGACGAGACTTTTGAAAAAAAATCTCAAGGGCTTCTTTGGCTGCAAGGGCTTGGGTTTCAGATTGTAGGCTATGAGATGGTTACGGCGGCCACTGTGGAAGAGAAGGTTTTGGACTTCGAGCAAAAAATCAGCCAAAACGAGTATGGCTCAGACGGCCTCGTACTAACTTATGACGACATTGCCTACAGTCTATCTCTTGGCCAAACCTCTAAATTCCCCAGGGATTCCATTGCCTTTAAATGGCGGGATGAACTGAGTGAAACGACTCTCTTGGAAGTGAGCTGGAACACCTCACGAACGGGCTTGATCAATCCCGTTGCGGTTTTTGAGCCGGTAGAGCTGGAGGGAACAACGGTTCGAAACGCCAGCCTTCATAATTTAAGCATACTGGAGGAACTGGAGCTTGGCATCGGGGACACCATTACCGTGTATAAGGCTAACATGATCATCCCCCAGGTGGCTGACAACCTAACTCGCAGCAATCAGATTGATATCCCTAAAAGCTGCCCCGTTTGCGGCAGCGATACAGAGATCGTCACGAACATAACGGTCAAATCCCTCTATTGTTCCAATCCAAACTGCCGGGCGCAGCTGGTGCATTCTCTCACCCACTATTGTTGCCGGGACGCCTGTAACATCGAAAACCTTTCGGAAGCCACTATAGAAAAGTTCGTGGATCAGGGTTTTATTGAGGATTTTTCGGATATCTATAAGTTGCCAGATCATGAAGAAGCCATTTTGGAGCTAGAAGGCTTTGGTCGCCGCTCCTATGACAGACTGATGGAATCCATTGAAAAGTCAAAAACTCTGCCTCTGTTCCGACTGATTTATGCCCTGGGCATTCACCATGTGGGTCTTAGCAATGCAAAGCTCTTATGCAAGCACTACAGCCTGGATGAAATCCGAAGCATCAGCGTAGAACAGTTGGTGGCCATTGACGGCTTTGGAGAAGTGATTGCAAACTCTATTGTAAAGTATTTTTCTAACCAGGAAAACCAAAGCTTGCTGGGTCGCCTTTTAAGCTATGTGGAAATTCTTCCAGACAAGACCCATGTTCAGGGTGATACATCGGATCAATCCCAACTTCCCCTAAAAGGTCTGAGCTTTGTAATTACAGGTACGCTGAATCACTTCGAAAATCGGGGCCTATTGGAAAGCCTTATTGAAGAGAAAGGCGGCTCCGTATCCAAGAGCGTCAGCAAGAACACCAGTTATCTAATTAACAATGACCAAGACTCCGCTTCTTCCAAAAACAAAAAGGCCCTTAGCCTTGGTATTCAGATTATCAGTGAAGATGCGTTTTTGGAAATGGTTGGGGCGCAGTAAAGGCGACTAACCTTGGAAACATAGGGAGAGATGACTTCGCTCTTTCGCAGATTCAAATATTTTGCATTAAGTAAACCTTTCAAAGCCTACGCTCATGATTCCACCGGCAGACAAAATCAATAGGATGGTTGTTGTTAGCAATTTAAGGTGAAAAAGAGCGCGACCGACAGATGCGGTCGCGCTCTTTTAAGTGAAGAACTCTATTGGGCACTTGATTTTATATAGCAATCATCAAATAATCCCAACCATCGGAAGTATACGCCTTTGTAAAACCGAAATGCAGGAAGGCCTTGCAGCTTTCACTGTTTTCGTATTGCGGAGATATTAGCGTTGACACGTTCATCATCTTGCATTGGCGTTTCATCTCGGCAAGCATTTTTTCCATGACAGCATCATTATCTCCACCAGTTAAAACAAAATTGTTATCGAAAAGGAAGCCAAGTGGCAATCCGAATGGTTTTTCCATTGGGAGCGCCATAACCACTTTACCGTCAACCTGTGCAACAAGATGAATACCCTCTCGGCGCTCTAGTTTTTCGATCGATGGCAAGATTTTAACCTCCGTAATCTGCCTTGGTGTCATTGCACTGTAAACATTTTCCCACAAGTCTTGAACGTCGTCTTTACATATGGGACGAATAACGATTTTTGAATTTTCCACTAGCTTTATCCCCTTTGTTTTTGGTTTTCGTGCATGTTCGGCATACTCCTTTGGCGATACGCCGAATTGTGCGGTAAAAGCTCTTGTAAATCCCGCGTGAGTGCCAAAGCAGTAGTCCATTGCTACTTCGCAAATGCCTTTTCCGTGGGAAATTTCAATTGCACTGGCATAAATACGTTGTTCACGAACATACTCCATGATCGACTGCCCTGTGACCCCCTTAAACTCGCGAGCAAAGTGATAAGCCGAATACCCGACAAAACGCGCTATTTCATCAAGTGAAAATTCGTCTTTCAAATGTTCAGATACAAAAGATTTTACCTTGTCAATGTGTGCCTGTTCCATAAGATCAATCCTTCTCCGTACGGTAACTTTATTATAACGAATATTTTGTACAAAGCTTTTCGTGAATTGCGGATTTAAAACATAGAAATTCAGAGAACGATACTCTTTCTTCTGAGCAGAATATAATTTTTCGGGTAGGGGTAAAACCCAAAAAATCGGGGTTACGGCATATTGCCGTAACCCCAGTATTAACAAATAAAAATGAATAAAACAATCCACTTACACATTAAACCTAAACAAAGTCACATCCCCATCTTTCATGACATATTCCTTACCCTCCAGGCGCACCAGACCTTTTTCTTTGGCAGCGGTGTAGGAGCCTAGGCTGATGAGGTCGTCATAGTTGACAATTTCCGCTCGAATAAAGCCCCGCTCAAAGTCCGTATGGATTTTTCCCGCAGCTTGGGGCGCCTTTGAACCCTTCTTAATGGTCCAGGCCCGCACTTCCTTTGGCCCTGCGGTCAAAAAGCTGATGAGACCCAGTAACTCGTAGCTGGCTTTGATGATTCGTTCCAGACCACTTTCCTCTAAGCCCAAATCTTGTAAAAACAAAAGCTTTTCGTCCTCGTCCAATTGGGCAATCTCTGCTTCTATCTTGGCACAGACCACGAAAACCTGGGAACCCTCCGACTTCGCATAGGCTTCAAGCGTGGCTACATGCTCGTTGTGAAGTGCTTCCTCGGAAACATTAGCAGCATAGATGACCGGCTTTGTAGTCAGCAGATTCAAGCTGGCTACGATGGCCTTATCCTCTTCATCGAAGCTCAGGCTTCTTGCCGACTGTCCCTTGTTCAGGGTTTCGATGATTTGCTCAATGAGTTCCGCTTCTCTTTGATAGGACTTGTCTGCCTTAAGTGCCTTGCCGATTTTGGACTGGCGGCGTTCCAAGCTGTCCAGATCTGCATAGATCAGCTCCAAGTTGATGGTTTCGATATCGCGGCAAGGATCCACGGTTTGATCCACATGGATCACATTGCCATCCTCGAAGCAGCGCACCACATGCAGCAGTGCGTCCACCTCCCGAATGTGGGACAAAAACTGGTTGCCCAGCCCCTCTCCCTTGGAAGCCCCCCGCACCAGACCGGCTATATCGACAAACTCCACTACGGCGGGAATTAACTTTTCCGATTTATACAGCTCTTGCAGCCGGTTTAGCCTATCATCTCTCACCGGAACGATGCCCACATTGGGGTCTATGGTACAAAACGGATAATTGGCCGCCTCGGCCCCCGCCTTGGTCAAAGAATTAAACAAAGTGCTTTTGCCCACATTGGGAAGCCCAACAATCCCTAATTTCATTTCTTTACTCCCTTTCTTAGTTCATCAGAATTTAATACTTATTCAATACTTATTCAACAAATTCAGTCAACTGTATCACAGTTACTTTAAACCGTCAACTTCAATTTCCTGTGAGGAGCAACATTCTTTGTAGTTTCTTTAAACATTTTCATGGCTAAGAATGGTATACTTTATAAAACAAATTTGTTGAGCCAACTGATCAATTAAATTTGTTGAATCCAAACGAAGGGGGGCTTACTTACATTTTTCACGTAGTATTTAAGTGCGGCAAAGCCGCAGAGGGAGCATATTATGATTAAAACAAAGAGAATTTTCGTTTCACTGGTAATGACATTTTGCATTACCTTGATGTCCTTGGGGTTTCGTCCAGCTTCTGTACAGGCAGCTTCCACCAAGGATTTTGTAGTGATTAACCTAACCCAGGCAGAAATTTATGCCCTATATGTCTCTCCGTCGGATGCTGAGGACTGGGGCGAGGATATTTTAACCGTTGACACGCTTCCCAATGAAGAAATGGTTGAAGTTCAATTTGACTTTAATGAAGACATAAGCTTTTGGGATTTGAGAGCAGAAGACCAGGACGGGAACGCCATTGTCTTTGAGAATGTGAATGTAGATGAGATTTGGAATGTTACTTTGGGCTTTGTTGATGAAAAACCGGTAGCTCTCATGGGCAAAAAGCACTGGGTTAATCTGAATAATGCCACAGGCGTTGACATTTATGCCCTCTATCTTTCACCCACCGATACCGATGCGTGGGGCGAGGATGTCTTGGATGTGGAAGTACTCTCCGACGGCGAAGAAGCTCAATTTATGGTTTTGGCTCAGGCTGGTCAAAGATATTGGGATTTAAGGATTGAAGATTCAGACGGAAACGCAGTGACCTGGACAGGTCTTGACATCACTACCATGAGCGACTTAAAGCTCATCCTCAAGGATGGTGAAGCACTCATCGGTGCCAATTACAATTTGGACTTCACTTTGACAAATAATGCCGGACTTCCGCTGTATGCCTTGTATCTCTCTCCTGCCGAATCCAACGAGTGGGGAGAGGATATCTTAGGTCTTGATATACTTGAAGACGGTACAAAGGCAAACATCTCATTTGCTCCTGATGCAAGCGCTCAGCTTTGGGATTTAAGAATCGAAGACCAAGACGGCGGCTTTGAAGTTTGGAAAAATATTGATTTGTCTGTTGCAAACGAAATTACGATTGTCATAGAAAACAAGGTTTGCAAAGCATATGTCCGATAAGCAATAAAAGTATAATGCCCCCCTTTTTATTGCCTTGCAAAAAAAACAGCCTCTTTCCGACTGCAATCGGACAGAGGCTGTTTTTTTCTTGCTTTTGATAAATGGTTAAGAGACTATGTTTACAAATGATTTAGAAAATGCTATATTTTTATAAAAAGAATAGGAGGACAGTAAGAATGAAAACGCTAACAATAACAATCTTTTTTCTTGTACTGTTGTTGAATTCAAATGTTTTTGGAGAAGAACTAAGCGATGCACATTTTTCATCCACTACAACTGAATTCACGGCACAAGAAGCAGAGGCAGAAAAAACAGAGACACAAGAAACAAAGGCAGAAGAAGCAGAGACCGTGGAGTCCGTAGAAACGGCTGTAGATTTAACAGAAGAAGCTGTGAATCGAACACAAGCAGCTGTGCTTCTATCAGGGGAAACTGAACCAATGATTGAGGAAGCCATACAATCTGCAGAAACGGAGAAGCTCTGCGTAGAAGCTGCACCACAGCTTACAGACGACTCTAAAAGCACAAAGGAGACAGCAGAGGCAAGGGAGGAAATCCTTAGCTCCGCTGCGTCCTACATCACACAATATGAACCCTATTCGGCGGGAATATTACCCGAAGCAAGCTATGAGCTGCTTCCGAAATTCAGCTATGCTTATTTAAGCCTACCGATTAATGCACAGGGAACAGCGTATACAGGGAATGTGCAATTGCCCGTGCAATGGAACAGAGAAGAGTTTGAGGCAAACATGGCGGCGGGAAAAACCGAATTTGAGATATCCGGTGATTTCGTCCTTCCTGATGGAGGCCTGAGCCTAGACTCTGTTGTTAACTCTGAGGGCAAGGAATATTACCTGAGCGATTCGATTTTAGTACTGCAGAGTCCTGGTGCTGACTTGCGCCCAACTTTCTCCGTAAGGTGTTTAAATGAGCCGATCAATAACTTTGAGATTCGCTCCATCATTCCGCCGGATTTTAAAAACATTTATTACTTTGAGTTTGCGATTCCGTATTTATTGGTTACTGAAAGTGAGCATCATAGTGTTGTGGTCGAGGTTCAGAAAACCCTGGATGGAAGTATCTTTGAAAATGCAGCATTCAGAAACGCCCGCTCTGTTGCCAACTGGAGAGAGGACCGCTATCAGTACCGAATTGACTCATCCATAGCGATTGAGGACCCTTCGGTGCCTGTTGGTTACCGTGTCGTCGTTCAGAACGGGCCGCGTGCAGGTAACTCCAATGTTGCTTGGGCCACCTATGACAGTGAACAATTCCGCAAAACCGACAACGGGTATGTCCCTTATATCCCTCCGCTTGTTGAACCCGATAAAGAAAGCCCCCCTATAACGCCAAGTCCTTCACCTTTGCCTTCACCTTCGCCTTCACCTTCGCCTTCACCTTCGCCTTCACCCCCCTCTACTCTTCCCCCGTCGAATTCTTCGCCCTCCGAATCCACAAATCAACCCTCTGAGGATGCGAGTTTAAGAGATAAAAGCGATGAAAGCGAAGGCGGCTTCGATGGAGGAACACGAGGCGGTGGTACAAGCCAAACTGCCGGGAGTAAGACCACGGAGGATAAAGTCACCTACAGCGGCACTCAGCTGGAGAAGACTGTTTCCCATGGAAAAAATACAGAAATTTCACTTGATGATGTGAAAGTCACGATAGAGAATGAAGTTTTAAAGACACTGCCCAATGGTATTTTTGATACCTTTTCTGTTTCTGTAAAAAAGCGATCCGATGACAGCTTTTATGTAAGCCTCTTGAGCAATAAAAAAGAAGTAAAGCACTTAAAATATACCGTCTGCCTGCCCTACACCGCCCCGGAGGGGTATGAATCTATTGAGGTTACCATAGATGAAACCTCAATAGACGAGTTTACATATGATGAGGACGCAAAAACAATCACGCTTACGACCGATAAGACAGGGCTGATAAAAATAAAAGCTGTTATTCATTCCGTCCCCGATGAGAGTAAGCCAGAGGAATCAGAAGGATCAGAAAAATCGGCCTTTGAGCCTAAGTAACCCGAGTGGAGGGAGTATCATGCCAAACGTTCTGCTGGTGGATGATGATCACGCCATTCTCGACATTAATGAAATTTATCTTAGATATATGAACTATGAGGTTCAAACGGCAACATCTGGAGAGCAGGCCTTACGCTTAATCAAAAGCTTTACACCTGACTGTATTATACTGGATATTTGTCTGAACGATATATCGGGCCTACAGCTTTGTTCAAAGCTGAAAGAGCTCAGCCATGCGCCCGTCATTTTTTTGTCCTGCTTGGATAGTGAGGAGGATCGAATCGAAGGCTTCATCAAAGGGGGCGATGATTATGTAATCAAGCCTTTTTCCACAAAGGAGCTGGAGCTTCGGATTCGGGCAAGAATGGGACAGACTGCTCGGTCTGGGGATACTAAAAGCTTTGGCAGGCTTTCTGTCAGCAGAAGCAGTGGCGCTTATGTAGATCAAGTACCCTTGCAGCTGACCGCCAAGGAGCTTTCTATTTTAAATTGTCTCGCAGACGCACCCAATCAAATCATTCAAAACGAACAGTTGTTTGAAACGGTTTGGCAAATGCCGCCCAACAGCGATATACGGGCAATCTCCGTACATATCTCTAATCTAAGAAAGAAGCTGTCAGAGGCCTTGGGCAATGACAGAATGATAGAAACGGTTTGGGGGATAGGCTATCGGCTGCGATGGAAAGAGTGAGCCTTCATACGATTTTTGCAAGCTTGAAAACCCCTAAGCTGCCCATCCTCATTTGCCTTTGCTTTGCGGCCCTGCTGCTGAATGCAAAATGGATCCTGCGTTTTGACAACAAGTATGCATTGGACGGAAAGCAAGCGGCTCTGGGCATACTCAACTTTGAGGGTAAGCTGACTTACTTGATTGATGATTGGGAACTTTATGCCGGACAGCTTTTATCTCCCCAGGAAATCGCTGCCCTAAACCCAAAAGTTTCCCAGTATGTATATGTAGGAGAGTACAGCGACTTTGCCTTTAGAGCTCAAGGAGTACCTTTTCATGGAAATGCCACCTATCGCCTGCGGATCAATGTAAGCAGCCAGCCAACCCAATACACCCTGGAGCTGCCGGAAATCTTCTCCGCTTACAAGCTTTGGGTCAACCGTGTTCTTGTTCACCAAAACGGAAGACTGGAAAACGAAGACTACGCCCCCTTCATACAGACCGGTTCTGTTTCCTTTGAAGCCAAAGGGCAAATTGAACTTGTTTTTGCTGTGTCCAATTTTTCTCACTACTATAGCGGCATCTTTTATCCGCCAGCCTTTGGACTTTACCGAGACTTGAATACCCTGCTGGATATCCGCCTCACCCTTAAATGCCTGTATTTGTTTATCCCGCTTTTTATCGGCGTCTTTTATCTGGTACTTTATTTTAGCATCAAGGAGACCATGCATCGCCAGACTGCCTTTGTGTGCTTTTACTATGTGGGCTATAACGCCTATACTTTGTGGGGGCTTGTTGGCTTTTCAAATGTTTCTCTCTGGTATGGAATCGAGGATCTCTTTTTTTGTGCTTTGCTTATGCAAGTGTTAAGCCTTTGCGCTTATCTTACTTCCCTGGGTAAATTTCACAGGCTATTGATATACCTTGGCTTTGTTTTACTTTCCTTCAGGCTTGCACTGCTGCTTCCTGCCTGGGACTTGCTCAGAATTTATGGTATATGTTTTGATTTTTATAAATACACGCTGCTGCTTTATCTGTTTGCCATGATTATGGTGGCGGCCTTTCGAGGTGGGATACAGTCAAAATTTTTGCTGATTGCGGTAGGCTTGTTTGCTTTTGGAATCTATTTGGACAATTTCGCCGGGGAATTTGAGCCGATTTTATTTGGCTGGCATACTGAACGTACGGGCTTTTGGATGGTTTTGATTTTCAGTGGAATTCTCGTATACAGAAGCGTTATCATAAACAAGCAAAACAAGGCCTACGCCACAAAAATGGAACAGCTTGTCGATGAAAAAACGCAAAAGCTTGCGGAGACAAGCAGGCAGTTAAGTCATGTGCTCAGCACAAGAAAACGCTTTATGGCAGACATAGCCCACGATTTAAAGTCCCCTATAGCGGCAGTGTTAGGATACTTAGATCTGTTAAGGGCCGGAATCATTTTGGAAGCGGATAAAGAGCAAGAGGTTTTGCAAAGCATATACAGCAAGTCCAAGGAGCTGAACAAAAGAGTCTCGAAGCTACAAGTCTTAGCAAAGCTAGACGAGGACTTGCCCAACTTTACCTGTGTGAACATCAAGGATTATCTGGAAAGCTTACTGGAAGCCTTTGAACCTCTTGCGGAAGCCGTCGGCGTAAGCTTGCAGCTGACAAGCTGCGATACAACCATGGACATTGACACAGACAAGTTGCATCATGCAATTGAGAATATCTTGCAAAACGCTTTACAAGCCCTCAGCCCTGGAGGGAAAATTGTCCTTTCCGCTCAAGAGGATGAAGACAAGCTGAGGCTAAGGATTTCCGATAACGGCTGTGGCATTTCGCCTGAGGATTTACCGTATATTTTCAAGCGCTTCTGGTCCGGAAGCACTGGGCGTTCCGGTCTTGGCCTTTCCATTGTCCAAAAAATAGTGGAGGAGCACGGCGGTCATATCTCCGTCGAATCCACAGTTGGACTGGGCACAACGTTTACAATCCTTCTGCCCCTAAACGCTCTTCAAAATAAAACAATAATCAGATAACAAAAGAACGAGGTCGAAACAGAGTAGGCCAACTATAAAAGTAAACAATCTGTTCTTGCACCAGACGTATCTTTCCGATAAAATACATATAGATTTTTCACAGCATACTATACTGATTACTATCCCTTTGAAAATTCTTCAAGCAAAAATTCGTAACGAAACTACTTTATAAGGAGGAAACAATGAAAATCATTGTATGCATTAAACAAGTCCCCGGCACGCAAAAGGTTACGATCGACGAAAAGACCGGTTCTTTGATTCGTTCTGGGGTGGAAGCGAAGATGAACCCTTACGACTTGCACGCCATTGAGGCAGCGATGGAGATAAAGGAAGCACTTGGAGCCGAGATCACGGCCTTGACCATGGGTCCCCCCAGTGCAAAGGAAATTTTATACGAAGCCTTTTCCTTAGGTGTAGATGAAGGGATTTTGCTCAGCGACTTTGCCTTTGCAGGCTCTGATGTTTTGGCAAGCAGCCGAGCTCTTTCTCAATGCATCCGACTCACGGACTTTGACCTGATCCTCTGCGGCAAGCAAACCACTGACGGAGATACCGCCCAGGTTGGCCCCGCCATAGCCGAGTTTTTGAATATCCCTCATGTCAGCTGGGTCAAGCGGATTTGCAAGCTGGATGAGAAGGGGATCACCCTGGAGCAAGACTTGAATGAAAGTATACTGAGCGTAAGCATGAACTATCCCTGTTTAATCACGGTGGAAGCGAGTCTCAACCGTCCCCGGCTGCCCTCCTACCTTTTGAAACAAAAAAGCAAGAACAGACCCATTAAAACCTACAGCTTACAGGATCTGCGGGACAAAGATAAAAACAACTACGGTATGCTTGGCTCTCCCACTTCCGTGGAACGGATTTTTACCCCCAGCTCGACCACACAAACACATCTTATGGAGGCCGAGCCAGAGAAAATGGCCGAAAGCTTAAAAAGCAAGCTGATTCAGCTTAAGTTTGTTTAATTTATAGAAAGAAGGCGAAGCATGAGTGGAATATACATAAAGCATGAACTGTGTGACGGCTGCGGGCTTTGTATAAGCAAATGTCCCTTTGAGGCCATCGAAAAGGATGAAAAAATAAAGATCAGCAGCGGCTGTAAGCTGTGTAAGCTTTGTATCAAGGCCTGCCCAAAACAAGCCATTGCCCTGGCAGAGGGGGGCAAGTCGGTAAATAAGGAAGCATGGAAGGGTATTTTGATTTATGTAGAGTATGAGGGAAACAAGATTCACCCTGTGACCCTTGAACTGATCGGAAAGGCCCGGCAGTTGATTCAAGAACGGAACAAGGGTGAGGAATGCAGCTGCATTTTTATAGGGAATGGAATAGCCGAAAACGAAGTGACAGGGAACGAAGTGACGGGGAACAGCGTGACGAGAAACAGCCTGGAAGAGGAAGCCCAGCATCTCTTTGACTATGGCGTAGACAAGGTCTATGTGTACGAGGGGGAGGATTATGCGCATTTTCGCGTGGATGCCTATGCGGCAGCCTTTGAAGATTGTATCCGTGACCTGAAGCCCAATGTAGTCTTGATCGGCGCAACAGCTGTGGGTCGTTCTCTTGCGCCAAGAGTGGCTACCCGATTTGAGACAGGCTTAACGGCAGACTGCACCAGTCTGGAAATACGACCCGACGGGAACCTGGTACAGATTCGCCCGGCCTTTGGCGGGAACATTATGGCGCAGATTCTGACCAAAAACCACAGGCCCCAGTTTGCAACCGTTCGATACAAGGTTATGGAGCCAGCGGAAAAATGCCCTGGGCATAAGGGAAGCATTATCAAAAGACAGCTCAAAGGACTCTCTTCTACGATACAAGTCCTATCCGCTCAACCGAAGGAAAAGGTAAAAAGCATTGTAGACGCAGAAGTACTGGTGGTTGCCGGACGAGGGGTAAAAACCAAGGAGGACTTGGGACTGCTCAGAGAACTGGCAAGTCTTCTAAACGGGCAACTTGCTTGCACAAGACCCCTGGCCGAACAGGGCTTTTTGGAAAACACCTGCCAAATCGGACTCTCCGGCCGAACAGTCAAGCCTAAACTGATCATCACCTGCGGCGTATCCGGGGCGATTCAGTTTGTGGCCGGGATGCAGAGTTCCGAATGCATTATTTCCATCAACAAGGACAAAAACGCGCCCATCTTTAAACTCTCCCACTATGGCTATGTAGGGGATTTATACGAGGTGATTCCCAGGCTCATATCCGGATTAAAAACTTCCGGTAAACTACAGATGCCCGGTGCGGAAAAGGAGGCGGCTTATGTATAAGATCACAGATCAAGAGTTGCAATTTTTGAAGGAGCTATTCGGAAAAGATCGGGTACATACAGGCGAGGAAATCAACGAGGATTTTGCCCATGACGAAATGCCGGAGTACGGGAAATTCTTTCCCTCTGTCGTTGTGGATGCCCTCTGCACGGAGGAAGTCAGCCGCTTGCTGGCCTACGCCAACGAAAACAAAATCCCCGTTACCGTTCGGGGAGCCGGAACAGGACTCTGCGGGGGCTGTGTAGCTACCTGCGGTGGGATCTTGCTGAACCTGCTGAACATGAACAAAATTCTGGAAATCGACGAAAAAAATCTCATTGCTGTCGTAGAACCGGGGGTTCTTTTGATGGAGCTAGCTGAAAAGGTGGAGGAACAGGGGCTTTTATACCCGCCTGACCCCGGCGAAAAAAGCGCCACCATCGGGGGCAATGTGATGACCAACGCGGGGGGAATGCGTGCCATAAAATACGGAGTGACCCGGGAGTACGTTCGGGGCATGGAAGTGGTTTTGGCCAACGGCGAGGTACAGCAACTGGGAGGAAAGATCGCAAAGACCAGCTCGGGCTACAGCTTGAAGGATTTATTGATCGGCAGCGAAGGAACCCTGGGGGTTGTGACCAAGATACAACTCAAGCTCATCAAGTTGCCCAAACGTTTTATTACTTTACTGGTGCCTTTTAACAGCTTAGAGGATTGCCTGAATACTGTGCCTGTGATTTTAAATGCCTCCGATACGCCGTTGAACTTGGAATTTATGGAACGAGAGGTAATTTTAAAATCCGAAGAATACTTAGGCACCCGCTTCCCTGACAAGTCTGCCCAGGCCTATCTGATGATCAGCTACTCCGGCAACAGCCGTGAAGAAATTGAGAACTGCTATGATGGCGTTGCGCAGGCTTGCCTGGCTCATGCCGCCCTGGATGTTCTGATCTCCGACACGGAGGAAAGACAAAGCAGTATATGGACGGCAAGGGGTGCATTTTTGGAAGCCATCAAAAGCTCCACGTCAAGCATGGATGAATGCGACATCGTAGTCCCCATCGAAAAGGTGGCTGAGTACCTCCAGTTTGCCAAGCAACTGTCCTTGGATGAAGCCATCCGCATTCCCTCCTTTGGACACGCCGGAGACGGGAATCTTCATCTTTATGTCTGTAGGGATGAGTATCCGGAAGACATCTGGAAGGAAAAGTGCAAGCGGGTGATGGATCAGCTTTACGAGTGCGCCAAGAAGCTGAAAGGCGAGGTATCCGGGGAACACGGCATCGGTCATGCCAAGCGGGAATACCTGCTTCAATCTGTTGGAGGGACACAAATGCGTCTTATGCGGGAAATCAAGCGTATATTTGATCCAAACAACATTTTAAACCCAGGGAAGCTGATACTATAAGAACGGGCGCAAATAGCACAAAGCGATCCGATGAAAGCCTCAGAAGGGATACCGCCCGAAACGGCTTGCGACCAGCTCTAGTGGAGGGCGGTGTCCCTTCTGAGGCTTGGACTTGGATACCCATTTCACTTGGTACGTGCTTTGATATTAATGCCCGTTTGTAGTATAGGATAACGAAAGGATTGCAAAGAACCGTCTAAGAGAGTATAGTATACTCAGTCTTTTAAACATTTACTAAGCCGCCATCATCCAATCCGATTAAATTTTATTGTTTTAGGCGGCGGCTTTACAAAGCTGAATGTAACTGAGTAGATTCAAATTTTGTTGATGGAGGAGAATATGAAATACAACAGTGCTGAACAATTGATTAAGCTTGCCGTTGAAAAAAAACTGCGCCTCTGCGACCTAGCCCTGGAGACGGAGTGTAAATTACAAGAAAGCAACCGGGAGAAGGTTCGGGAGGAGATTTCAAATGTCCTTTCGATCATGGAGGAAGCCGTGGAGAAGGCTTGCTTGAAGGAAGTCGTTTCCGTCAGCGGCTTAAGCGGTGGTGATGCCCTAAAACTCTCTCACTACAAGGAGGGGGAAAGCTTCTGCGGAAGCGCCGTTTTGGATGCAGTGGCTAAGGCGGTTTCTTCTTCTGAGGTCAATGCTTCTATGGGAAAAATTGTTGCCTTTCCCACAGCCGGTTCCTGCGGGATCGTGCCTGGCGCTTTGCTGTCGGCCTGGAAAAATAAAAATCTTGACCGAGAGCGCTTGATAGACGCACTTCTGACTGCTTCTGCCGTAGGCTTGATCATTGAAGCAAAGGCAACTTTGTCTGGGGCAGAGGGGGGCTGTCAGGCAGAGTGCGGTGCCGCTGCCGCTATGGCTGCAGCCGGGCTGATCCAGTTGGTTAGTGACGATATTTACCTTCCCTTTGAAGCAGCGGCCTTAGCGCTAAAAAACCTCCTGGGCCTTGTTTGCGATCCAGTCTGCGGCCTGGTGGAAATCCCCTGCATCAAGCGTAATGGTTTCGGCTCCGCTATAGCCCTTGTGGCCGCCGACATGGCTTTGGCCGGCGTCAAGAGCAAAATTCCCTTTGATGAAGTGGTGGACGCCATGAGCCGAATTGGACGCGCTCTGCCAGTTGACTTGCGTGAAACCGCCCAAGGCGGCCTTGCCACGACCAAGACCGGAAAGGAATATGCAGAAAGGCTCAACTTATAATGAAGACCTTATATATTTCCGACTTGGACGGCACCCTTTTGAACTCAGAAGCAAGGCTTTCGGAGTTCAGCCGAAACACCCTTAACCGCTTGATTCAGCAAGGCTTGCAGTTTAGTATCGCAACAGCCCGGACGCCGGTAAGTACCCTTGCTATTTTGGAAGGCGTGCAGTTTTCTATTCCTATGGTTTTGATGAACGGCGCAGTGATCTATGATCCAGTAAAGCAAGCCTATCTGAAAGCCCATCTCATCGGTGAAACTGCTCTTTTTCGTCTCTTGGATCTGGTTAAGCAGCATTCCCTAGAAGGCTTTCTGTACACCTTGGAAAATGGCGTTTTCCACGCCAACTACGAGAGCTTGAACACGACCGATGCTCAGCGCTTTTATGAAGAACGGATCGAAACCTACGGCAAGGCCTTTCGAAAGACAGCTTCCTTTTATGACTGTAAAAGTGATCATCCGATTTACTTCACGCTTTGCAGTGAACATCATAACCTTTTACCCATCTATGAAGCGGCTTGCAAGATTAACGAAAGCACTGATGGGTTACCAATTCATGAGGCGGCAAACAAGATGGTCGAAAGCACAGATGGGTTACCCATCAATGAAGCAGCTCCCCAACCCCACCGTCAAGGAAGTCTGCATCTGGAGTTTTACAACGATGTGTACGACCGAAACATCTGGTATCTGGAAGCCAGCTCGCCGGAAGCTTCAAAATACAACGGCCTTCGTTATATTCAAAAAGAGTTTGGCTTTGAAAAGACCATTGCCTTTGGAGATAACTTAAACGATCTTTCCCTCTTTGCGGCCAGCGACGAAGGCTATGCTGTGGCCAACGCAAAGCCCCCACTGAAAGAAAAAGCTACAGCCGTTATTGCAGGAAACAACGAAGACGGGGTTGCGAAATGGTTGCTGCAACATGCTAATTCAATTTGTTAAAGTAAAGAAGCCGCTGGTCTTTGTTAGACCAGACGGCTTCTTTTATTTGCTATCTTATGGAATCATCCAAAGCCAGTAAACATTCACGAAGTATTTCATAAAATGGTAGTGACATAGACTCAATCCCTACCAACCAACAGAAAGGAGCGCGAATCTTGAATATCATGATGGATGAAATTATGCAAGTCTTACTGTCAAAGGGCTTTCAAAAAATTGTATGTCTCGATACGCTGACCATTGCACAGTTTAATGCGCTGTGTGCCTTATTGATCAAGAACAATATCCCCTTTGATACAACCTATACCACTGGTACCCGTCGGGATGAGCCCTCCTTGCAGGTCACGATCTACATCAACCCTAAGACGACCCTTAACTATACCTTTAACGGAACCGTACAAAACAGCGAGCCAAATGTGACCACACCCGGAAATACATAAAAAAACCCGAACACAGGGGGGATTGTATTCGGGTTATGGGGGGGATATTATACAAGCTTAACTTGTATTGCTGTTGCAATTATAATGATTGCCAAATTAATAAATTTTATACAAGGAAAATAAAAATTCTTAAAAATTATTAATCTTTCAAAATTTCCTGGGATTATATCGCCCCCATGTCCGGCTTTTTTGAAAGATGAGGATTTATTTGACAAACCTATTTTTTTAAACTATACTCCCACTGGAAAAGTTCAACAGAAAAAAACAAACAAAAGGTAAAACCATCGTAAAGGATTGAGACAATGCCATTTCTGGGATTAATATTTATATTTATTTTTTTTGTATTCTATATTCAGTTTTTAATGCGCAAAGGATATTCGAATTATCGTAAAACTCAGGAGAAGGTTGAAGCGTATCTTGAAGAAGAAAGACAAGCTAACTTTTCCCGAAAAAAAGATATTGATGAACAAAGCTTTATCAAACCGGATTGGAGCAGACTCCCTCTAAATGAACTCAGCCCGACAAAGAAGGACATGCTCATGAAGCTAGGGCAGTCGAAAATGCTGCGTTTCGAAACGCCAATGACCAACCGGGAACTCAAATTAATGTATGGCATGGCAAATTTTGAAGCTGTGATCGCCTATGAAGAAACTTTCCAAAAATTTTCAAGAGAGCTTTTGGAATGGGCGGAAGGATTATACAAAGGGGGAAAAAATGAAGCTTGCTTGGTGGTGCTGGAAGAGTTGATCCGATTAAACAGTGAATTGAGCCGCGTATATTTCCTTTATACGGATTTGATTTGCGAGAACCAAGAGGTAAAAAACAAAAAATTGGTCGATAAATTGGACGATTTAAGCATCCTAGTGAAAAATTTACACATGAACGATGTTATAAAAACAAAAATTTTAAATTATATTAATGATAAAATTAGTTTGTTTTTATAACAAAACAACTGCGGCATAGTCGCAAACGGAGGCCTCAATGAATATCGGGATATTTACAGACACTTATTTTCCGCAAATCAGCGGTGTTGCAACTTCAACAAAAATGTTAGCCAGGGAACTGAACAAGCTGGGTCACAAGGTGTACATTTTTACCACGGATGATCCAAAGGCCGAGAAAACACCTTATGTTTTCCGGCTACCTAGCATGCCTTTCCTTTTCTTACCTTCGCGCAGGGTAGCATACCTGTACCCTCCAAAGCTGCTATTAAAGATGAAAAGCCTTGATTTAGATATCATTCATACACAAACCGAATTTCCTATGGGGATCTTTGGGCGGGTGGTTGCGGAGTTTTTATCCATTCCAACCGTACACACCTATCACACCATGTATGAAGACTACGTTCACTACGTTGCAAATGGAAAATTGATCAGCCCCAATGCTGCCAAGCAGTATGTTAAATTATTTTGCAAAGGAGCCAAGACCATCATTACGCCTGTGGAAAAGGCAAAGAAGAGGCTGGTTGAATTCGGGGTTTCGAAGGACATACAGGTTGTTCCCAGCGGCATTGATTTTACGCCCTTCCAACGGGGCAAGTACAGCCAAGAGGAAATCAACGCTGCTAAAGAAGCCCTGGGCTTAAATCTGACCGACCCCATCGTCATTACCGTAGGGCGGGTAGCAAGGGAAAAGAGCATTGATGTTACCCTAAAGCAGATGCCAAAGCTTTTGGAACTGATGCCAGAGGCAAAGTTTGTTATCGTGGGGGACGGACCTTATTTGAAGGATCTAAAAGCCATGGCCAAGAGCCTTTCGGTTGAAAACGCCGTAATTTTTGCCGGGCCCCAGCCCTGGGACAGCATTGGCTTATACTACCAAATGGGGGATGTTTTTGTTACTGCTTCAACCTCTGAAACCCAAGGCCTTACGCACATTGAGGCCATGGCGGCAGGTGTGCCTGTCATTGTAAAAAAGGACTTAAGCTTTGAGGCCATCGTCCTTGATCAGGAGACGGGACTGGTGTTTAAGCAGGATGAGGAACTTACACACTGCATTTACAGAGTACTTAGCGACAAGTCTTTCGCCCAAAAATTGGTTGAAGGAGCCTATGAGATTATCAAGCCCCTGTCCTGTGAGGAATTTGCGAAGAGGATCCTTGAAATTTATATCAAGACTCTAGAAAGACATAGCCCTCCCAGAACCAAAATTACCCTGACTCCCCTGATTAATAAAATCCGGGTCTTGAAAGATTTTACCCTCCGTAGAAAGAACGGGGTTGATGCGGTTGAAATGGAAAAAGAAAATATAATATAAGTAAACATGGGATTGGCGCATACACACTTTTCTGAAACAGGCTGTGTTCAAGAATTCCTTGGACATAGCCTTTCTTGTATCCTCTGTTGTAATTAAAAGCAAAGCCGAGTATAATGAGGAAAAAGTGTAGAAATATGCTTTTTATTTTTTCATGACGTGAGGTATAGATGAAATTACAACTATTATTAAGTTATGTGCGAAAAGCCTGTGACGATTACGGGATGATACAGGACGGAGACAAGATTGCCGTTGGGATTTCTGGCGGAAAGGACAGTTTGACGCTTTTACTTGCGTTGAAAAATTTACAGCGCTTTTATCCTGCCAAGTTTGAGCTTGTTGCGATCACGGTTTCCCTTGGTTTGCCGGGTTTTGATACCACGGAAATACGAGCCTTTAGCGAAAATCTGGGCGTACCTTATTATTTGGTGGAGACGGACATTGGAGAAATCACAATGTCGCAAAAGAACCCCTGCTCCTTATGTGCCAAGATGCGAAAGGGTGCATTAAACGACAAGGCCGTAGAGCTTGGCTGCAACAAGGTTGCATTAGGGCACAACAAGGACGATGTGGTAGAGACTTTTCTACTCTCTCTTTTTTATGAAGGGCGCTTTCATGTATTTAGTCCGGTTACATACTGGGATCGAAAGAACATTCATTCCATACGGCCACTTTCCTATGTACCCGAGAAGGACATTATATCCTTTAAGAACAAAAATCAGCTTCCAGTTTTAAAAAATCCATGTTCCGTTGACGGGCACACAAAAAGGGCTGAGGTTAAGAATCTAGTCAAGGAATACAACGAGCGTTTCGGCAACTTCGACGAGAAGCTTTTCGGTGCCATCCGCCGTGAGGGATTGGACGGATGGAAAATCTAAAACAAGACCAAGATTAAAAAGAAAGATCAAAACCGTGGGGGGAAGGAGAAGAAAACTTTTTTCAAACGGCGAAAAAAGTTTTCTTCTCCTTCCCCCCACACCCCCTATCCTCCTCTTTCAAAAAAGCCGGACATAGTCTTGTGTGGTGGCTTTGCAAAGCTTAACGATACTGAGTATAGTATAGATCAATGAAATATAGAAAGAATTTAAACTATGCTTTAGCAGTCTCAAATCTTTCAAAATCTCGTAGGATCCTCAATCATAACCCCATGTCCGGCTTTTTTGAAAGGTGGAGAAAGGGGAGGTTAGCCAACAAGTTTTCCGCCTCCCTCCCCCACGGTTTTTGAGAGACCCTTAATTTTAAAATAAGAAAGGAATTTTATTATATGTTTACATTTATACCAAATGGTGTTTGTTCAAGAGAAATTCAAGTGGATGTGAAGAACGGCGTTGTAGGCAGCATTGAGTTTGTTGGGGGCTGCAACGGGAACTTGAAGGGAATCAGCCAACTGGTTTCTGGCATGAAGGTGGATGAGGCGATTAAAAGACTGAAGGGCATTACCTGCGGCAGTAAGCACAGTTCCTGCCCTGATCAGTTAGCTGTGGCCTTGGAACAGGCTATTCGTGAGGGGTGAAGCGATGAATACAAACGGCAAAACCGAAAAGCGTGATAGCAAAATTCATTTGGTCAAAGCAAACATTGAAAAGGTTATTGTCGGTAAGAGTAAAGAAATTGAACTGGTTTTGGCTGCGCTCTTGGCAAATGGTCATGTGCTTCTGGAGGATACTCCGGGGACAGGGAAGACCATCCTTGCCAAGTCTTTGGCAGCGTCCATTCATTGCGATTTTGGGCGGGTTCAGTTTACGCCGGACTTGCTGCCCTCTGACTTGGTGGGTCTTAATTTTTACAACCCAAAGGATGGATCCTTCACCTTCAGAAAGGGCGCTATTTTTACAAACATACTGCTGGCAGATGAAATCAACCGAGCCACACCCCGTACACAATCCGGTCTGCTGGAAAGCATGGAGGAAAAGCAAATTACGGTGGATGGCGTTACTTATGTTCTGGATGCTCCTTATTTTGTCATTGCCACCCAGAACCCCATTGAAACCCAAGGCACCTTTCCCTTACCAGAGGCCCAGTTGGATCGCTTCTTGATTCGGCTGTCCTTGGGATACCCCAGTACAGAGGAAAGTACGCAAATATTAAAGCGCTTTGTGGAGAACAATCCCTTGACGGATTTAAAGCCGGTCATTGAAAAAAGCGAATTGCTCGCCATGCAAAAGGCTTCAAGCGCCGTTCATATTGCAGAAGATGTTTATGCCTACATCACTCGACTCTGTGAGGAGACTAGAAAGCATGATGCTGTTACCCTTGGCATCAGCACCCGAGGCGCTCTTGCCCTTGCGAGGCTGTCCCAGGCTTTTGCTTTCATTCAGGGCAGAGACTTTGTCAATCCCGATGACGTCAAAAGCCTCTTACCGTCTGTTTTCGGGCACAGGCTTATTGTTCGCGGCAACAAGACGAGCAGCGTGATTCAAGAGGTATTGCAGGGAGTGAAGGTTCCTACAGAAAACTGGTAGGAGGGTCGGATCAGTTGCATACCTTGCCTGATCAGATTGGGGGGAATTATGGCAATCATTGGATTGATTGTGGTGGTGGCACTACTCGTTACGGTACAGGAACGGCTGTATCGGCGGTTTTGGAGCAAAAAGCTGTCTCTGTCTTTGGAGTTTTCGACCAAGACGGTTTTTGAGGGGGAAAAGCTTTTCTTGACCGAAAAGGTATCCAATGCCAAGATTTTGCCGCTTCCGTGGCTTTGCGTAAAGCTTCAGCTTTCACGGAAGCTTTTTTTTATAGGCGATAAGTACGACAATATCCATGTTTCCGATTACCTGTATAGAAATGACTTGTACAGCGTGATGTTCTATCAAAAAATCACCAGAAAGCTGCCTCTGATCTGCTTATCCCGGGGTTACTATACTATCAAAAGCGCAGACTTGGTAAGTAGCAATATTCTAATTTCCGAAAAATTAATCATTCCCGTCCCCTGCAACACAAGTGTGACGGTTTATCCAAAGCTTATCAACACACCCCTTTTGGAGTTTCCCTTCCAAAAGATTTACGGCGCTGTTCTGACCAAGCGCTTTATCAATCCTGATCCCTTTGAATTCCGGGGGATGAGGGAGTATGAGCCTTACGATGATTTCAAGTCGATTAATTACAAGGCTTCGGCTCGGGTTGGAAAGCTGATGGTCAACCTCTATGGTTATACCAACGACATGGAGGTGCTACTGATACTGAACCTGCAAAAGTATAGCGCCTGGTCCTCAGAGCTGATTTTTGAGGACAGCATACGCCTGGCTGCCTCTTTGGCAAAGCTTTTGCTTGAAAAGGGCATTTCGGTGGGTCTTCTTTCCAATGGTCGGGATATCATTACCGACACCCCCATTCACATTAAGCCTGGTTCTGGCAGTAATCACTTGTTAAATATCTATGAGGCTTTGGCCAGGATAGACCTTGGAAAGGAAGCTTTGCCCTTCGAAGCATCCCAAGGGGATCCCTCGGTGATTTCTGTTTTCATTTCCACAAATCACGAGCCCCAAACGTTACAGTTTTATGAAAGGCTACAGTCGGCGGGCTGGATCTTGCCTTACTTTCGGGAGATGACGATTAAGCTTCCGATCGACTATGTGCCATGGGAGGTGATCTGGGATGACCAAGGTCAGAAAGCTGATTCCGCCGCTCTGTAATGAGCTATGGTTTTTCTTTTTCCTTGCTGGGATTTTTTCCTTGCCTTCCTGGATGGTTTTAAAGAATGTTTCGTACATTACTCTTTTCCTGATCCCCATCCTTTTAAGCTTTCTCATCCGCAAGACTGTGAAGAATTTCTTCCTGTTTTTGGGCTTGAATCTTCTGTTTGTTTTACCGGTTTTTGCGCTTGATTTATACCAAAGCTTGTTTTATGGCGCCTTTTTTCTCTTTCTCTTTTTTAACACCTTTATCAAGCGACTGAAACCGTACCAGGAACTAAGTTTTAGCGCCATCGTCGTTGTGCTGGGCTTGAACATTGCGGTTTCCGTCTCAGCCAGTGTACTGGGCTATAAGCAGATTCCTCCCTACATGTTTATCTATTCCCTCCTAGCCGTGCTGACCTTCCTGATTTCATCTCAGATTCGGAAAGTTGACTATTCCTTAGAATTAATTACCGCAACCACCTTCCAGCCGGTTGATCGAATTCTGAGCTTCAACAACCGTACTTTCCTTCTTTTTGCGGGAATCCTTCTCGTGCTAAGCGTTGGTTCGTTGCTCATTGATTTCGAAGGGTACATCTATGGACTTTTGGGTTTGATATTGACGGGAATCCGCTACCTGGCTTCTTTACAGAAGCCTGAGTTACCAGGAGAGCCCCTGGTGGAGGTAACGCCTCCGCCGCCACCTCCTGCTACGATGGGTCGATTTCCCCTTGATCCGGGCAAAGAAAACTTTATTGTGAAACTGATCGAAGAGATCATTATGTTTCTGATGCAGATTGTCTTGGTGTTGGGCTTTATCGGCTTGATTCTATACGCTGCCTATCTGCTCTACAAAAAATTCTATTCGGTTAAGAAGAGCGACGATATAGTAGAATTTATTTCTCCAGAAACTTCATTGGAAAGAATGCTTCAAAGCATCAAAACGAGTTTCCTCGGGCCTTCCAATAAGCTAAGACGCATTTATTTTAAGAAAGTCAAGTCCTATATCAAAAAAGGAAGCAGCATCCAGTCCTCCGATACCACAGCGGAGATTCAGGAGAAGTTGTCCAGCTTTGAAGATATCAGCGAGCTGACAGGGAAGTATGAGCAGGTTCGTTATGGGAAGGAATGAATGCTGTGAAATCGGTATGCTATTCCCATAAGTAGATTATACTGAAAGCTAAAATGCATTTGGGTGTTCTTTTCATGCCCAAGTGCTTTTTTTGTTGTGAATAATTCCATCCATACTCGGCACCCTAACGACTTTTCTAAAAAGCTCCCCCTCACCAAAACACAGGAACGAATTAAATTTGTCTACATATTATAATGCATAGAAGAATTAAAAGGCTGGGTGGTACTATGCGAAAATGTTTTGCGGTCATTGCTGGTGACAGGCGAAATATTTGTTTGGCTAAAGCTTTACGTGATGACGGACATATGGTAAAAATGTACGGCTTTTCGTTTTATGATAAAGAAGTAGTCGAGGAGGAAGAAAGCCTATTTTCGGCGATTACAGGGGCAGATTGTGTCATCGGAGGAATCCCCACCAGTAATGATGGGATCAGCTTGAACGCACCCTTTAGCCCCACCCCTGTGCTGTGTGATGATGTTTTTCGATTGATCAAGCCTGAGCAGCTCTTTATGGGAGGATACTTTCGGCAGGAGCTGAAAGACCTGGCCAAAAAGTACGATGTTCAAATCTACGACCTGTTGCAATATGAGTCTCTGTCCATACTCAATGCCATCCCCACGGCAGAGGGGGCTGTGAAGATCGCCATAGCCGAAACCGATTTTACTATACATGGAAGCAACATTCTAGTAATTGGTTTTGGGCGCATCGGCAAAATGCTCTGCAAAATCCTGAGTTCCTTCTCCGCTAATATTACTGTGGCTGTCAACACGGAAGAAGCCAGTGCATCAGCCAGAAGCTATGGATACAAGGTCATCTTCAGCGCCAAAATGAAGAGCGAGTTGTCTGACTTTCACATCATTTTCAATACAGTCCCCAAAATTTTATTGGATAAGCAAAACTTGAAATTCCTGAAAGAAGAAGCATTGATTATTGAGTTGGCTTCGCCTCCCTATGGCATTGATTATGAAGCCAGTAAGGCCTTAAACATTCGCACGGTCTTTGCGAACTCCTTGCCTGGGATTGTTGCGCCGAAAACAGTTGCTACCTATATCAAAGACACCATCTATTCAGTTATAGGGGGAATATAAATGAAACTGGAAGGTAAAAAAATCGGTTATGCCATCACAGGCTCCTTCTGTACGATAGAAACTGCGCTTCAACTCATTACGAACCTGCAAGAGAAGGGTGCGGAGGTTACGGCTATCCTTTCGGATACGGTAGATCGTCTTGATACACGCTTTGCCAAACAGGATGAGTTAAAAGAAAAACTAAGCCACCTGACCCAGCAGCCACTAATCAACTCTATCGTCAAGGCCGAACCAATCGGCCCCAAACGGCTGTTTGATTTAGTGATCGTCGCTCCCTGTACAGGGAACACTTTGGCGAAGCTTGCAAACGGCATCACCGATACCTGCGTGACCATGTCGGTCAAGTCCCATATCCGAAACAACGCGCCGGTTTTGCTGGGCGTTTCTACCAATGACGGCTTGGGAGTTTCGGCCAAAAACATCGGTGAGCTTATGAACATGAAAAATTATTACTTTATCCCTTTCTTTCAGGATAACCCTGAACAAAAGCCAAAATCTCTTGCCTTTAAAAAAGAGTTGATCGTCGAAGCAGCAGAAGCGGCCCTTTTGGGTAAGCAAATTCAGCCTGTGATTTCCAGCTGAACAAAGCTAGACGCCAAGATTTGTTTCCGCTCTAAGATCACACTGTCCCGCTGAAACAACGCCTCCACAAAGCGAGGCTCATTGAGCCAGTCTTGGATTTCATTTTGATAAAGAATCACCGGCATCCTGTCATGTATGTCCTCCATAAAGCGGTTGGCGCTTCGTGTAAAGATCACAAAGCAGTCCCGCAGCTCCTCCCCCGTCCTGTAGGCGTTGTAAATCCCCGCCATGTACAGCACGGGGCTTTCTTTGCAGGTGAACAAAAATTTATCCTTCGCTTTGCGCTCGTCCTTCTTTTGCCATTCAAAAAAACCAGTAGAAGGAATTACGCAACGCTTACTCCAAAGCGCTGTCTTAAACAGGTTTTTATCTTTGGTGGTTTCACTCTTGGCATTGATGATCACACCCTTACCGTCCCATTTTGGAAAGCCCCAATTCATAAGCGTAGCCGCCGCCCTTCCCTGCTGGAAAATGAGAACCGGAGCCGCATCGGTTGGACACACTTCTCCCGTCTTGACACTTTTCCCTTTCGTTCTGTCATTGATTTCTTCAATGATCCGATTGATTTCATCCAGGTCTTCTTCTGAATCAAACTGATATCTTCCACACATGATACTCACTCCATAATTCTTTTTATTGGTATCTTTAAAACCGTGGGAGGAAGGAGAAGAAAACTTTTTTCAAACGGCGAAAAAAGTTTTCTTCTCCTTCCTCCCCCCCCATCCTCTTCTTTCAAAAAAGCCGGACATAGCGAGGATCAATCCCACCCAAATTTTAAAGATCCTTTTTTATTTTTTGTTGAGTGTTTAGGCAGTTTCCGTTATAATACACATAACTTCCGGTCATTCTACTAAGCGTGACCAAACATAGCAGCTATGCGCTGTTGAAAGGAGCTTTTATGAAAAACAAAGCAAATGAAAAACAGATCACAAAGTACATATTTCTTATAGCAGGCCTTGTACTTGGCATTCTTTATTTTAGTTATATCTTGAATGCCGTCGGATTGCTGTGGCGTATCGTCTACCCCTTGATTCTTGGCTTTGTGATCGCCTATGTCTTAAATATCCCCATGAAAAAAATCGAAAGCCTCTACTTCCCCAGGAGCAAAAGTAAGCTGGTGAAGAAATCCAGGCGGGCTGTAAGTCTGCTGTTGTCCGTTGCGCTGATTCTGTTGGTTCTGCTGCTGGTGTTGTTGATCGTCCTACCTGAAATCGGGAAAACCTTTGCCGTCCTTGCTTCGGCCTTTCCGGGCTTTATTGACCGCATCAATTCTTGGATACAGGAAAACAAACAGCATGTTCCAGCCATTGCCGACTGGATCAGTGAAATCAAAATTGATTGGCAAAGCCTTGTGAGAAGCGTTGCCAATTATACGACAAAAGGAATCAGCAGTATTTTCAATTCCTCTATCAATCTGATTTCGGTGTTTACATCCGGCATTTTCGATCTGCTCATGTCCCTGGCCTTTGCCATTTATCTTCTATCTGGAAAGGAAACCTTGCTCGCTCAGCTCAAACGGGTACAACAAGCTTTTATGCAAGAGAGGGTTTCCCTAAAGCTCAATCAATACCTGGCTGTTGCCAATGAATCCTTTACCAACTTTATCTCTGGACAATGCATCGAAGCCCTTGTTCTCGGCTCCCTCTGTTCTGCGGGCATGTGGATCTTCCGCTTCCCTCATTTCATGACAGTTGGGGTCTTCATAGGCGTAACCGCACTGATTCCTGTAGTGGGCGCTTACCTGGGGGCAGGGGTCGGAGTCTTTTTGATCCTTATGGTTGATCCCTTGAAGGCTATCTGGTTTTTGGTCTTTATTTGCATCTTGCAGCAGCTGGAAAACAATTTGATTTACCCCCGTATAGTCGGAACCTCTATCGGACTGCCGGGTATTTGGGTGCTGATCACGGTGGTGATTGGCGGCGGCCTTGGGGGCGTGATTGGTATGCTGCTTAGTGTGCCGGTTGCGGCTACACTTTACAAGCTCCTGCAAATGGCCACAAGAGAGCGCTTGGCGCTGCAAAGCAAAGTGAGTAAGGAAGGAAGCACGAAACATGAAAATCATTAAGATTCTATGCGGCAGAATGTTTATAACTGCTACCCTGATCCTAATTCAACTCGCATGGTTTCTTGTGTTTTGGATGCGCTTGACCCGTTATTCACCTTTCATCAGTTTGCTGTTTACGATTTTAAGTCTTTCTATGGTTTTGTATCTCATCGTCAAAGACGACAACCCTTCCTTTAAAATGGGCTGGATTATCGTCCTCATGGCTTTACCGCTACTGGGAGGCCTATTGTATTTCTTCTTTGGCACCAAAAGACCCTACAAAAAGCTGAGTAGAACCATCGCCGCCTCCCACGAAAACTTCTTACCCTATCTAAAGCCCAACAAGGATCTGGAAAACGAAATAGCAAACAGAAACGAAAGGGCAGCTGGGAGTATTTCTTACTTGCAGCAGAGCTGTTCCAGTCCGGTATGGGAAAACACACAGACCCATTATTATCCCCTTGGCGAAGAAATGTATGCTGAAATGCTGGCAGAGCTTGAAAAAGCCCAGGAATTTATTTTCATGGAGTATTTTATTATCGAAGAGGGCGAAATGTGGAAGGGGATCCATGATATTCTAAAGAAAAAGGCAGCTCAGGGCTTGGATGTCCGCTTACTGTACGACGATATGGGCTGCCTGAATCTCCTTCCCCAAAGTTTTGCTAAAGATATGGAGAAGCAAGGCATTCAGTGTATGCCTTTTAATCCTTTTGTTCCCTTTTTGTCCCTGGCAATGAACAACCGTGACCACAGAAAAATCACGGTCATAGACGGCAAGGTAGCCTTTACGGGTGGTATCAACATTGCTGACGAATATATCAATGCAAAGAGTAAACTTGGGCATTGGAAGGACACGGGCATCAAGATGACAGGGGATGCTGTTTTGAATTTCACCCTTATGTTCCTAGAGATGTGGAACGCATTCCGAAAGACGGACAAGGATTTGGGAAAGTTTCTGCACAGAAATCCAGAATCGAAGCCCCAGGAAAGTGACGGCTTTGTATTGCCTTTCGGAGATTCTCCCTTGGATAACGAAACCCTCAGCCAAAACCTCTACAACGATCTCTTAAACCAAGCCAAGCGCTATGTTTACATCTTTACGCCCTATTTGATTATCGACGACGAAATGCAAAACGCCCTACGCTTTGCCGCAAAAAGAGGAGTAGACGTCCGTCTGGTTACCCCCGGCATTCCGGACAAAAAAATAGTCTATCGAATGACCCGCTCCTTCTATCAAGGCTTACTGTCCAAGGGCGTAAGAATCTACGAATACACACCAGGCTTTCTTCATGCCAAAAGCTATGTCTGTGACGACGAATTGGCGGTGGTAGGGACAATTAACATGGATTTCCGCAGCCTGTATCTACATTTTGAATGCGGAACCCTCTTATATAAAACCGCTTCGGTAATGCAATTAAAAAATGATTTTTTAAAAACCCTAGAGGTTTGCAAAGAGATCAAACTTGAAAACTGTAAACAAGGCTGGTTCTGGAAGATGATAGACAGTATTATCCGGGTATTTGCGCCTCTGATGTAATCTACCATTTAAAGCTTCAGGGGCTTGTCTCATGATAATGTTGTAGAACTGGTGGTATATATTATTGGTAAGGCAGATCCGGCAATCTCGTAATTATCTATTCATCTATATCTATATATTCGGCAAAGAGTTTCTCAAATTCTCCGTTCGCTCATGAACAGGAAACTTGCCTCTGCAAGTTTCCATTCGCTCCGGACAATTTGGAAACTCTACTGCCGAATATATATCAGAAGGCGGTTCTGGAGAATACGCTAAAGCTTTTCTAAATATTGTATCCATCCTCTTGGGTTGCCCCTATTTTACATCTGGGGCAGCCCTTTTTTGATGTGTCCTTAATTGACGCTCACATTTGGTTCAAACACTTGCTCAACTTTGCTTTATTGATTATAATATTTTAAAAGCCTTATCTAGAGAGGAGTCGGCCTATGCAACAAAAAGCACCAAGTCCCAGAGGGATACTCAACAATCTCCAGTATCTTTTCAAATTTATTTGGGAATGCGACAAGAGCATTTATGGCATCATGGCATTTTACACCCTTCTTACCGCCATTGCTCCATTCATTGGAATCTTTGCACCTAAGTTTCTCATTGACGAGCTGATTAAGGGCAAAAGACCAGAAATGCTGATTGGTATCATTGTGGCATTTTTTGTGCTGTCAGCCCTGGTGAGTTACCTGACCCAGTTTTGCTTGGGGAAGTATTTTCCGAAGAAGTATCGGTTCGCTGCGGTGATGGAAGCAAAGCTGAAAGAAAAATCCATGCGGATGGATTTCAAAAACACCGAAGACCCTATGGCCATGGACAAGCTTCATTTTGCAACGGAAGCTATCAGCGCCTGGGGGGAGGGTGTTGCTGAAATTGTGAACCGGACTTTCTTTCTTTTGGGGCGGTTGATTTCTTTGGTCGGCTATTTATGGATTATCACTGTATTAAACCCCTTGCTCATCCTGTTTTTGGCCGTGAATATGGTTGTTGTTTATTTTGTTACTGAACACGCCAAGAAAGAACAGCTAAAGGTGGGAAAGACCATTTCTGCTAAGGAGCGCAGAGGCAGTTATATCGGAAAAGTAATGTACGATTTTGAATACGGGAAGGATATCCGAATTTACAATTTGGGCGAATATTTGGCGAATAAGTACTGGTTTTACAAGAAGCCTCGGGTGGACTTGTACAAGGACTACTGTGCAAAGAATTTTTTAACTGCTTTGGTGGATGGATTGATTATGATACTTAGAGAAGGACTGGTTTATGCCTACCTAATCTATAAGTTTTTTACAGAAGGCATGAGCCTTGGAGATTTTTCGATGTATTTTTCCTCTGTGGTTAACTTTACCGACACCATGAAAAACAGTATCGCCACCCTATTGGAAATCCGGGTTCAATCCCAATACGTGGATGCGTACCGTGAATATCTGGAGCAGGAAGATGAACAAGCCACTCCAAATCCCAAGCAGATTCCAAAGGATCATACATATGAGATTGATTTTGAAAACATAAGTTTCCGGTATCCTCATGGTCAAAAGGATATATTTACCAATTTGAACCTAAAAATTAAGAAAGGGCAAAAGCTAGCCATCGTCGGAGTGAACGGGGCAGGAAAAACCACTCTGGTAAAGCTGCTTACCCGCTTATACGAGCCCACAGGGGGCCGAATCCTGTTAAACGGAACGGACATTCGGGAGTTTGGTCGGGAGGCGTACTGGGGGATCTTTTCTGTAGTTTTTCAGGAAATCAAGATTTTTGCCTTATCCGTGGCAGAGAATGTAGCCCTTGCCTTGGGTGGACAGGTAGACCGGGAGCGGGTTACTTGTTGTTTAAAAGAAGCGGGGATTTGGGAGAAGGTATCCACCCTAGAAAAGGGCATAGACACAAGCCTCTTAAAAACCTTTGATGAAAACGGCGTCGTTTTCTCAGGCGGTCAAAGCCAAAAAATCGCTCTGGCCAGAGCCTTATATAAGGACGGCCCTGTTGTCATTCTGGATGAGCCAACAGCTGCCTTAGATGCACTTGCAGAGCAGGAAATTTATGAGAAGTTTAATAGCCTGGTGAAAGACAAGACCGCAATCTATATTTCCCACCGATTGGCTAGCACCCGCTTTTGCGATGTGATTGCATTTTTTGAAAATGGGCAGTTGATTGAATATGGTACCCACACCGAGTTGATGACCAAAAACGGCAGGTATGCAGAGATGTTCCGTTTACAGGCCCACTACTATTCAGAAGAGGCTGCTCAGAGCGACCAAGGGCGGGAGGGATTGGCATGAATAAGATGAAAGCACTTTACAAGCTCACTTTAGAGGAGTTCGGGATCATTCTCAAGTTTTTGAAGCAGGCCCAAAAGCTCTCTACCCCGGCTGTATAGCAAACATCATTCTTTCAGCTGCAATCGGAGCCATTGTCCCTTTTATTAACGTCATTTTGCCTAAGTTCATCATTGATGGCTTATCAGCTAGAAGAAGTCCGCAGTATTTTATCATTGTTGTCAGCGCCGCCGTTTTAGTTAACGGACTTTTAACCATCATAAACGCCTGGATGAGTCAAGTCATCGGACGCTACAAAGGCATGATGCTGAAAGAGCACTTCATCCTCCATTTGGGCAAGAAGATTATGAATATGGACTTTGAAGATCTGGAGGATCCCCAAATTCTGGATCAGCGGGAAAAGGCCGTGGATACAGTGAATGACCGTGGGAGCGTATGGGGCCTGATTGGCTCCATTACCTTTGCTTGCACGCAGTTCGTAACCCTAGCCGGATTTATTGTCTTACTTACAACCTTAAGCCCCCTGCTGGTGCTGTTTATCATCTTGATCATTGTGGCTAACATGCGGCTATACAAAAATTCACAAAAGATTGAGTTTGAATTTAATCAGAAGCTTACGGTGATTGGTCGTGAACATACTTATTACAAGCAACTGACCAGTGATTTTACCATGGGAAAAGATGTGCGGATTTATAAAATCCGAGATTTGATTATGGACAAAATCAATTCATTTTATAAGGCTAGCTTTGACATCATTCGGAAGCAGTTTCGCACTGTCAAGCATTATGACGGGATCATCAACGTAAACACCCAGGTACAGTCTGCCATTGTTTACGCTTACATGACCTTCATGGTACTGGTTAAAGGAATGACCATTGGAAACTTTAGTATGTACGTGGGCGCAGCTAATGGTTTTTCTAGTACGCTGTCGAACCTGTTGAGCAGTCTTGTTTGGCTTCGCCAGCTTTCCACGTATTTGGAAAAGTACATGGAATTCGACGAAATCCCCAGTCGAAGTACCAAAGAGGGCTTGGAAACCGAAGGCATTCGGGATTGTGAGATCGAGTTTTGCAATGTTTCCTTTAAGTATCCCAAGGGCAGCGACTATGTACTTAAAAATGTTTCCATCAAAATCAGCAAGGGCAAGAAGCTTTCTGTTGTTGGGATGAACGGTTCCGGCAAGACCACCTTTATTAAGCTCTTGGCAAGGCTCTATGAGCCGGACGAGGGAGAAATTCGAATCAATGGCACCAACATCAAGGAATACCGATATGAGGATTACCAAAAGCTATTATCCATCGTCTTCCAGGACTTCAAGCTTCTGGCCTTTTCCATTAAGGAAAACGTTACTCTAAAGGACGAAAGCACGGATGATGCAGGCGTTACAGAAGCCTTGCAAAAGGCAGGACTCTGGGAAGATGTACAAAAGCTCTCCCAAGGCATCAACACCTACATTTATAAAGTTTATGAGCAAGACGGAATTGAATTTTCCGGTGGCCAAGGGCAAAAGCTAGCTTTAGCCAGGGCCATTTACAAAAATTCACCCATCGTCATTCTGGATGAGCCAACCGCTGCTCTGGACCCTATTGCAGAGTTTGAAGTCTATAAAAATTTCAATGAAATCGTTGGAGACAAGACTGCCATCTATATTTCTCATCGCTTATCTTCTTGCCGTTTTTGTGATGACATTGCCGTTTTTCACAACGGGCAGCTTATACAAAGAGGGAATCATAACGCACTGATTGGGGATGAGAAGGGAAAATACTACGAGCTTTGGAATGCCCAAGCACAGTATTATACAGAAAGTTGAATCTAAGCCAACATAAAAAATCAATGACAGAATCAGGTTGTTCAACGAATCTGATTCTGTTTTTTTATCAGTGAACTTTTAAACAATTACGGTAAAAAGGCAGTAAATGACATCAGTTTTACTTTAGAACAAGGTGAAGTTTTTGGCTTTTTGGGCCCGAATGGAAACCCTTCTGTACTGCCCCCTCAGTCTGCGGCAAATATTTAATGCAAAGATTATTGCGTCCTTCGCACTTAGTCAATTTGTATCACTTGTATCCTTTGTCGTTATGACCTTGGTCGTCCAAACAGAAATCCGGCTCATCATCGGGCCTTTAATGCTTCTGGGACTTAATTGGCTTGTGCTGCTGCTCCTTGTGTCTCCCTCCATTTCGCTGATTGCAATCACACTGATTGTGCGTGGCTCGGCGAAAGCCAAGACAATAGAAGAATCTCAGCAGCGTAGTTCCTTCTTGGTTTTACTTATTGTAGTCTTGGTCGTTGGACAATTCAGTGGCATTATGAAAGTCAACATAGGGCTAATGCTCGGAATTGGTGTTCTTTGCGCCATCGTGGGGTTACTCCTTCTTCGCCGTTCAGCTGCTAATTTTCATTACGAGCGCTTACTGCAGTGAGGTTTTTTCACCTTTTTTCGTATAGACATGATCAAAGTAAGCCGCTGCCCCACAGTTATAATTAAAATTATTGGTATCCATGATTAAATTGGCCTTGTCATCCAAGGTCAATCTAATCACGACCGTTTCGTTTATATCATAGATTTTTTCGTCCGCCTGATAATTCAAGCCGTTTTTATCAAAGAGTGCAAGCCCGCTGAACGCACCCATGTGGACATTCTGTACGGCCTTCGCATAGGCGGAAGCCTCTATATAAGCCAGATCATCAAAGACAGGTACCACTTTCATATTTGAACTTTTAGAATCAGTGGCATTATTCCCATCGTAAAACCCTTCAAATTTAAGGATATCTTTGCCAGGCTTTTCAATCTCAGGCAGCTCTGTATCTTCCTTCCCAAGCACCAAGGGTAAAACCTTTGTCCCATCCGTCCAAACACCTTTAATCATATCGTCTTGGATTAAGCCATACAGTCTGCCTGTGCCGCCTTCTTCACGAAGCTCAAAACTGCCTCGGTGAAAATAACCATCCAGCTTAATCTCCTTACCATACTTGTCGTAATAATAACTGCCCTCAATGAAACCCTTTTTGACATCCAGATTCATATGAATCTTCAGTGAATCATTGATATGACCCACCAATGATCGCGTACCAAGCCATTCTATGGAGGTGCCACGCTCATAGCCTAGAAAGCGGGGGTCACTCCCATCGGGCTTGATGAAGTAATACCGCATATCTTTGTCTCCGTTAAATAGGTTAATCACGATCCCATCTTTAACAAATTCAAAGCCAAGATTAAAATAGGGAAGAAAATCCATTGATGTCTTATTCTTATCAAAAAACGTATATTCAAAGATTGTTTCTGCATTACGCCCATCAAGCTTCAGACTGACCAAGCGTGATGCAGTGTGCTCCAAATCCTCTCTAACAATTCCTCTTCTCTCGGTCTTGACCGTTTCATAGATTCTTTCCTCATAATAAAGCCGATCTTTAAAAATTTGGGGACTGTCAAAATTATCCTTGTAGTCGCCATCCTCTACTTGGGGCGTTTGCACAACAACAACAGAGCTATTGTTTTGCCTATTGTAGGCTGCGAGGTACTTTTTCGTTTTATTCTTTGATCGGAAGGAATATAGGATGTAATTTTCATCCGTGTACGCGATGGAGGTTACGCCAAAAGGATCAATACTCTTTGGTATTTCTTCCGGCTTTACCTCTATATTTGGCGCAATAAAGATCTTCTCAGGCAGGATAACCCCTAATCTATCCTTGGCTAACTCCCAACGCTGTGACGCTTTCTTTAGTGTTGGGGGCGAATCAAGCTCAACCGTAAAGGAGAGATCATAGTCTGCCTTCTCTAGTGTATCGAACACCTCATCATCGCTCCAAATCGTTTCTAGATAATCAAAATTATCATTGTTATATCCTCTAAATCCCATGCCCGATTCATAATTGTTTTTTATATAGCCCGTCACGATGGGGCCATAGCTATAGCTAGTCTCTTCATTTACTAAATACCAGTCATTGTCCATATATTTGAAAGTTGCCGCTTCACTCCAACGCCACGCACTGCCGCCATATGCGCTTATTGTGAATGCATTTCCTTCAGCCGTAATTGCTGCATAAGGATCGCCAAAAATACCGCCTTCATGCTGGTTTCGGACTAGATTGATATCCTGAAAATTAAGTTTGTAGCTCCCCTTACCGCTATTGGAAGCTGCAAATAAAATCCGTGGGTAAGCTAAATAATACTTGTCCTCTCCACTAAATTCACACTGTAGTATCCCAACGATGTCCATGGCCCCATCGTTATTAAAATCAAGCTTCACATGATCAATGAGAGCCCATTCATCAACGGCAAAGCCTTCCAATGAGGATGCTTCTGTCGGCAAGTTAGGGATGATCATGCCCCCTTCAAGATTGCTTGAAGAAGCCGATTCTTGCTTATTCGTTGCTTCTTGTGAATAAACAGTATGCGTTTGTTCAACAAATGCAAGCAGTAGAGCCAGACTGATCGTTCCGATCAATCGCTTCGTCTTTAAAACTGTTCTTTTCAAGCGATTCACTCCTTCTCTAGGATTTGCAAGCTACTATAATATAAGATCCTACTTCGTGCAACGCCTTTTTTTAATGCATCATTTGACAAACTCGCTGCCTTTGAACCAAAGCAACTGCATGAGCCTAGGAGCCTAGGCTACAGGAATAGGAGTGATCAGCTGAACATGATGGTCCTTCACGAGATAGCGATATTCGATTGTCCTATCCTCCGGAGACTTTTCCCAGGGTCGGCTATAGGTAAAAGTCAAGGTGACCGTTCCGTTGCCGACCGGTTCAAACTGCCAGACGTGCATCCCCGGCGCCCCAGCTAAAGAAGTCTTTGGCGCTTTGTATTCGTTATAGGTTTCTTTTAGGATTCCTTCCTTGTCCATGGTATAACTCCAGACGTAACCCGTGGAGGGATTTTCTTTAAGGATAATCGTAGGCCCTAAAGAATCGGCAAGGTCTAACGGACGCATGGCACCCAGCAGGAGACTTGCAGTGAGAAGTCTTTTGATCACCTCTGATGGGCAGGAGCTAGTCTTTTGGAATTGATTTGAAGTGTACATGAGGATTCCACCTTTCTATACTGCAAACGGGCATTATTATCACAGCACCGTTAAGCTTAAAGCCACCACGCAAAATATACTGTAAACATCGTACACAAAATACGCTGAACAGCTATGCACAAAGCGGTCTGATGAAAATACACAAAGCGATCCGATGAAAGCCTCGAAAGGGATACCGCCCGAACGGCTTACGACCAGTTCAAGTGTAGGGCGGTATCCCTTTCGAGGCTTGGGCGTGAATACCGCGTTTTCTTGGAACGTACTAAGTATCAATACCCGTTACACTATTGTAAGCACTCCCCCACATTCTGCTACTCATATCCAAAAGTTTTACATAAAAAAAGCGGCTCTGATCATTCCAGAGCCACCCTATCTTTTCTTCACAGCGTTCAGAGCCTATCCTTCATTTCTTACATCCACTTCTTCATTACCAAATCATATAAATTCCGAAAAGCCGCCAAAATCCCCAATATAGTAAAAATCAGCAAAAACCAAGGTTCCGTGTGCAGCCATCCGTCTAAGCCCTTTCCGATCATAATACTGATAAAGACAGTAAAAAAAAGAGTAAGCCCCACCTGTGTGAGCATGGCTAAGGCGTTGGTAATTTCACGCCGATGTTTTTTGTCCATTTTCAGCTTCATATCGTCCCCTTGGGGAACATGGGTTCCTTGGCTTCGTATTCCATCAGTGCTTTTGTTTCTGCCTCATTGATGGGAATGAAGGCCTCTCCAAAGCCTTGAGCAATCTTAAGAGCAAGCCTGAATAAGCGGATGTCGCCAGGCGGTATCAGTGCAGCTACCGGCTGGGATAAAGTAAACCTCATCGCCAATTCGGCATGTGCCTCATCTTCAATGGGACGGTACCAACACTTTGGATATGGGCGCTTTTCTTTGGGTAAATCCCCCTCCCAAGCTGTTTTTGCCAGAGCCTTCAAGGCCAGAACCACTGCATTTCTTTCCTTAGCCTTTTGGAAAATCTTAAAGCCATATTTACCAAAGTCGTTTCCTTTAAGCATAGAGGCCCAGTTGATGGGGGTCAGCACGGACTCGAAGGCAAAGCTGTCAAAGAGCTTACAGGCCGCCTCCTCCGTATGAGCGGAGAATCCGATGTGCCTGATTTTTCCTTCCTTTTTTGCCTTTACTAAAACCTCTAAGGCTCCGCCCGGCGCTAATAGAGCATTCACCTCTTCCTCGGTTGTCACGCCGTGAAGCTGATATAAATCAAAACAATCAGTTTCCAGAATCTTCAAAGAATTACAAAGCTCCTGCTCGGCCTCCGGTCCATTTCTTTTCCCTGTTTTACAGGCCAAAAAGACCTGGTTTCTCTTGCCTCGAAGCGCTGGCCCCAGCTTTTCCTCTGCATTTCCGTAAGAGGGAGCCACATCAAAATAGTTTATTCCCTGGTCAAGCGCCTCAGCTACAAAGTCATTGGCCTGCCTTTGCTCCTCACCGGAAACAACGATTCCTCCAAAGCCAATGATGGATAAATCTTCATTATGATACTTCCTATAAATCATATACTCCTCCTTTTTTGTGGTTATACTCCACAAATGATTTGCAACCCCGCAAATCTACTCAGAACTGGACAGTGCAAAAATGTGAATCGCCAAATCGAAAGAATCGCTGAAATGATTACTTGCCTGTATTATATCATGCACCATAAGATAAAACTATACTACAGTATAGGATTTTTTTCTTTAAGTAGCAAGTTTATGCTTACACTAGCCCAAAGTGATTGGAATTTTTAGAGCAAATAAGGGGCAGACTAGACTCAGGAAAAGTACTTTATTGAACCCAAAAGAGAGAAGTGTTGGAAACGTGAGAAAACGATGAAACATATACTTAAAAAATTGATGATTGTCGCCGGAATCCTTCTGTATATCTTGTTCGGAATCTTATTCGTGAATGAATCCACGAGATGGATGGCAGAGGAGTACTATAAAACACTGGGTTCAAAGGCGATGGATATTGCCCTGATCGTATCAAAAAGCTATTATCTTACAGACCAAGAGGTTGCTGAGCTAAGATCCCTCCCCTTTAAAGAAATTGTCAATCACCCTGCAAATCAAAGACTGAGTAAGCTTTTCGCGGGCGGGAAGTTTAACAATGATTTTAAGTACGCCTATATTATGGTTCGACTGAACAAGGATGAGATCAAGTATCGAGTGGATCAAGGCCATGAAGAATATTATAAAGCACCGGCAGGCACAGCTCTTGATGTTCTTTGGTTGGTAGATGTGATTATCAACTCCGAAGAAAAAAATGCAGCATCCAAGCAGTCTACCTATTACGATGACATCAACCGATACTCCTATATTCGTGAGTATGATATGCAAGTTTTTGAGGACAAGAAAAGCACTTATGTGATCTCTCGAGATGAGTACGGGAATGCCTTTACGGGATACGTTCCCTTTTATACGGATGAGAACCATTTTGTAGGAATGCTGGGCGTGGATATTTATTTTGAACGCTTTGAGCAGCACACCAACGAAATCCGTATCGTTCTTCTATCCGTGTTCTTATTTCCAACCATCATTTTGACAGCGGTCTATACATTTTTTTATGTTCGAAAGCAGCGCTATAACACCAGCGTGGCCTATAACGATTCCTTGACGGGGCTTTATAATCGAAGGTTTTTGAGCTATTGTCTGCCAAGGCTACTGCGTGAGCATTTTCGAAAGAGAAATTTCCTATCAGTCATTATGGTAGATGTGGACTATTTTAAGAAATACAACGACTACTACGGCCACCAAAAAGGGGACATTGTTCTTTATCAAGTCTCCCAGGCTATTCTTTCCGTGCTGAGAAGCAACACAGACTATGTATGCAGATACGGCGGGGAAGAAATCATTCTTCTCTTACCAAACACCAACCTACAAGGTGCCAGAGCAGTTGCCAAAAAGGTGAAACAAGCCGTAGAAGTTTTATCGATCCCTCACATTGTCAGCGAAGTCTCTGCCACTGTCAGCGTTTCCCAAGGCATCTATTCTGCCATTCCAAGAGCCTTGGGTAAGGAAGCAGAGCACAAATTCATCGAACATGCAGATCAGGCTTTATACAGAGCAAAGGAAAGAGGTCGGAACAGCTATGTGTCTTATGAAGAATGAAAAAACAAAACTTAGATATCATACCAAGCTAAGCAGCAAGCGAATCAGCAGGCCTGTGACAAAGAATCCACAAAGCAAGCCACTGATTAGGCGCCTCGCGTTCGTGGACTCCCAAAACTGAAGAAGCTGGCCAAAGCCATCAACGGCCAGTAAGACCGTTGACAACAAGGCCAAAGCCCCATAAACAGAAAAGGCAGCCCGTCCATGAAGCGGCAGCAACAGAACTGCAAGAAACTCGCCAAACAACAAGCCCGTACACCTAGCACACAGGGGAAATTGATAGCTATAAAAATGAAAGCTTCTTTCCTGCTTTTGATGACAGCCAGTTAGGGCGCCCAGCTTCATTAAGCGGATCCAGAGCTTTAGTTTTTTATTTGAATTTTTTTCCACAGTCATGGCACACCCATAATAAGCTTGTGGTTGAAGTGGTTCGTCCTTCTCCCATACCGCATAAGCCACAAAGCCAGCCTATGGGCCCTAAGATCAGATATCCGATAAGGCCTCCACAACAATCAAAGCCTTTGATTTTCGTTGAACTGCTAACCTCTGATACGGCTTGCACATTTTGACTTCCACATTTTGGACAATGCATCTTGATTCCTCCATCTCATAGCGAACAAGCACTATGACTTTTCATTTACTTTCGTAACGATTTACGCAAATAAATGCAAATATTCTTCATTTTATTTTGCGAGCGTGATATTTATGATTCTAATGAATCTGCTCTTGTGTTCTTTCGATTACTACTGTAAGCTACTATATAAGACTGTGTCTTTCAAGATTTCTGTGAAACTTATTTGACCTTCCTGTCCGGTTTTTTTGAAAAGAGGAGGAAGAGGGTGGAGGGGTAAATCAACAAGTTGGTTCTCCCCACGGTTTTAAGAAGGAGATGTATAACGATGAAAACAATACTAATTATAGAAGATGACGAAAATTTAAGTCGTGGTATTGCCTTTGCTTTTGAAAGCGGAGGCTATGCTGTGAAGACGGCGAATACCTTGAAGGGTGGCCGGACGCTTTTTGAACAAGGGGACATTGATCTTTTGCTTTTGGATATCGGCTTGCCTGATGGGAGTGGGTTGCAGTTTTGTAAAGCCATACGGGAGAAGTCGAATGTACCCATCATTATGCTGACCGCCTGCGACCTGGAAACTGATGAGGTGCAGGGATTGCAGTATGGCGCGGATGATTATATCACAAAGCCCTTTTCGCTGTCCGTGCTCCGTGCCAGAGTCGATAGCTTGTTTCGCCGCTTGAATCGGGAACAGTCCGTGCAACTGAAGCTAGGGAACTGCCGACTGGATTTAGCACTTTGTAAGTTTTACAGGGACGAAACGGAAATCCCCGTCAGCGCCACGGAGTTTCGCCTCCTGCATTATTTTATGCAAAACGCAGGGCAGATTTTATTAAAGGATCAAATTTTGGCTGCCCTTTGGGATAAGGATGGGAACTTCGTGGACGAAAATACCCTGTCTGTTAATATCAGTCGGCTTCGGGGAAAGGTAGAAGCTGATCCCAAAAAGCCGAAAATCATCAAGACCGTTCACGGAATGGGTTATATTTGGGTAAAGGAATGAAATGATGTTCTATGTGATTGTTTGCTGTATCATCGTTTGCAGTGTGGCTGCAAGCGCTTGTGTTTTGTTCTTCCTACATAGTCGTCGGTATGTCAAAAGGGCCTTTGACCGCATTGACGATACCCTGGAGCATGTTTTAAATAAAGAAGCCTTTCCTCCGACTACAAAGCTGGGAGAAGACCGGATTTCAAAACTGAATCACAAAGCTCATCGGATTTTGGAGCGAACCTTATCGGAAGCTGGGCAGCTTCAAGACGAAAAGGAAAGCATACAGGGCTTTATCTCAGATATGTCCCACCAGATGAAAACCCCCTTGTCAGGGATTTCAATGTATTCCGAACTGCTGAAATCGGAAAAGCTGTCGGATCAGGACAGGCAAGAGTTTCTGGAGCGTATCCATGCCTTGTCGGGGAAACTACAGTGGATGATGAACAGCTTGATCAAAATGTCTCGTCTGGAGGTGGGTGCTATTACGCTTTCCCCAGTGAATGCGGAGATCCGGCAGACTATAGGAAACTCCGTAGAGAGTATTATTTCCGCTGCTGCCAAGAAAAATATCAATATCCGTGTGGAAGATTTTGAAAATATCCTGCTGTATCATGATAAAAAGTGGACAGCAGAGGCCATTGCGAATGTCCTGGAAAATGCGGTCAAGTATTCCCCTCCCGACAGTGAAATTCAAATCAGGGTCGAGACCCTGAGCTTATACACCAAAATTATGATTACCGACCATGGAATCGGCATCAAGAAGACAGATTTCAACCTGATTTTCAAACGCTTTTACCGGGCCGAAAATGCCAAGGACAGTGAGGGCTCCGGGCTGGGGCTGTACCTAGTTTCTTTGATCCTAGAGAAGCAAGGCGGTTATATTATGGTGGATTCAGAACCGGGTGCATGGACTACCTTTTCTTTGTTTTTGCAAAACAATATGCTTGCAAACACGGCACTTACAAAACTGTAAGAATTGATCAAGATTTTGTAAGCCTGCTGTAAGAACGCTGCCTTACAATCATCCCATACTCAAAAAGAAAAGGAGCAATATACATGTCCATATTACTGACAAAGGGACTGAAAAAATACTATGGGAAGGAACCGAATCTGGTTCGTGCGCTGGACGGCGTTGATTTGGAAGTGCAGGCGGGGCAGTTTGTGGCTGTGGTAGGCATGTCCGGCTCGGGCAAGAGTACTCTTTTGCATATGCTGGGGGGCTTGGATAAACCCTCAGAGGGGGAGGTGATTGTAGGCGGAAACCAACTGTCTAAGATGACGGATGAACAGCTAACAATCTTCCGTAGACGGAATGTCGGCTTTATCTTCCAAAATTACAACCTGGTACCTATTTTAAATGTTTATGAAAATATCATTTTGCCTCTTGCCCTGGATGGGAACCAGGTGGATAAGGCCTTTGTGGATGAAATCATCCGTACCCTAGGCCTTTCTGAAAAGCAAGGAAACCTTCCCAATACCCTGTCGGGCGGACAGCAGCAGCGAGTGGCTATCGCTCGGGCCTTGGCTACAAAGCCCTCTATCGTCCTGGCCGACGAGCCCACAGGAAACCTGGACAGCAAAACCAGTCAGGATGTATTGGGCATTTTAAAGATGACCTCCACGAAGTTCCATCAAACCATCATGATGATTACCCATAACGAACAGATTGCACAGCTGGCCGACCGAATTATCCATATTGAAGATGGCAAAATCAAGGCAGAGGTGAGCAGCCATGAAAAATAACAATCAAGCCTTTGTTAGGGACCTGGCTCTGCAAAACCTAAAAAACAACAAGCTCCGAAACCTCTTTACCGTGCTGGCGATTGTGCTTTCTGTCAGCCTGCTAATGGGCCTTACCCTGTCCTATACCGCCATGAACGAAAGCACCAAAAAACAGATCAATCAAATGCAGCATGTGATTTACTATCGGGTAACGCCGGAGCAAATTGAAGTCCTGGAAAAAGATGAACGCATAGCCGAGCTGTATCTTTTCAAGCAAGGACAAAGCATGGAAATCGAAAATTTTATGGTGGTTCCCCGGTTTTACGAGCAAAAGGGCACCAAAATGCTCATTCCCCGTATCACTGAGGGCAACTATCCTCAGGCCGAAAACGAGATCGCTGTGGATAAATCCTATATGGCGCAGATCGGGAAAGCAGCCGCACTGGGTGCAAGACTTTCCTTTCAATTTTTGGACGGCAGCCAAGAAGAATTCATCATCAGCGGCTACACTGATACGGGTATGGTTTCCAATGTCTACAATCTGCTGTTTTCCCAGAGTTATGCTATAAACGGCTCTCAGCTCAAAGAACATAACTACCATGTAGCCGTCCGCATTGTTGGAGCCGAAAGGATGTCAGACCAGGAATTTCTGGAGACCATCCGCTCCATCGGCAGCGACTGCGGGATCCAAAGACAACATATCAATGAAAACAATATCTTTGTCCTGTCTCTATCTTCAAGCTTTGGAGATGTGCTGCTTTTGATCACGCTGTTCTTTATTATTCTCTTGGTTAGCTTTTTGGTGATCTACAGTGTGTTTTATATTTCGGTGGTGGGCAGAACCCAGCTGTTTGGGCAGTTACGTACCTTGGGCGCCACCAAAAAGCAAGTCAAGCGCATCGTAAGACAAGAAGGCCTGCTCTTATGCCTCTTGGGCGCACCCCTCGGTCTTGTGATGGGCGCTTTGTATGCTTATTTCATAAGACCCGATGGCTGGAACTGGAAGACAACACTCCTAATCGGCTGCATTGTTTGGCTAGCCGATCTGCTGACGGTACTGATCTCTGTAGGCAAACCGGCAGACTTAGCCGCAAAGGTATCCCCCATTGAGGCCCTTCGGACGAACATGGCCGAAGAGGATATCAAACGCTTTCAACGAACAGTGAAAGTGGGCAGCCTAAGCCCCTGGCACCTGGCACGACTGAACGTAAAAAGAAACAGGAAAAAAGCAGTGCTGACCATCCTGTCCTTATGCCTTGGCGGTATCCTTTTCATGGCCGGAACCAGCATGATTACTTCCATCAATCAAGAAGAATACTCCAGACAAGGGAATTTTAAACACGGTGAATATTTTCTATCCCTTTCCGAAAACGCTGCCCAAACCAACCCCTTTGGTATGACCGGTGTTCAAGCTCAGGGCAACCCCATGAATCAAGAGCTATTCGATCGGATTTCCAAGATAGAGGGTGTAAAAACACTTATTCCCTTGGAAAAGCTTGCAGTCAAATTTGACTACAAGGGGATACGCTCCGATGATTCGATCAATCCCTTTAACCAAGCAGAGGCAGAGCTACTGCGAAGCGGACTGAAGGAAGGCAGCCTTGACTATGAGCGTATGGTGGCAAACAAGGAGATACTGGTCGTCCTGAATAATATGGCGAAAGAAATTTACGGCTGGCAATTTGAGATCGGGGACAGCATAAACCTGCGTTGGTATGACGGGAAGGAAGAAGTGGAAAGCAGCTTTACCATTGCTGGAAGCGTTGACTACTCGCCCGAAAATTATTTGCAGGTTTATTCTGCCGGATGGTTTCTGGCGCCGGAGCCGCTTATAAGGGAAATGATGGTCGAGGGCTTTAACTTAACTCGAAATCTCATCGTGTCGGTATCTGACTTTCAAGAACAGGGGGCGAAAGTCGAACAACAATTACAGTCTATTGTCGATGAAAGCCCACTGTTAAAAATGGCAACGCTACGGGAAGGGATCCTACAGGATCAAAATTCCTTCAGAACCCTCTACAGCTTTGTCTTGGGGATAACCTGCTTCATCATCTCTTTCAGCCTGATCAATCTGATCAACACCCTGATCACCAATGTCTTGACTCGAAAAAGAGAATTTGCCATGCTCCAATCCATAGGCATGGATCAGCGTCAGCTGACCCTTATGATTCAAGGAGAAGGCTTGCTGTTGACTCTATGGAACCTGCTCTTGACCGTATCAGCGGGAACGGCTTGCGGCTACATCTTTATTCTAATCATGAAGAGCTACGGAGCAGACTACATGCATTACAGCTTCCCCATCTGGTATTTCCTACTCTATGCTGCTCTAATTACACTCTCCCCCATCCTCATATCCGCTCTGTCTATTAAGCTATTCCAAAAGAAAGCTCTGGTCGAACGGCTAAGGGAAGTGGAATAGCAATGGATGAGAGGGGAAGATTTTGAAAAGCTGAAAAGGATTTTCGAAGCAAAGCGGTTATAGTGCAAAAGGCGTATGGGTATTGTTGCGATGCCCATACGCCTTTTGTATTCGTACTGCAATACTGGGACCAAGCTGTTCTTCTCCAAGCAACAAAAACCCTCATAATATTAATACTAATTCTCTTGTAATTCTGAAGCTTTGTCGTGAATTAGTTTGGTAACTTTTTCATAATCTGTTGACATTGCGTTGGCTTTTATGTACTATGTGTTGTAGCGCAAACGTAAGGCTGACATATGCTTCCTTTTTAATCAATCGAGGGTATCCCTCTATTTTAGACTTTGTGCTATTTTTTATAATTGTTGGAAACCAACAGAATTTTGGAGGGGAATTTAATGAATTGGTACAGGAACATGAGAATCAAATCAAAGCTTCTAGCTAGTTTCGGGTTAGTCATTATTGTTTCTATCGTTATGGTAGCGTTTGCCGTCATGGCTATGAAGAATCTGGGTTCACGGTATAAACTGTTAATAAGCGGCCCTATACATGCGAGAACTTATGTTATTTCAGTTGGAAGAAATTTTTCAAGGGCTAATCTTAATTTACAAAACATTGTGGGTTTTTTTGGTAGCAAGGATGAGCTTAATTCAGATAAAGAGAATCTGAATTACTTTGTCAATGAAGCTATAATTGAATTAGGCAAGTACAAAGATTCTATAAATAGTGACGAATCCTTAGATAAAAAATTTGTCGATGAACAAATTACTTGGGCTGATGAATTGATTGCTGATATTAAAAATAATTATATTCCATTATGTGATCATATTGTTTCAACAATATATACGGATAAAGACAAAGCAATGCAAGATACCTTAGTAGTAAATAAAATTGTAGATGAAATAAACGATCATCTAGATCAAAAGGGAACTGAATTGAATGATTTATTTGATGATCAATTATATAGAATGCAACGGTTTGAGGACGCTTCACACGTTTTTATGAATGTATTTTCCGGGTTTTTGACAACTATAACTATACTGATTACACTCTATGTTGCGAAGGTTATTACAAAGCCTATTAAGCAATTAATGAGATGCGCTGACAAAGTGGTGAATGGTGATTTTAGCGAAAAAATCGCAATTACCCAAACGAATGATGAAATCGATCAACTATCAAATCATATAGCGCAAATGGTATCCATATTTGAAGCGATCATAAATGAAGTTTCCAAATTTAATGTTGAGTTTAGCCAAGGAGATATTGAGGCTCGGCTTAATTCGGAAGGCTTTCACGGAAGATATAAAGACATTATTGATTCAATTAACAATTTAGTGAATATCTTTGGGGAGGATAACACAACGCTGATTGGTTACATGAAAAATATTGGTGAAGGTATCTTTGATTTTGAGGTGAAAAAATTCCCTGGCAAAAAGGTTATTTTAACAAACACCATCACAAATGTTCAAAGTAATTTAATTCAAGTGTCCAATGAGATTAATAACCTAATTAAGCAAGCCACAGCCGGAAATCTGAATTGTCGGTTTAATTCTAATCAATATCAGGGTGATTGGAAAAACATAATGGATGCGCTCAATATGCTGGTTACTGCAATCTCTATTCCTTTAAGAGAAGTGCAGCACGTTTTATCCAGGATAGAAGAAGGCGATTTTTCTGCCAAAATGGAAGGGAAGTTTGAGGGAGAATTTGCTACGATGCAAAGCAGCTTGAATCAAACGACTCACGAAGTAGGTTCTTATATTACTGAAATAAGCGAAATACTTAAAGATGTGTCCAATGGCAACTTAAAAAAAGGCATTATCAGAAATTATGTTGGCCAGTATGATCAAATCAAGCTTTCAATCAACAATATCATTCAGACCCTTAACAGAGTTATTTGTGATATTGGTATATCGGCTAATAATGTTTTATCCGGAGCCAACCAGATCTCTTTAAGCTCAATTGATTTAGCGAACGGAGCAACAAAGCAAACTTCCTCGATTGCTGAGCTTATGTCATCCATTAAGATGATCAGTGAAAAAACACAATTAAATACGACAAATTCACAAACCGCTACTGAGCTATCCGACCGATCCATAGAGAATGCACGCTTGGGTAATGAAGATATGGATCGGATGTTGTCATCTATGGATGGGATCAAGGAATCTTCAAACAATATATCAAAACTAACAAAGGTCATTGAAGAAATCGCTTTTCAGATCAATCTTCTGGCGTTTAATGCATCAATTGAAGCTTCTCGAGCTGGTCAGTATGGAAGAGGATTTTCCGTTGTAGCTGGTGAAGTGCGCAATCTTGCCTTAAGAAGCCAAGAAGCGGTTAGCGAAACCACTCAGTTAATTGAAGAATCAATTGAAAAAGTGGATACAGGTACAAAAATAGCAAATATTACAGCCTCTGCTTTAAACACGATTATCAATGATGTCGTTTCTATCTCCAAAATGATAAACCAAATATTTAGTTCAACTAAAGAACAGGGTCAAGCGATCTATATGGTTAATGATGAAATTACTGAAATCTCTTCTGTTGTTCAAAGCAATTCTGCTGCGTCTGAAGAAACAGCAAGTGCCGCCGAAGAACTTGTGTCTCTGTCTCAAGCGCTTACTAATGCAGTTTCTTATTTTACAGTTTAGTTTTGTTCCCTTTGTATCTTTTACTTTTTATTTGAAAAGGAGGAAGAAAAAATGATTGCAATGGATAACTTTGAAAGGTGGCAACAAATACTATTTACTGATAAGGCAACAGCAGTATTAAATAGTAATGAAAAAGCGGATTTGGATAAACTCTCATTAGAAAAAAGAAACGACTTACTGAGGGATCTGCTTGAGAAACCTGTGGGTGATGTAGGTGTACTGCACCCCTTATACTTTAGAAATAAGTGGGCTGATGCATTGTTGGCGACAGGGCTTCAGGCACCTGTATCTGTATTTGAAATAGCCCCCGGCTCTAATGATGTCATTCCATTAACGGTATCTCGTATCTTTAACCATCCCCAAACGTCCTATACGGCAGCTAATACAAATAAACAGTTAACCCAATATCTTTATGAAAAAACAAGCCATCTGCCAATTAAAATAAAAGTCATTGAGGAACAGGCGCAAATGATGGGTGTTTATGCTCAGCCTAGTCAATTTGATGCGGTGCTGTTTGAACATGCCGTGAACGATATTATGTATGACATGATTGCCCGAAAGAATGGCTTGGATACCATTCATGAAGACTGGTTTGGTATTCTTCCGAAAATTATCAGCTGTATGAATAGCGAATATGCCAATGGCACCTATGAAAGTACGATCAAAGAGGAACTTCTTGGGGTGTTTTCATCTTGTTTGGATACCTTAAAGGAAGGTTCTTACATCATAATCAATCATTTTATGTATCAAGCCGATTTAGATTTGGGGCTAAATTATGAATTGTGGGAAACGCTCCTTCCAACAGTTCGAAAATGGGTCGAAGAGGCAAAGATTGGTAAAGAAGTGTTTTTTGACGGATTTGAGCCTCAGTGGTGGATGTTTATACAGAAGGCGTGAGAGGGAAAGACTGTCAGTGCATGAGGTTGCTCAGCTCGAATCTTGCTGAATTTCATTCGCATTTTATGCGTTATGAAAGATGGGCGTAAATACCACAGACGAGAACAATCTTTATAGAGGTAAAAAATGAAAACAGCAATCATTTCAGATGTTCACGGAAACTACAGCGCATTAATCAAAGTGATTGAACATGCAACTTTGAACAAAGTGGATCGATTTATTTTTATAGGAGACTATGTATTTGACTTGCCATTTTCTAATGAAGTGGTGAAGTATATTTCCTTACTAAAAAACGCCGATGTTGTTTTGGGAAACAAAGAAGTCTATTTAAAAGCATTGTCCCAAGAAAATCAAGCAGCGTGGGTATTTGACCAAATGGGGGCAATGTACCAAACCTATCGTGAACTGTCCGAGGAAGCACTTGCTTTTATTTCAACACTTAAAGAAGACGCCTATATTCCGCTTCAAAGCGGTGGCTTTATTTACGCAAGCCATTATCCAAAAGACATGCTGCAAGGAATCAAAGCAGATTGTACAAGCTCGCAATTCCATAAGAAAATGATAGAAAGGCTCTTTTCTCATGAACAGTTTCTTTGTGATTTTAGTGAATTACTAAAGCAGGATGAGTTTAAAAGCTTATTTGGTAAAATAGAGGCTAAGGTTATCTTGTTTGGCCACAACCATTTACAAAGCTATGGATATTGTGGTGAAAAGCTCATTATTAACCCTGGTTCTTGCGGACTACCCCTTGACTTTGACACTCGAGCCTCTTATACCATGCTGGAAGAAACAGAATCCGGCCTTGCTGTCATTGAACATCGAGTTGAGTACGATATTGAGGCTACTATTGAGCAAACAAAAAAGTCAAAAGTCTATGCGTGCGGTAGGGTTTGGTTGGAACTGGTTTTTTTGGCAATGAGGACGGGTAGAGACTATTTTGGACTGTTTTTTAAAATTGCAACTGAATTAGCAATTTCCAAAGGCGAAACAAGCGGCTTCTTTACCAACGAAACTTGGAAACAAGCTTATACTAATTTTTTAGATCATGTGAGGTGGATGCAATGAGAACATTTGAAAGCCCTGCATATTCAAAAGTAAATGCACAAGTCTTCGGAGAAGACTTAAAGCAAATGGGGATGGCAACTATAAAGCAGGTGGAAAAATTGGCTCTGATACTGCCAAAGGGTGGGAAACTATTGGATTTAGGCTGCGGGGCAGGGCAAATAACAAAGTGGTTTGCTGAAAAATTGCAATGCGAGGCAGTTGGAATTGATCTTGATGATGAGGCTATTTCTTATGCCACTGCACATAACGCTAATGCAAAAATTGAGTATAAAAAAATGGATTTTTTAGATATCAACTTGCCGAATAACGATTTTTCCATTGTGCTTTCGATTGACACCCTTTATTTTTGTAAATCCATTGACAATATTCATAAAGTCCTTTCACGCTGTATAGAATTGCTGAGCGATAATGGTATTATTGCTGTTTTTTGGGAAAACTGCCCTGCTACTATCTACGAAAATAAAACAAACACGCCACAAGGAACCCCTATCGGAAAATGGGCAAATGAAATGGGGTATCGTTTTGAAACAATTGATTTTTCAAGTGAATTGATGGATTTTTGGAAATCATGGAGATACTTTGAAGACAGTAAGGACGAATTGATTGCAGAAATAGGTGAGGCGGCATTTGCTGAATCAGAGCAAGAGTTTAAATTTATGATCAGCTATTTTGAAAAAAATCCTAACTATATAGGAAGATGGTTGTTCTTGATACATAAATGAAGGAGTGGGCTTTCTTGAGGGGGAATACCTCAGCTGGTGGTCTAATGAGTTGTAAGTTTATCCGAAATTTGGCGGATTCTATGCAAAACAAAAGCGAGTGCTAAAAGTAAAAGCACTCGCTTTTGTTTTGCATAGAAACTGGGGCCATATATTTGTGGGATAATTGTCGTTGAACTTAACAGCGAGGGCTACCGCTATGGGAGGATGTTGAAGATTAAAATATACCTTCAATGAATTTCTGTTGCGAAATTTTCTAACGCTTGCCCTTGTGTCATTTTGTATTCTGCTTTATAATGCATTATTAAGGCGAAAGACAGAGAGCCATACAAAGCATTTATTTATAGCATATAATAAATTACCATAGGTGAAGTACGATGATAAAATTGAGCCCAAAGTACTTTTTGTTATCCATTCTATTTTTATTCATTGAAATACTAATAGCGATATATATTCACGATTCGTTGGTTCGGCCTTACGTTGGTGATATCATTGTTATTTTACTGATATATTCTATATATCGCTCTTTTTTTAGCGTCAACATCAAGTGGGTTCCTATTTGCATATTTATTTTTGCCACTGCTGTGGAGCTAATGCAGCTGGTAAACATTGTTTCCTTATTAGGGCTAGAGGATAATAGAATTGCACGTGTTGTGCTTGGCACGACTTTCGATTTAAAAGACATAGCTTGTTATTTTGTAGGAACATTGTTGGTAATTGCATGGAAAAAAATCAACAATACGGCCTTACAAATGCTTGTCATATTTCTTGCGGGATTAACCTCTATGGTTACTTTTATAATTCTTGCTTACAATGGTTTATGGTGGCCAATTGACCCTGTATTAATGGGTTATGAAATAAAAGGAGTTGATGTAGCCAGATATCAAGGGGATATTGACTGGGAAATTCTGCATGAGAAGGGGATTAAATTTGCTTTTGCAAAAGCCACTGAAGGCAGCTCCTATAAAGATCCATATTTTGATATGAATGTGATAAATGCTGAAGGTGCAGGGATTCATACAGGCGCCTATCATTTTTTCAGAACAGAAACAACAGGTCATAATCAAGCTGAAAACTTTCTTAATTCAATTATTAAGTATACATTGACAATGCCACCTGTTTTGGACTTTGAAGTAGCTGACAATGAAGATGATATTGAAAAAAGACGCATAATTAATGAAACAAAAGCCTTTCTTTTGAAAGTAGAAGAAGCGTTAGGCGTTAAACCATTGATTTACTCAACATATGAAAGCTATTATGCTTATTTAATAGATGACTTTGGTGAGTATGATTTTTGGATGAGAGATTTAATCAAACAGCCTTCTATACCGAATGGTAGAATTGTTATTTGGCAATATTGCAATAGGGGCAGATTAGAAGGTATAGATGCTAGTCAGAAATATGTTGACTTGAATGTGTTGTTTTGGTTGGACTAAAGGTTGATGAAAGAGATTGCTCTGTAAACATTGTCTGAATACCCTGCATGAGCTTATATAATAGCAATGGCAGTTAAGATATGTTTGCATCAAAATATCCTGATAAAGTTGATGCATTGTTTTATTTGGTTACTCAGACGTTAAGTTGAAAGACCTTCAGATATGGCAATGTACGAAAGTTGAAGGTGGTAACATAATATAAAACCGAAATATTGAACAATAGAATTTCTTAGGAGGATAAAAGATGGATGAGGTTATGAGAAATCAGAGTAAGGAACTTGCAAAGCGTTATCATGAAGCGATTGAGAGCTTTGTGGACAAGGTTCGTGGCGACCCAAATGTAATTGCTGTTATTGTATATGGCAGTGCGGCACGGGGAGCAGTTTGGGAGCGGAGTGATATTGATATTGATGTCATAATACGAGATCAGAAACTTGATAAAAAGAGTTTTTGTTTGTATGAAGATAATATATTACTAAACATAGGTATCGGTCAGCGTAGTGATATGCGACGCTATATGGAAAAAACATTAACAGGCTCGGTAGGTCATTCCTTTGCTACAACATCAAAGGTGGTATATACCACGGACGAAACTATCAACGAATATTTCGAGGAAAACAAGAAAATCGGACAAGCAGACGTTGAAAAAAGCATCTTCTTTTCCATTATGGGGCTTCTGGGTACCATGGAAAAGGTGGAAAAATGGATTGTCACCATAAACGACCTTACCTATGCACGGTATTATCTCACCATCGCCGCTGATGGGGTGGCAAAAATTGAGGTATCCTCACACAATGAAGTACCCACCCGTGAAGCCATACGGCAAGCGGAAAGGCTTAACCCTGCGCTTATGAAAAAATTTTATCATAGACCGCTTGCAGGTGATATGACGAGAGAAGAAATTTTAGCAACCCTCAAAGATATGGACGACTATCTTATGACACATATTGATGCTGTACTTAATGTCGTAAGAGGACTGTTTGGCGATGGCGAAATAAAAACAGGTACACAAATCAGTAATTATTACAATGCGAGTATGCATGATTTGCACGGTATTTTAGATTGGTTATGCGATAAAAATTATCTTATCAAACTTTCGCAGACCATACGCATTACACCAAAAAGTAGGCTTGCAGTAGAAGAAGCGGCATTTATGATGCCTGTGTAACTTGTTATGCATCCCAGGAGGTAAATACACATGCCAGACTTAATCAAAAACAGATACAATCACGAATCACTTCGAGAACTCGCCTTGGACATTCAATCGGTCTATAGCGAATTTCAGATAGACGAGTTTTTATTATCAACAATGAATGAAACATGGGAAAATTTAGAGCTAAAAGATAGATTAATACAAATAAGTATGAACTTGGGTAAATACTTGCCTGGGGATTATAAAACAGCCATTGGTATTATTGATAAAGTGGTCATGAACTATGGCACCTGGCTGGACGGCTTTGTTGTCTTCTTTCCAATTTTTGTTGAGATTTACGGGCAAGATGAAGCCAATTGGGATGTTTCTATGGCTGCCTTGGCGAGATATACTCAGTATGCATCTTCGGAGCTTGCAGTAAGGTCATTCATCATTAACCACGAAAAGCGTATGATGGCACAGATGTATGCTTGGTCCAAGAATGAAAATGAGCTGGTCCGAAGGCTTGCTTGTGAAGGTTGTCGCCCTCAATTGCCGTGGGGGCAGGCATTAACCAGTTTCAAAAAAGACCCTACGCCTATCTTGCCTATCTTGGAACAACTGAAGGTCGACCCGTCGCTTCATGTACGAAAAAGTGTCGCCAATAACCTAAACGACATTTCCAAGACACACCCGGATTTAGTTGTAAAGCTTGCAAAGGATTGGTACGGTAAAAATGAGAATACAGACTGGATCGTAAAGCATGGTTGCAGGACACTACTTAAAAAAGGGAACCGTGATCTCCTGGCTCTTGTTGGATATGATGATGATACTTCAATTGATATCCATGACTTTGCTTTAGATGAAACATTGATTTCGATTGGTGAGGATATTACTTTTTCTTTTGTAGTTTTGGCAAAGGAAGCGACAAAAGTACGATTGGAATATGGAATCGACTATGTGAAATCCAATGACAAAAGAAACAGAAAAATATTTAAAATATCGGAAGTTTCAGTAAAAGAAAATGAAAAGAAGTTATACCAGAAAAAACATTCCTTTGCAGATCTAAGTGTAAGGAAGCATTACCCAGGTATCCATTCGATTACGCTTATTGTCAATGGGGTAGAGCAGGGCAAACTGGATTTTGAGTTGACAGAATAACCACTGGTTTCTGAGCGTACAAGCCTATGAAACTTCAAGAATAGCCCATTTTGTTTATCCCCATCCCCCCAAAGAAAGGAGACCCATGGACAAAATCAAAGCCAACTACAATAATACCCAGCGCTTATTTACAGAAATGCTCCAAAGCACTGGAGTGCGATATGAGTTTTTCAGTGATCACATGACAGATGTTTTCAAGAAAAGGTGGTATAACAGCTTTATTCCGCCCAAATTACAATCCTATGCAAAAGATCACGCTTTTCATTATGAGATTCCTGGAGGGTATCTCTGGCATGTCTTTAGTTACGGCCACTTAGACTGCATAAAGGAGAGCAGTGCTTGTAAGGTCTTTGACGCACAATCCAAGGAGGATTGCATACTTTTTTTCAGCGACGAGAACTTCTCGTTCAAGATCAAAAATAACGACAGCCTCACCGCTGAACTCCTGAACGAGTTTGATGAGGTGTTTGTCACCAGCTCAGACTTTACATGGACATATATCCATACACACGAAAAAGACTGCGGCCCTTATTTTTACCAAAAGGGTGCCCAAACTAAAAAGGATCTCATACGCAGCATGATGAAGCGCCCGGCTTTATATGTAGGTAAATATCGGCTTGACTATTTCTATCACTTCTTAAATGGATACTTTGTTTCTCATAGCCAGACCTTTCCTGACAGCGACTGGGCTATTGAATATGATTTGGAGAAATGGCTGCTCGTCAATGAATCTGCTTCCATCAGAGGAGCCGCTTCGATTAATAGCTGGAGCCTGTTCTTTGTGTGCTTTGGCGTGAGAGACTTGGCGATGAGCGCGTTCAAACGTTTCTTGGATGGTGATGCGTTGACAGAAAGAAGGACTGGAGATTCAACGGATTTATTAAAGGAATCCCCTGCGCATAAAATTAGTTCGGCTCGTTCGTTGATTGAAGAACAAGAGGCCTCTCAGAAACAGGGCGAGGCTGTGTCTGCCCAACCAAATCAAGCAGATCTGTCTTGCCCAAATCAACAAAATCAACAAAATCAACTAAACTACCCCAACAAATTCAACACACTCCTAAACTACATCTACAGCATAATCCAAGCACCCGTCAAAGAAATCAAAGTATACCTTTTCTTTACCGACTATTTCATGCAGCTACGGTTTTACTTCATACCAGATGAGAAGCAAGAGGAGGGGCTAGGGGACATACAGCATAAGACGCAAGATGGCGATAAGCAGAAAGCGTTACGGGTTGAGGGTAGTCCTTGGATTGACGGAGTCACCTTAAAAGATAAAGATGACTATTATAACCAGCTTATAAACCTACATGCCTATGCCGAATTACTGTTTGAAAGAGAATACCTCAATACCATGATCACCATCTCTGCAAGCTCCAGCGGAAAGATCGACATCCTCTACGAACGCCCACATGTAACGAAGAGAGGTTGGAACGGTACTCTTGAGCCGGATCAATACAAAGACGAAGAATGCTTCTACAACATGCATTACAAATGGAGCTGCACTTTGAAGAAGCCCAGCTTGCATGTAGATGATTTTTTCAACGCCGTTGATTTGGTGGACTGGAAGAAATACAATGGCCCTACATACTATGACCCAGAAAAACTGGCAAAAACCCTTAAGCGATTGGCCTCAATAGCGTTAGCTGATACATACGCATCCAGCGGAGAAGAGGGTATTGCGCAAAATCGATTAGCAAACAGCGCCCTATGCAACGACCTTCTGTTTGCGGTGGGTAATAATCATGCGGGTGTATATTACCCTGCTGCTATTGAAGCGATTGACTTTATTATTCAAGTCGCAATCAACGGGAACAACGGAATATCCAGAGGCTCTGCGATTGATGTGCTTATAGACTTGTTTGCTTTCTGGCCTAGTGGACAAATCAGTTCTCTAAGCCTCTCCTTAGAAGAGATGAAGTCCATTGTCAATGAAAAAATCCGGGCTATCCGACCACAGTTGTTGGCTTTGGCTGAGTGGGACTTGGGGAATCGGATGGGCATTATGGAGTTGGTAGAGTGTTTGGATGACAATACAACAGAAGCGTAGGTGCATATATGAAAAGAAGTGTCAATTATTTTTAATGATTATAAAGTTAACTCATGATAAGTGATTGTCATAGCAGAAACACAGG